>JBQCIY010000089.1:0-46093 GCA_051953275.1 Devosia sp. | reverse complement strand
GCCGCATCGCCGTGCAGGTCGACGGCGGCATCCGCACCGGCCGCGACGTGGTCATCGGCGCCCTGCTCGGCGCCGACGAGTTCGGCCTCGCCACCGCGCCGCTGATCGCGGCCGGCTGCGTGATGATGCGCAAGTGCCATCTCAACACCTGCCCCACCGGCATCGCCACGCAGGACCCGGTGCTGCGCGCCCGCTTCACCGGCAAGCCCGAGCACGTCATCAACTACCTGTTCTTCGTCGCTGAAGAGGTGCGCGAACTGATGGCCGCGCTGGGCTATCGCAAGTTCGACGAGATGGTCGGCCAGATGCAGATGCTGGACAAGACCGAGGTCGTCACCCACTGGAAGGCCAAGGGGCTCGATTTCAGCCGGCTGTTCCACAAGCCGGCCAACCCGGATGCTGTCGCGATCTTCCACAGCGAGAAGCAGAACCATCCGATCGACAAGGTGCTCGACCGCCGCCTGATCGAGAAGGCCAGGCCCGCGCTCGAGTCCGGGACGCCGGTGCAGATCAGCGAGACCATCGCCTCGACCGACCGCACCGCCGGCGCCATGATCTCGGGCGAAGTCGCCCGGCGCTACGGCCAGGCCGGGCTGCCCGAGGACACCATCGCCATCTCGCTCACCGGCACCGGCGGGCAGAGCTTTGGCGCGTTCCTGGCGAGGGGCGTTTCGATCGATCTCGTCGGCGAAGCCAACGACTATGTCGGCAAGGGCCTGAGCGGCGGCCGGCTGGTGGTGCGCCCGTCCGAGAAGTCGGCGGCGAAGCCCGAAGACTCGATCGTCATCGGCAACACCGCGCTCTATGGCGCCACCGAAGGCGAGTGCTACTTCCGCGGCGTCGCCGGCGAACGCTTCGCCGTGCGCAACTCCGGCGCCCTTGCGGTCGTCGAAGGCACCGGCGACCATGGCTGCGAATACATGACCGGCGGCGTCGTCGCCGTGCTCGGCCGCACCGGCCGCAACTTCGCGGCCGGCATGTCGGGCGGCATCGCCTACGTTCTCGACGAGGACGGCACGTTCGAGAGCCGTTGCAACATGTCGATGGTGTCGCTCGAGCCGGTGGTCGAAGAGGAGATGATCTCCGAGCGCGAGTACGGCCATGGCGGCGACCTCGAGACCTCGGGTCTGGTCGAGATCATGTCCAACCTCGGCAGCGGCGACGCCGACCGCCTCAAGGCATTGATCCAGCGCCACAAGAGCTTCACCGGCTCCACCGTGGCCGCAAAAATCCTCGACAACTGGGCCGAGTACCTGCCGAAGTTCCGGAAGGTCATGCCGGTCGAGTACCGCCGGGCTCTCGCCGAGCTCGAAAAGGAACAGGCCCGGCTTCAGGTCGCGGCGGAGTAGGCGTTATGGGCAAGATCACCGGCTTCCTCGAAATCGAGAAGGACGACCGCGACTATCTTCCGGTCAAGGAGCGTCTGCAGAACTATCGCGAGTTCGTCATCCCGCTCGGCGACAAGGGTACGCGCGACCAGGCCGCGCGCTGCATGGATTGCGGCGTGCCGTTCTGCCACAACGGCTGCCCGGTCAATAACCAGATCCCGGACTGGAACGACCTCGTCTATCGCGGCGACTGGCTGAAGGCGCTGCGCAACCTGCACTCGACCAATAACTTCCCGGAATTCACCGGCCGCATCTGCCCCGCCCCGTGCGAGGCGGCCTGCACGATCAACATCATCGAGCAGCCGGTGAGCATCAAGACGATCGAATGCGCCATCGTCGACAAGGGCTGGGAACAGGGCTGGATCACGCCCGAGGTCAACCCGAACAAGACCGGCAGGAAGGTCGCCGTCATCGGCTCCGGCCCGTCGGGCCTCGCCTGCGCGCAGCAGCTCGCCCGCGCCGGCCATGATGTCCACGTCTACGAGAAGAACGCCAAGGCCGGTGGGCTGATGCGCTACGGCATCCCCGACTTCAAGATGGAAAAGCGCCACCTCGACCGCCGCGTCACGCAGATGCAGGCCGAGGGCGTGACCTTCCATTATGGCGTGCATGTCGGCCGCGACGTGTCGGTGGCCGAGCTCGAGGCGCAGTACGATGCGATTGCCCTCGCCGGTGGCGCCGAAAAGCCGCGCGACCTGCCGATCCCCGGCCGCGAGCTGGACGGCATTCATTTCGCCATGGATTTCCTGCCGCAGCAGAACCGCCGCGTCTCCGAGGAACCGCTCGACAACGTGAAGCCGATCCTCGCGAGGGGCAAGCATGTGGTGGTGATCGGCGGCGGCGACACCGGCTCGGATTGCATCGGCACCTCCAACCGGCAGGGCGCGCTCTCGGTCACCCAGATCGAGATCATGCCCATGCCGCCCGAGCACGAGAACAAGGAGCTCACCTGGCCGCTCTGGCCGCTCAAGCTCAGAACCTCGTCGTCGCAGGAAGAAGGTGTGGTGCGTGACTTCGCTGTCGCCACCCTCCGCTTCGAGGGCGAGAACGGCCAGGTCAAGAAGCTCGTCTGCGCCCGCGCCGACAGCAAGTTCCAGCCCATCCCTGGAACCGAGTTCGACCTCAAGGCCGATCTCGTCCTGCTTGCCATGGGCTTTTTGGGCCCGGTGCAGGAGGGTATGGTCAAGGACCTCGGCGTCGAGCTCGACAAGCGCGGCAATGTCGCGGCGGATACGCTTCGCTATCAGACGAGCAGGCCCAAGGTGTTCTCCTGCGGCGACATGCGCCGCGGTCAGTCGCTGGTCGTCTGGGCCATCCGCGAAGGCCGCCAGTGCGCCCGCGCGATCGACCTGAGCTTGATGGGCGCGACCACGCTGCCGCGCTGATTTTTCGGTTCCGTCATCCCCGGGCTTGACCCGGGGACCCAACCGCGTTCGGAACAAGCTCAGGATTCCGCTGGGTGGCCGGATCAAGTCCGGCCATGACGGCCGAGCTAGTTCGTCGCCACCGATGCTGGCGGCCGCGCCGATGCCGCCGCCGCCTCGGGCTTCGCCGACGTCGCCTCGGTCGGTGCCTTGCCGACGCCGAAATCGTCGACCCGGCCCTGGGGTGCGTCGAGCATCTGCGCGAGGTCGAATCCGGATGGCGCCGGCGCGGCGGCCGCCGTCACCAGCTCGTTGGCGCGCTTGGGCGTCTGGCTCAGCGGAATCACCGCGCCGGCAACTTCCAGCAGACGCGTCTGCCCGAGCCCCTGATAGGGCGGCCGCACCATGATCGCGGCATCGGTGCCGGCGAGCGCGTCGGCCACCACGAGGCCGGTGTCGCCGCCGCCGTGATAGTAGAGCTTGAGTTGCTGGCTCAGGTAGAACGCGAGTTTATCGGCGCCCGCCGCCGTCAGCCGCACGCCGTCGTCCTTGCGCAGCTTGACGATGTTGCCGTTGATGTCGGGACCGGTGGCGGAATAGTCGCCGTTGTCGTCGACGAACCGGTCGTAGATATCGAGGAAATCGGCACCGCCGGCAAACACCGCCAGCCGCTGGATCGAGCTGATGTCGCTCAGTGCGGTATTGAGCGTGTCATCGGCCATCGGCGGCAAGCCGACCCAGATCAACGGCTTGTTGGCGCCGTGGACCGCCGACACGAACGCCGCCACGCGGGCCTTGTAGATGTCGTCCCAGTCGGGCGTCAGCGCCTTGACCGAGGCGCCGTCCTGCCGGATCGTCTGCTTGTCGTTGATGCCGACGATCATCACCGCGATGTCGAAGCTGTTCTTGCTCACCTGATCGGCGACGGTCTTATCCCAGTCGAAGTAGTCCGGCCGCGCAAAGCCCGAATTGCCGACCCCCTGGTTGACCACCACGATGTTGGGATCGTCCGTATAGAAGCGGTCGAGCGCCGCGGCGAGGTCGACCGCCATCGTGTCGCCGAACACCGCGAGCCGCGTCGCGTTCGCCGCCTTCTGCGTCTGCGGCTTGGGGGGCGGCGGCAGTGCCGCCTTCTTGGGCTTGACCACCACCGGCGGAGGCGGCGGCTGCTGCTGGTCGCCACCGCCGAACAGCATGTCGAACAGCGTCCGCCGCTTCGGCTGCTGGGCGCCCTGCTGCTGTTGCTGGTCGTTGTTGCCGAAGCCGAACAGGCCCTGCGCCAGTACCGGCGCATGGTCGCCCACGACCAGCATGGCAATCACGACGGCGAGGATCAGGCGGCGAAGCATGGCGCGGACTATGCCTGCCTTTGCGGCCGAAATGAAGGCAGGGCGGCGGCACCGGCGTGGTGCTATTTGCCGCCGACCAGCTCGTCATAGGCATCGAGCGTGACGAAGCCGTCAGCCACTTCGCCTTTGCTCTTCTGGTACTTGGCGTAGGCCGCCGACGTGGCCGGACCGAACCGCCCGTCGGGCACGCCGTCGAGGTAGCCGAGCTTGATCAGCGCCGCCTGGATCGCCTTGCGCTGGTCGGTATCGGGGAACTTGGTGTCGCGCGGCCAGGGCGTGATGAAGTCCTTGGTGCCCTTGAGCCGATCCTCGCGATGCGACACCGCCAGGGCATAGCTGTCGGACTGGTTGTAGCCCTTGAGCACCTGGAAATTCCTCGTCATCAGGAATTTCGGTCCCTTTGCCCCGGCCGGCGCATAGAAGAAGACCGGCAGCGAGGTATCGGCGAACTTCTTGCCCTTGACCCGCTTCACTCCCAGCGCGGCGAAATAGCGGATCGGCTTGAGATTATCGCGGTCGACGATCGGATAGTCGAACTTGGCAGGCACCGTCACCTCGTATCCCCATTCGAGGTTCGGCTTGTAGCCGAGCGCCAGCAGGTATTTCGAGCTGGTGGCCAGCGCATCGGGCAACGAATCCTGCAAATCGATCTTGCCGTCCCCGTCCCCGTCCGTGCCGTGCGCCACCACGTTCGCCGGATTGACCTGCAGCGCCCCGATGGCGCCCGCCCACGAGCCGACCAGGTGCTGGGCATCGAGCGGCCCCCGCTGCACCAGCTTCAGCGCCGCGATGAAATCGAGCTTGTCGAGCTCGTAGCGGCTGCGATGCAGATACACCAGCGTCGCCAGCGACGGGATCACGGGCTTGATCAGCTTGGGATTGTTCAGCACCGAGCCGTAGTTGGTTTCGATCCCCCAGATGGCCGCCAGCAGATACGGATCGACGCCGTAGCGCTTGTGGATCTTCATGAATAGAGCGCGGTTCTTCTTGAACGCAGCGAGCCCCGCCTTGATGCGCGTATCGCTGACCCGCTGGTCGAGATAGGTCCAGATCGGCGTGTTGAACTCGGGCTGGGTCTGCACCAGCTTCTCGATCGACGCATCGGGCTGGATGCCCTTCGTCGCCGCCTCATAGACGTCCGGCGAGATTCCGGCGGCCACCGCCGTCGGCTCGAACGCATGCAGGAAATCCGAGAAGTCGTCGGCATGGGCCGGCAGGGTGAGGATCCCAAAAAGGACGAGAGCAGTCCAAAAGCGCATCTGTGCCTCCACGACGTCATTCCCGCGAAAGCGGGAATCCAGACCACATGTCCGGACATCCGAGAGCCCAGCCTGGATTCCGCTTTCGCCGGAATGACGCCGGGCAGGCTAGGCAAACACTGATGACGATAACTGAGTCGGGCTACCGATTGCGCCGCATCAGGTAGCGCTCCCAGTCGAGCGCCGTCTGTACGATCTCGGTGAGGTCGTCGTGCTGCGGCGCCCAGCCGAGCTCCGCCCGGACCTTCTGCCCCGTCGCGGTGATCGAGGCCGGGTCCCCGGCGCGCCGAGGTCCTTCGTCGACGCGGAAATCGACGCCCGAGACTGCCTTCACCGTGTCGATCACCTGCCGCACCGAGTAGCCCTGGCCATAGGCGCAGTTGAGCGTCGTCGACGCGCCACCGGCGCGCAGATGGTCGAGCAGCAGCTTGTGCGCCTCGATCAGGTCGGTGACGTGGATGTAGTCGCGCACGCAGGTGCCGTCGGGCGTCGGATAGTCGGTGCCGAAGATATCCATCTTCTGGCGTTGCCCCAGCGCCGTCTGCGCCGCGACCTTGATCAGGTGCGTGGCGAACGGCGTCGATTGCCCCGAGCGCCCCTGCGGGTCGGCCCCGGCGACGTTGAAGTAGCGCAGCACACCGTACTTGATCGGATGCGCGGCCGCGACGTCGGCCAGCATCCACTCGGTCATCAGCTTGCTCCGTCCGTAGGGCGACAGCGGCTGCAGCGGTGTCGTCTCCTCGACCGGTGCGAGCCCGGTCATGCCGTAGACCGCCGCGGTCGAAGAAAAGATGAACCGCTCCACCCCGCCTTCGACCGCTGCCTCCAAGAGGTTGCGCGAGGTCGAGGTGTTGTTGCGGTAGTATTTGAGCGGATCGGTCACCGACTCCGGCACGATGATCGAGCCGGCAAAGTGAATGATTTCGGTGATCCCGTGCTGGCGGATCAGCCTGCCGACGAACTCCATGTCGGCGGCGTCGCCCTGGACGAACGTCGCGCGATGGTCGACCGCCCAGTCGAACCCGGTGCTGAGGTTGTCGAGCACCACCGTGGGTTCGCCCGCATCACCCAGCCGGAGCGCCATATGGCTGCCGATATATCCCGCTCCACCCGTCACGAGCACTGTCATTCCGGCTAAACTCCGATTAAACGAGGCGATGCTAGGGTCGCTTCATTGCCAGAAAATTACGTGAGCCGGGAGCCCAAAGGTCTTGAGTAAGCGCGTCCGCACCGCTGTTTTCACCGTCGCCGGTCTGGGGACCAGGTTTCTTCCCGCCACCAAGGCGATGCCCAAGGAAATGCTGACCGTGGTCGACCGGCCGCTGATCCAGTACGCGGTGGATGAGGCGCGCGAAGCCGGGATCGAGCATTTCGTCTTCATCACGGGCCGCAACAAGGGCGTGATCGAGGATCATTTCGACAAGCAGTTCGAGCTCGAGCATACGCTCGAGGAGCGCGGCAAGAGCTGGGCCCTGGACGAGCTGCATCGTGACCTGCCGCAGGCCGGACAGACCGTCTTCACCCGCCAGCAGGAACCGCTCGGCCTCGGCCATGCTGTCTGGTGCGCCCGCGAAATCGTCGGCAACCAGCCGTTCGCGCTGCTGCTCCCCGACATGATCTTCAAGGGCAATCCGGGGGTCCTCAAGCAGATGATGGACGCCTACGAGACGAGCGGCGGCAACGTGCTAGCCGTCGAGGAAGTACCGCACGAGGACGTCTCTAAATACGGCGTCGTGGCGCGCGGCGACGGGCCGGACAGCGGCTTTGCCATCACCGGCATGGTCGAAAAGCCCAAGGCCGAAGAGGCGCCGTCCAACCTCATCATCTCCGGCCGCTACATCCTCCAGCCCGAGATTTTCTCGCTGATCGAGAAGCAGCCGCGCGGCGCCGGCGGCGAAATCCAGCTCACCGACTCCATGCAGGTGCTGATGCGCCAGCAGCCCTTCACCGGCGTCAAGTACCGCGGCCAGAGCTTCGATTGCGGCAGCAAGATCGGCTTCCTGACGGCCAACGTCGCCTTCGCGCTGGACCGCCCCGACATCCGCGGCCAGTTCCTGGGCGAGCTCAAGAAAATCCTCTCGAACTGAGTTCTACCGCTTCACCGTAACGCCCACGGTCACCGCATGCGTGTCGTTGACGCCGTTGACCGACGAGTCGTCGTGCGTGAACAGATAGTCCGCCGACCACACCACGTGCCGGGAGCTCGCGAGGTCGACGCCGACCCCCGCGCTGTAGCCCCAGTCGGTGTTCCCCGCCGCGAGCGTCACCGTGCGGTAGGCGCCGGTCGAGCCGCGCAGCGTCACCCAGGGGTTGAGCTGGACCTTGGCCGTACCGTTGAGCGTATAGCCCAGGTCGGTGTCGCCACTCACCGTGGTCGAGGGCGCGAGGGTTGTGTTGAGCGAACCGACCAGCGTCGTCGTCGCGTCCGGCGTGAAGGTCAGGCTACCGTCGGCGACCCAGCTCTGGGTATCCGTGACGCCCGCATCGGTGTAGTCCAGCCAGGCCCGGCCGAACGAGGCCTCCGCCTCGAGCGTTCCCGGCTGCGTGTAGCTGACGCCGCCGCGCAGTGTGTAGGTCCGGCCGTCGAGGAAGCGGTGCACCACCGGGTCGGCCGCGTCGAACTTCGAATAGGAGTCGGCGCCATCAACGAAAACCGAGACGATAGGCGTGATCTCGTAGCCGATACGCAACTCGCCGGCGCCACGCCAGTAGCTGAGGTTGGTGTTGTCGACCTTCACCCCGCCGGTGAGCGTCGTTGGCCCCTCGATGAAGCGCTCGCCCGTGAGCGTGCCCTTGAGATCGAAATGTCCGAGCTTCCGGGTGATGCTGCCGGAGGCGGTGCCGTCCAACTCGAGCGGCGGAGTCACGGTGCCGGCCGGCAATGTCGAGTCGTTGGCGCTGGGCTGGCTCAGCCGCAGGTTGGCGATGCCCTCGACGCTCGTATCTTCATTGAGCTGCATGGTGGCGTCGCCGTTCACATGCGCATCCCCGATCTGCACCATCTTGTTCTGGTCGATCGAGAACTCCCCGCCGGTATCGAGGCTGCTGGTGTTGGTCGGCCCCTGCAGCGTAAGCCGCAGGTCGGGCGCGATGATGCCCTCGTAGGTCACCCCGTTGAGGCTCGAATGCGAGTAGCTGCCGCGCAGGCCAACGCTCCAGTCGATCGGGGGCGTATTCCCCGCATCCTGAGCCCGTGCGGCGCCCGTGCCGAGCCACAGCCCGCCCGTGGCGAACACCACGAGCCACAGCCTGGCGATGGGCAGCGCGAACCGCAAAGCGAACTCCGAAGCCTGCAACGGCGTAAACAAAGCCTTGCAGCTTATGGTTAAGGAAGCTTTTCCGCCTGCGCCGGCCGAACCTATTGACCTCGATTTAACCAGCCGACTTAAGCCCGATTTATCGTCTGACAGCGATGGTCATTCCCAAGCCGGCAGAAGCCTGGCGCCTGGTTTGGGGAATAGCGTCGTGGATATCGCAACCGTCATCGGCATTTTCGGCGGCCTCTGTATGCTGCTGATTGCCATCCTGCTCGAGGGCAGCAATCCGACCTCGTTCATGAGCCTGCTCGCGACCTTCGTGGTCATCGGCGGCGCCACCATGGCGGTGATGGCGCGCTACACCATCGGCGGCTTCTTCAGCGCCTTCCGCCTCGGCCTCAAGTCGATCTTTCTGTACAAGCACACCTCGCCCATCGCGGTCATCGACCAGATCGCCGAGATCGCCGAGACCATGCGCCGCTTCGGCCCCATCGCGCTCGAGCAGATCCCCATCACCGACACATTCCTCGAACGCGGCGTGCGCATGATCGCCGACGGCTACACCGCCGAGGCGGTGCGCCACTCGCTCGAACGCGAGCGCGACCTCGACTACGAACGGCTCGAAACCGCCAACAAGATTTTCAAGGCCCTCGGCGAAGCCGCACCCGGCATGGGCATGGTCGGCACGCTGATCGGCCTCGTCTCCATGTTCGGCCACATGGACGATCCCAAAAAGATCGGCCCGGGCATGGCGATTGCGCTGCTCACCACGCTCTATGGCGCCGTCGTCGCCAACGTCCTCGCGCTGCCGGTCGCCGACAAGCTCGCCAACCGCGCCGCCGAGGAAGCAACCAACCGCACCCTCATCATCGAGGCGCTGGTGATGATCCGCGACGGCAAGAACCCCTCTTCGATCAAGGACGAGCTCGCCAGCTACCTGCCGCTTCATGCGCGCGGCCAGCTCCTCGAAGCAGCATGAAGATCGTCGTCCGAAAAGCCTCGCATGGGGGCGGCGGCGGCCACGGCTCGACCTGGGTCGTTTCCTTCGCCGACCTGATGAGCCTGCTGATGGCGTTCTTCGTCATGCTGCTGAGTTTTTCGGTGCAGGACGCCGAAAAGCTGAAGCAGGCTGCGGGCTCGGTGCAGGATGCCTTCGGCATCCAGCCGGTCCGCGAAATGAGCGGCATGATCGAGCGCCTGGGCAATCCAAGGCGCGATTTTCTGCAAAATGTCACCGCCGAGCCGACGAAAGGCGCCACCGAGTTCGCCAGCAAGGACCGCGCGCAGTACGCCAACCAGGGCCAGGAGGCCAACACCTGGACCAAGGCGCGGACCGTGATCGAGCGGCAGGCGCAGTTCGGCCTCGCGGCGCAGACGCTGAAGCAGGCGTTCCAGGACCAGCCGGACATCACCGCCGTCGCCGACCACATTTTCATGCAGCAGACGCCCGACGGCACCGAGATTGAGATCATCGACCGCGACGGCCGGGCGATGTTCCCCTCGGGCAGCAAGTACCCGCTCGAGATGACCCGCAAGGCCATCGCCGCCATGGCGCCGCTGCTGCAACGGCTGCCCAACCGGGTCCGCATCTCGGGCTACGTCGCGGCAGGCGGCAAATACGACCCGCACTACGGACCGTGGGAATTGAGCTTCGATCGCGCCAACATGACGCGCTCGATCCTGCAGGAATTCGGGCTTTCGGCCGACCGCATCGAAAGCGTCGTCGGCCGCGCCGACGCCGACCCGTTCTTCCCCAGCTCGCCCTACATGGCCGCCAACGAGCGCATCTCGATCCTGCTTCTCGACGAGAAGCCACCGGTCCCGGTGGGCCTGAAGCCGTAACCTACCCTACGGCTTCCACCTTGAGCACCGCGCCATCGGCGCCGACGACGCGCACCTTCTGTCCGGCGGCGAGGTCGGGGCCGGCAATGCGCCAGATCGAATCGCCGAGCGCCAGCCGCCCGAAGCCGTCGCGGATCGGCTCGTCGATCACCGCCTCATGGCCGATGAAGCGGTTCGCACGCTGGTTGAGGTACGGATTGTCGGTTTCGCGCTTGCGGTTGCGCGTCACCAGTGTCCAGCCGACCACGATCAGCAGCGCCAGCACCCCGAAAATGGTGAACTGCCAGGGCCAGCCGAGGCTGGGCACGAACGCCAGCACTCCGGTCAGCAGGCCCGCAACGCCAAGCCACAGGAAGTAGCCGCCCGGCACCACGAGCTCCAGTGCCAGCAGGATCAGCCCGGTGACAAACCAGGCCCAGGGACCGTATGTCTGGAACAGATCGAGCAGAACCATTGGAATGCTCCTCTAGCCGTTACTGGTTGCCCGTCGAGGGCGGCCGCGAGCCGTTCGGCCGCGGCGACGGCGGCGTGGTGGACGACCCGAATGTCTCCTTGGCGATTTCGGCGATGCCGCCGATCGCGCCGATGACGCTCGCCGCCTCGACCGGCAGCATCAGCACCTTCTGGTTGGGCGAGCGCGCCAGTCCCTCGAGCGCCTTGATGTAGTTGTTGGCGACGAAGTAGTTGATCGCCTGCACATTGCCCGAAGCGATCGCCTCGCTCACCATCTGTGTCGCCTTCGCCTCGGCCGCCGCCGACCGCTCGCGCGCCTCGGCATCGCGGAACGCCGCCTCGCGCCGGCCCTCGGCTTCGAGGATCTGCGACTGTTTGAGCCCTTCGGCGGTGAGGATCGCCGACTGACGCTTGCCTTCCGCCTCGAGCACCGTAGCGCGCTTCTCGCGCTCGGCTTTCATCTGCCGGCCCATCGATTCCACCAGGTCGCGCGGTGGATCGATATCCTTGATCTCGATGCGGGTGATCTTGATCCCCCAGGGCGACACCGCCGCATCGACCACGCGCAGCAGCCGGGAGTTGATCTCGTCGCGATGGCTGAGCAGCTCGTCGAGGTCCATCGACCCCATCACGGTACGGATGTTGGTCATGGTGAGGTTGAGGATAGCGTTCTGCAGATGCGCCACCTCATAGGCGGCCGCCGCCGCGTCCAGCACCTGGTAGAACGTCACCGCATTGGCCGTCACCGAGGCGTTGTCCTTGGTGATCACCTCCTGCTGCGGCACCTCGAGCACCTGCTCCATCATGTTCATCTTCCGGCCGATGCCGTCGACGAACGGGATGATGAGGCTGAGACCCGGCTTCATCGTACGGATGTACCGCCCGAAGCGTTCGACCGTGAAATTGTACCCCTGCGGCACGGTCTTGACCCCGGCCAGGAGCACCAGGATCGCCAGAACTCCCAGCACGATCAGCGTGATGCTCAACCCGTCGAGCGCAAATTGCATCGGAACTCTCCCCTGCCGGCGCCGGGGTTTGCGAGCTTCGGCGCAGGACTGCGTAAGAAATATGCAGCGCCTGTTCGCCGTGCAATGGATGCGGAACAAATGCCGCTAAACCACCGTTGAATTGCCGAGTTATGCCCAGATCGCGGGGTCGGAGAATGGCAGGTTCGCGCCCGATGTGGAAAGGCCAGCTGCGGCTGAGCCTGGTTTCCATCAATGTCGAGATGTTCACCGCGCACAAGTCGAGCGGCGTCACGACCTTCAACCAGATCCACGAGCCGACCGGCAAGCGCATCCACTACCAGAAGGTGGTCGACGGCGTCGGCCCGGTGAGCCCCGACGAGATCAAGAAGGGCTACGAGTACGAAAAGGGCGAATACGTCCTGATCGACGACGACGAGCTCGACGCCGTCAAGCTCGAGACCAAAAAGACGCTCGACCTCGTGCAGTTCGTCGACGACGGCGAAATCCCGCCGCTCTACTACGACGCCGCCTACTACATCGCGCCGGCCGACGAGCTGGCGGAGGACGCCTTCCGCGTCGTCCGCGACGCCATGCGCAAGGCGAAAAAGGTCGGGCTGGGCCAGCTCGCGTTGCGCGGCAAGGAGTACCTCGTCGCCATCCGTCCCTGCGGCAAGGGCATGCTGCTCGAAACGCTGCACTATGAGGACGAGATCAAGAAGTCCGACTCGTTCTTCTCCGAAATCCCCGCCAAGTCCGCCGACGAGGACCTCCTCGCGGTCGCCACCGCCCTCATCGACAAGAAGACCGACAGGTTCGATCCGAAAATCTTCAAGGACCACTACCAGGCGGCGCTGCGCGAGCTGATCGCCCGCAAGCTCAAGGCCAAGGGCCGCAAGATCGAGGTTGCCGAGGAAAAGCCGCGCAAGGAAACCGGCAACGTCATCGATCTGATGGCGGCGCTGAAGAAAAGCCTCGAAGGCGGCAGCGGCACGACAGCCGCCAAGGCGTCTGCTAAGAAGACTCCCGCGAAGAAGGCTGCGGCCCACAAGGCCGCACCGCGGAAGAAGGCGAGCTGATGGCCTCCGCCACCGACAAGCTCAAGACCTATCAGTCGAAGCGCGACTTCAGCAAAACCGCCGAGCCCTCCGGCCAAGCAACCGGCAAGCGCAAGGCCAAGGCCCTGAGCTTTGTGGTGCAGAAGCACGATGCGACGCGCCTGCACTACGATTTCCGCCTTGAGCTCGATGGCGTGCTGATGAGCTGGGCCGTCACCAAGGGGCCCTCCACCAACCCCGCCGACAAGCGTCTCGCCGTCCACGTCGAAGACCACCCGCTCGACTATGGCGGCTTCGAGGGCACCATCCCCAAGGGCCAGTATGGCGGCGGCACGGTGATGCTGTGGGACGAAGGCACCTGGGAGCCGATCGGCGATCCGCACGAGGGCCTGAAGAAGGGCGACCTCAAATTCGTGCTCCACGGCAAGCGCATGAAGGGCGAATGGGTCCTCGTCCACATGAAGGGCCGCGACCAGAAGACCCGCAGCGGGGCCCGCGAGAACTGGCTGCTGATCAAGCACAATGATGAGTACGCCACCCGCACCGACGGGCTGACCGAAGAGTTCACCACCAGCGTCGAGACCGGCCGCGACCTAGAGGGCATCGCCAGGGGCAACAAGCCCAGGCGCAAGCCGGCTGCCGGCCGCAAGGTCCCGAGCGCCAACGTCTGGACCAAGTCCGGCGCAGTGTCCTTGCCGGACTTCCAGGAACCCGAGCTCGCGACGCTCGTCGACGAAATCCCCACCGGCGATGACTGGCTGTTCGAGATGAAGTACGACGGCTACCGCGCGCTCGCCGCCGTCGCCGGCGATCAGGTCCGCATCTACACGCGCCACGGCAACGACTGGACCGAGCAGTTCCATCCCATGGTGGAACCACTTTCCAGGCTGACCAAGGGCTCGGCGTTGCTCGACGGCGAGATCGTCGCCTTCAAGGACGGCCGGACCGATTTCTCGACCCTCAAGGACGCCCTCTCCTCGGGCGCGCCCCTCACTTATTTCGTCTTCGACCTCCTCGAGCAGGACGGCGAGGATCTACGCAAGCTGCCGCTCGTCGAGCGCAAGGAACGGTTGCGCAAGCTGCTGGGCAAGCCCAGCGCAAAATCCGCCGTGCAGTTCTCCGAGCACATCGAAGGCCAGGGCGAGAAGTTCTTCAAGGCGATGTGCGAGGGCGGCTACGAGGGTATGGTCGCCAAGCTTGGGCGCAGCCACTACATCGGCGCTCGCACGCGCGAATGGCTCAAGATCAAGTGCATCCAGCGCCAGGAATTCGTCATCGGCGGCTGGCGGCCATCCGAGAAGAAGTCGACCTTCGCGTCATTGCTGCTGGGTACCTGGGACAATGGCAAGCTGATCTATCGCGGCCGCGTCGGCACCGGCTTCAACGCCCGCAATTCCGCCGAGCTGCAGCAGGCGATGGACGAGCGCGCCCGCAAGACCTCGCCTTTCGCCGACGCGCCGCGTGACATCTCGCGCCGCGCCAACTGGATCGAGCCGACGCTGGTCGGCGAGGTCGCCTTCAGCGAGGTCACGCCCGACGGCTATCTTCGCCACCCTTCCTTCATGGGGCTCAGGCAGGATAAGAACGCCAAAGAGGTGAAGCTGGAAAAGCCGGCCGCGCCTCCGGCCGCCGCCAAGGCGATGCCGAAATCCAAAACGAAGGCCAAAGCCTTGGAACGTGTCGAGCTCACCGACGAGAAGGGGATCGAGGTGGCCGACCGCCTCGGCATTCGCCTCACGCATCCCGGCAAGGTCGTGTATGAGCCCGGCATTACCAAGGCGCAGCTCGTTGCCTACTACGATGCCGTGGCCGAGCGCATTCTGCCGCACATTGCGAGGCGCCCCCTGTCGCTCGTGCGCCTGCCGACCGGCAGCAAGAAGCCGTTCTTCCAGAAGCACGATTCCGGCGGCTTCCCGGATGCCTTCAAGAAGGTGCAGATCACCGAGACCACGGGCCCGACCGACATCTACCTCTACATCGACGACGAAGCCGGCCTCGCCGCCAACGTGCAGATGAATGTGCTCGAGCTCCATATCTGGGGCAGCCATATCGACAGGCTCGAACAGCCCGACCGCATCATCTTCGACATCGATCCCGATGAAGGCCTCGACTTCGGCGTGACCAGGCAGGCCGCCGCCGACATCCGCGACAAGCTCGCCGAGCTCGGCCTCAAGACCTATCCAATGGTGACCGGCGGCAAGGGCATTCACGTCATCGCGCCGCTCCGGCCGACACTCGAATGGCCGCAGGTGAAGGCCTTCTGCCATGCCTTCGCGGAAAAGCTCGCCGCCGACGAGCCCGACCGCTTCACTGCCAACATCCGCAAGGTCAACCGCAAGGGCCGCATGTTCGTCGACTACCTGCGCAACGAGCGCGGGGCGACGGCCGTCTGCCCGTTCTCAACCCGCGCCAAGACCGGCGCCACCTGCGCCGTGCCGCTGAGCTGGGACGAGCTCGACGGGATCGCCGGCGCCAACATCTTCGGCCCCGCCGAAGCCGCCGCCCGCGCCCGGGCGCCCGACCCCTGGCCGGACTATTTCAAGCTGAAGCAGGCGATCACCAAGACCATGATGAAGACGGTGGGCGCGGCTTAGACGTCGGGTCCCCTCGCCCCTCAGGGGAGAGGGTAGCGAAGCTTGGCCGAAGGCCTAGCGCAGCCGGGTGAGGGGTGAAGCGCCGAGATTCGCGCTCTCCGGCCGCAACGCTCGGGCGGAGAGATCGACCTCAGGTCAAAGCCACCCCATCAGCTCGCGCCTGACCACCGCCTCCAGCATCGCCATGCCGCCGTCGCTGTCGTTGAGGCACGGGATATAGGCGTAGTGCTCGTGCTCGCCGCCGGCATGCACGAACTGCTCGCGGCCAGTGATCGCGATCTCTTCCAGCGTCTCGATGCAGTCGGCCGAAAAGGCCGGCGCCAGCACCGCGACCTTCTTCTTTTCCGCACCGAGCGCCATCAGCGTCTTGTCGGTATAGGGCTGCAGCCACTCCGCCGAACCGAACCGGCTCTGGAACGTCACTTTAAGGAAGTCCTCGCTCCAGCCGAGCTTTTCGCGCACCAGCCGCGTAGTCTTGAGGCAGTCGCAATAGTACGGGTCGCCCTTGAGCAGGTATTCGACCGGCATGCCGTGATACGACGTCAGCACCACGTCCGGCCTGAACGGCAGCGCCGCCACGCCTTCGGCGATGCTCTGCGAGAGAGCCGCGATATATTCGGGCGTCTCGAAATAGGGCGGCAGCGTGCGGATCGCCGGCTGCCAGCGCATCGTCTTCAACACGTCGAACGCCGCATCGTTGGCCGTGGCCGTCGTCGTCGCCGAATATTGCGGATAGAGCGGGCAGAGCAGGATGCGTGTGCACCCGGCATCCATCAGCGCCTTGAGCTTGAGCTCGGTCGAGGGGTTGCCGTAGCGCATGGCGAAATCGACCATCACGGTATCACCGAGCCGCGCCTGCAGCTTCTCCGTCTGCCGCCTGGTGATGACCCGCAGCGGGCTGTCGCCGGCCGCCGTGTCCCAGATCTTGCGGTAGTTGGCGCCGCTCTTTTGCGGCCGCGTGTTGAGAATGATGCCCTGCAGGATGATCTGCCAGAACGCCGGGTTGACCTCGATCACCCGCCGGTCGCTGAGGAACTGCCCCAGATACCGCCGCATCGGCCAGTAGTCCGGCGAATCCGGCGTCCCCAGGTTGAGCAGCAGCACGCCGATCTTGGGCTCTTTGACGTTTGGGTGATCGACAGGTTTGCGGGCCGGCAGCATGGGCGGTGGGGAACCGTTCTGAGAAGCGCGCACCTTATCCGGCATGCCCGCAGGCGCAAGCCGGGCCGAATGCCGCGCCTAACCCAGTGATCCGGAGAAGAAATCCCAGATCAGCTTCATATTGAGCCCGACGATCACCACGGCCACAACCGCGGCGAGCCCCGTCAGCCAGCGCGGCGCTGCGAGCGCGCCGAGCTTGCGTCGGCTCGCGGTGAACAGCACCAGTGGCACCACCGCGAACGGCAGTTGGAAGCTGAGGACCACCTGGCTGAAGACCAGCAGCTTGCCCGCCTGCGCCGCGCCGAAGAAATACACCGCGACCAGCGCCGGCACGATGGCGACACCGCGCGTCACCAGCCGCCGCGTCCATGCCGACATGCGGAACTGGATGAAGCCTTCCATCACGATCTGCCCGGCCATCGTCGCGGTGACGGTGGAGTTGAGGCCGCAGGCGATCAACGCCACGCCGAACAGGATCGGCGCGAGACTCGAGCCGAGCAGCGGGGTCAGGAGGTGCGAGGCCCGCGCGATGTCGGTCACCACCTCCCCGCGCGGGTAGAACACCGCGGCCGCGAGCACCAGTAGCGACGCGTTGATCAACAGCGCAAAACTCAGTGCGAATACCGAGTCCCATACCGAAAAGGTCAGCGCCTCGCGCTTTTCCCCGAGGCTGTCGCCGTAGGCCCGCGTCTGCACGATGCCCGAGTGCAGGTAGAGGTTGTGCGGCATCACCGTGGCGCCGATGATGCCGAGCGCGAGATAGAGCATGTTGGGATCGCGCACGAGCTCGGTCGTCGGAATGAAGCCGCGGACCACGCCGCCCCAGTCCGGATTGGCGAGCACGATCTGCACCACGAAGCACAGCGCGATCACGCCCAGCAGCGTCACGATGAACGCCTCGATCCAGCGGAAGCCCTTGGACTGCAGGAACAGGATCAGGAACACATCGAGTGTCGTGATCAGGATGCCGATCTCGAGCGGCACGCCGAAGATCAGCTGCAGGCCAATCGCGGTGCCGATCACCTCGGCGAGGTCGGTGGCGATGATGGCGATCTCGGCCAGCGCCCACAGCGGCCACGCGATCCAGTGCGGGAACGCGTCGCGCGTCGCCTGCGCCAGGTCCTTGCCGCTGCCGATGGCGAGCCGCGCGCACAGCGACTGCAGGATGATCGCCATGATGTTGCTCAGCAGCGCCACGAACAGCAGCGCGTAGCCGAAGCGGCTGCCGCCGGCGAGCGACGTCGCCCAGTTGCCCGGATCCATATAGCCGACGGCGACCAGATATCCCGGCCCCACGAAGGTCAGGAACCGCCGCCACGCCGGCGCCCCTGGATCGAGGCGGACGCTGCGAAAGACCTCGACGAGCGGCGGGCGCTGGCTTTCGCGTAGCCAGCCTGGGCGTCGGGTGGGAGTGGCGTCCATCGTGTCCGTCGTCATCAGCGGTCGGCTTATGTAGCGCAGGCAATGCTGCGATTGCAAATCATTCGCAACAATATGCGGAGTTGCGAACGGTTTGCAAGTAGCTCGATGCAGGGAACTTATCTCCGGGTGGCAGATTCCGTGCTGGGGTTCAGAAACGAGATAACGTTGAACAAGCTCAGCAAGGACGAAGCGCGCGAAGAGACTCTTCGCCGCTGGCGGGCACTGCCCGCCCAGGAACGACAGACCACTGAACAGGCGGAAATTTTCGCCGCGGCGCTCGCCGACGAGTTGGGTTTCCACACCATGGGCAATGCCCGCAAGATCATCTTCGGCTGGCTCACTCATGAGCTGGCCGGACTGCCCCCATGGGGAAACCTTCTGCCGGAGTCTTTGGTTGTGAAACATCAAGGAGGCGGCAATGACTAAGACCAGTATCGACAAGCAGGTCGAGGACGGCACGTTCCTCGCCGAAAATTTCAGCGTCGCGCCGCAGAACGCCGCGGCGCTGGTCGCCGGCGATGGCCAGCCCAAGGCCGAGATCGAGAATAAGCTGCGCAGGCGGCAGCGCAGCCCCGACGACGCCACCGACGACCTGATCCCCGATGATGACGAGACCCGGCTGAAGCCGGTCCTCAAGGGCGCCAACAAGCGCTCCGGCGGCGGCTGAGGCCGGCCGTTAATTTCTCGTTAGCCATACCGGCGGATTCTGTCGCGGCGACGTTCCTGGGCTGCGGGAGGGCCGGATGCGACTGAGCAAGGACGAGGCTGAGCGCGAAGCGATCCGCCGTTGGTACCAGCTGCCGCCGCACGAGCGGCTGACCTACGAGGATGCCGAGGCCTATTCCTGGCGGCTGGCCGATGACCTCGAGGTGAGGACCATCACCGACCGCCGTAAGCTCATCGCCGCATGGCTGATCCGCGAGCTCGTCCGCGCCAGGGACGAAGAGATGCAGCCGCCGGCGCGATCGGCGGAAGCGGCCTAGAGGCTCGCCAGCACCAGCAGCACGCCCAGCACGATCACCGCACAGGCGGCGAGCACCTCGGCCCACCACAGGATCGCCTGCGTGATTCGGTTGTCGGCGCCGGCGAGACCGCGCGCCAGCCCCTTGAAGCCGACCGCCAGCGTCGCCAGGGTGCCGGTGGTGATCGCGGTGCCCACACCCATCATCAGCACGGCGATGATGCCGGCCAGCAGCACCCCCTGGCTCAGCGCGAAGGCGAGCACGATCAGCGCTCCCGAGCACGGCCTGAGGCCCACCGCCAGCACCACGCTCAGCTGCTCGCGCCAGCCGCCGCCGAGCTGGTCCGGCGTCACCACATGCGCGTGGCCGTGTTCGTGCTCGTGTTCGTCCTCGTCGCCATGGTTATGGCCGTAATGCGCATCGCCGGGCAGCCGGCCGAAGGCATCCGGCCCGGCGGCGGCCACCCGGAATGAAGTGAGCTGTGGCCCGCCGGCCGCCAGCGCATGCGCCGGCGCGCCCATGTGCTGGCGCGCCAGCGCCTGCATCCGGTTGCCCTTGTCCTCGGCATGCCCATGCTCATGCCGGTCGTGCTTGTGGTTGTGGCCCCAGCCGAACAGCTTGCGCAGCAGCAGCCACACGCCGAGCAGCGCGATGCCGGCATAGGACACGATGCCGATCCAGTTGGCGGCGTCGCTCATCGCCATCGCCGTCATGCCCAGCACCGACGCCGCCACCAGCACGAAAGCGATCGCCACCGCCGATTGCAGCATCGCGCTCAGAAAGCTCAGGAACACCCCGCGCCGCACCTGCTCTTCGTTGGCGAGCACGTAGGACGAGATCACCACCTTGCCGTGCCCGGGGCCTGCCGCGTGGAAGATGCCGTAGAGGAAGCTCAGCCCGCCCAGCAGCCAGAACGCCGTCCAGCTCTGGTGCAGCGACGCCATCGCGTGTTCGAGCGCCAGGTAGAAATCCACCTGCATCTGCATGATCCAGCCGAGCACGCCGGTGCGCGGCAGGTTGAGCCCCGGCTCGTTGGGCGCCGCGCCGAACGGGATGTTGCCGGTGAACATCGGCACCGTCAGCGCCTGCCGCGGTGGCGGCGACGACGCCGAGGCCTCGGTATCGGACGCCGGGCCGGCGGCGACATTGCCCTCGGGGATCATCGTGTTGGGGTCGGTCGCATCGCCCGTCGGCTGCCCGTTGGCCATGGCCGTGACCGCATCGAGCGCGTTGGCCGGCGTCGCGGCTGCCGTCGGCGGCAGCGCCGCCATGGCCGACTTGTCCTTGAGGC
This sequence comes from Devosia sp., assembly GCA_051953275.1. GTDB lineage: Bacteria > Pseudomonadota > Alphaproteobacteria > Rhizobiales > Devosiaceae > Devosia_A. Next base: position 25,728 of record JBQCIY010000089.1, on the reverse strand, counting down.
TGCCGCCGGGGCAGTTGATTAGGATCTCGCCCTGCATGCCGCGCATCGCATTGGCGAGCTCGGGCGGCAGCTTGGTCACGTCCGGCGGCAGCGCATAAAGCGCGTCGGCCAGCGCCGGCGGCATTTCCTTGGCCTTCTGCATCGCGATCGAGCAGTTCTTCGGCGCATTGATGAGCTGCACGTCGCTCGGACTGCCGAAGGTGATGGCGACGTAGTATTCGGGATCGTCGATCGACAGCTCCAGCGACTTGCGGATCGCATAGGGCTTGGCCAGTGCCACGTCGAAGCTCAGCGTCGTCTGCTTGCCGTCGTAGTCCAGCGTCGGGTTGCTGCCATGGCCGAATTTGAGGTTCGGATCGCTGCCCTCGCCGGCGAACGTGTAATACTCGTAATCGGCGAGCCCGTTCATGTTGTCGTCGGCGAGCGGCTGCAGCTCCGCCCTGGAATATTTACCGTCGTTGTTGGTATCGAGCCCCTGGATTGACCAGGCCGAATAGGCCGCATCGAACGTCCAGGTATTGTGGATCGACACGACCTCGCCCGCATCGTCGAAGGTGATGGCCGTCTTGGCGTCGATGAAGATGTGCGGATGCGCGAAGGCAGGAGAAGCGACGAGAGCTGCGAGCAGCCCGACCAGCACGACCACGACGCGGCGCATATCCACCCCTGCCCCGGCTCCAGGTCGCAACTGGAGCATCATTTCAAAACGGATGGACGGCGAACCAGTCCACCAGATGATCGATCAGCGCCCGTACCTTGCCGGCGAGGTGCCGCCGATGCGGATACACGGCCTGCAGCGACGAGCCCGTGGGAATGTAGCCCTCCAGCACCCGTACCAGCCGGCCCGAATCGATCATCGGTTCGGCGAGGTAGCCGGGCAGTAAGGCGAGCCCAAGGCCGGCCAACGCCGCGTCACGCGCGCTGAGCGGCGAGTTGACCCGCACCGGCCCGTTGACGTGCACCGACACCGTCTGCCCGTTTTCGACGAAGCGCCAGTTGGCCTGCCCCTGCAGGTTCGTATCCACGATACACTTGTGGTTGCGCAGATCCTCCGGCGCTTTCGGCGCCTGGTGCGCCAGGAAATATTCAGGCGAGCCGAACACCCCGTGCCGCATGTCGGCGATCTTGCGCGCGATCAGCGAGGAATCCTGCGCCGCCGAGATGCGCAGTGCCACGTCGATCCCCTCGTCCACGAGGTCGACGAACCGGTCCTCGAGCCTGAGGTCGAGCGTCACGTCGGGATGGTCTGCCAGGAACGCAAAGATCGCCGGGGCGAGGATCATCTCGCCGAAATTCCGCGCCGCCGACACCCTGAGCAGCCCGCGCGGCGCCGCCGTCTGGTCGAGGATCGACGCATCGAGGTCGTCGAGCTGCTGCAGCAGCTGGCTCGCCTCGCGGTAATACGCCTCGCCCGCCTCGGTCAGGCTGAGCTTGCGCGTCGTGCGGTTCATCAGCCGCACGCCGAGATAGTCCTCGAGATCGGTCACGTACTTGCTGAGCAACGCCTTCGACCGTCCATGCTGCCGCGCCGCCGCGGAAAACCCGCCCGCGTCGAACACCTGCACGAAAGCGCGAATCCGCGCGAGATCCTGAGACATGTAAACAGTGATAAGCGATTGTTCGGAATCGGACAACGGCTTCAGCCGGTCAGCCGTCCGAACCTGCGGTCGAGCAGCATCGTGGCCGTCACCACCACGAAAGCGAACAGCACCATCGCGACCGACAGCCAGTGCGCGCTCACCCACTCGCCCTGCTCGACGAAGTCGTAGATGCTGATCGACAGGACCTTGGTCTGGCCGGGAATGTTGCCGCCGATCATCAGCACCACGCCGAACTCGCCGACTGTATGCGCGAAGGTGAGGATCAGCCCGGTGAAAAAGCCGCTCGCCGCCCCAGGCACCGCGACGCGAAAGAAACTCTGCAGGGGGCTCGCGCCAAGCGTCGCCGCCGCCTCCAGCGTCTCATGCTCGATCCCCTCGAACGCCACGCGGAGCGGCTGCACCATGAACGGCAGCGAATAAAGGATCGACCCCAGCACCAGTCCGCCGAACGAAAAGGCGAGAGTTCGTCCGCCCCACAGGCTCGCCAGCGCCCCGCCCGGCCCGTTCGGCCCGAGTGCGATCAGCAGGTAGAAACCGATCACCGTCGGCGGCAGCACCAGGGGCATTGCCACCAGCGCCGCGACCGGCTCGCGCCAGCGCACCCGCGTCCGCGCCAGCCACCACGCGACCGGCGTGCCGATGAGCAGCAGGATCAGCGTCGTCACCCCCGCGAGCGCCAGGGTGAGAACGAGTGCCGACGCGATGTCGCCCGCCACCACGGAGTTATTCCCGCGACAGCGGGAACCTCCAATTCGAAACGGACACATCGACAAACAGGGCTTCCCGCTGTCGTGGGAATGACCTTGTGAGTGATGCGGTGCCGAACGTCATTCTATGCCATACCCCGCCGCCCTGATCACTGCCACCGCCTCGTCCGACCGCAGGTAGGCGAGAAAATCCTTCGCAGCCTGGTTGTCAGCTCCTGTCTTGAGCAACACCGCATCCTGCGCGATCACCGGATAGTCCTCCTGCGGCGGCGACCAGATCTGCGTTGCCGGCTTGTCGATCACCTGGCTCTGCGCCACGAAACCGACCTCCGCATTGCCGCTGTCGACGAACTGCAGCGCCTGCGTGATGTTTTCGGCCGTAACGATCCTGGGCTTCACCGCATCGGTCAGCCCGAGTGCGTCGAGCACCGCCATCGCCGCCGCGCCGTAGGGTGCCGCTTTGGGATCGGCGATCGAGATGTGCTCGAACGCATTTCCCTTGAGCACGGCGGCGCCGTCGGTCACATCGAGCGTCGGCGCATAGAGCACGAGCTTGCCCACCGCATAGGTGAAGTCGGTGCCGTCCACGCCGAGCCCGTCCTTGATCGCCATCTTCGTCCGTTTGTCGTCGGCGGAAAGGAACACGTCGAACGGCGCTCCCTGCGTGATCTGCGTATAGAGCGCGCCCGTCGAGCCGAAGCTGAGCGTCACGTCGTTGCCGGTGCTGGCCTCGAACCTCCCCGCCAGCGCGGTCGCAACCTGTGTGAAGTTGGCGGCCACCGCCGCGTTGACCGTACCCGCACAGGCCGGCGCCACCTCCAACGAGGCAGCGGCGGCCAGCACGAGGACGATAAGAGCGCGATATGTCCAGGAAACCATATCGCGTTCTCGCAAACGCACCCCGGCGGGGCAAGCGTTATTTCCTCTTGGACATATCCCGGCGCTTACCCAGCGCCGTGACATCCGGCGCGATCGCGGCGCGCGTCGCTGCCTGCATGGCGCGATAGCGCAACAGCACGAACTCGCCATCAGAGGTCAGCGTCGCGCCGCCCTGTCCGGCGCCGCCGCGCGACGTCTCGACGAGCGGTGTGCCCCAGCCCTCGTTGAGCGCCTGCACCAGGCTCCAGGCGCGCTTGTAGCTCATCCCCATGCGCTTGCCGGCCGCCGCGATCGAGCCGGTGTCGGCGATCCCCTCGAGCAGGTCGGCGCGGCCGGGACCGATATAGAACGTATCGCTCAGCGTGACGCGCAGGTGGGTGAGGCCCGGTGCGGCGACCGGCTTTCGCATCAGCCCTTCTTCAGCGCCGACGCTTCGCGGGCGAGGCCCTCGATGCGTTTCCAGTCGCCCGCCTCGATCGCGTCGGCGGGCATGATCCAGCTGCCGCCCACGCAGATCACGTTGGGCAGCGCCAGGTAGGTCTTGGCCTTGTTGAGGTCGATGCCGCCGGTCGGGCAGAAGGTGATGTCCGAGAGCGGCGAGGCGAACGCCTTCAGCACCGGTGCGCCGCCGAGCGCCTCGGCCGGAAAGAATTTGAGGAAATTGTAGCCGTGCTCGCTCGCCGTCATCGCTTCCGTCGGCGTGCCGATGCCCGGCAGCAGCGGAATGCTGAAATCGTCCGCCGCCTGCAGCAGCCGCGGGCTCGCCCCCGGCGATACCATGAAGCGCGCTCCGGCATCGACCGAATGGCCCATCTGCAGCGGCGTGCGCACCGTACCCGAGCCGACCACGGCGCCCTCGACCTTGGCCATCTCCTCGATCACTTGCAGCGCATGTGCGGTGCGCAGCGTCACCTCGAGCACCGGCAATCCACCCGCAACCAGCGCCTCGGCCAGCGGCCGCGCCTTCGCAACCTCGTTGAGGATGATCACCGGAATGACCGGCGCCAGCGAAAGTGTGGCGCGAAGCGCAGCAGCATCTTGCGGCATCGTGGGCTCCTCTTTTGAGGCTGAGGTAAGAGGTTCGGCCGCAAGGAGCAAGAGCCAACAGTGATGTCGGCAGTCGGGTCACCTCCCCCCTTGCGGGGGAGGAAGCGAGATAGGACTTAGCCTTTGCTAAGTCCGCAATCGAGCCGGAGGGGGGGACGCAGTCGGCATCGGGGCTGCCTCCCCCCTCCCCAGCTCCGCTACGTCGCTTGCTCCGAAGCTGCGCTACCTCCCCGCAAGGGGAGGGTGAAGGCCGGTGGCTAGCTCCCACTCATAAGATAAGTTGCCACCGCCTTGCGGTCGTCGTCGGTCCATTGCGAGGTTTCGTCCTCGACCACTTCGCCCATGGCGCCGCCCAGGCTGTCGCCGCTGGGCGTGAAAGCGTCGGTGAGCGTCTGCGCCAGGCTGTCCGCATCGAAGCCGTGCTTTGCAAGGCTCTGGGCCGTGAGCGGCGGCGCCCGTCCGCCCGGTCCGCTCTTGTCGGGATTACCCGTCAGCTGCGTGCCCGGATCGATGCCGCCCAACGCATTGCGCGGGCTGTGGCAGGTGACGCAATGCCCCGGCCCGAGCACGATGTAGCGGCCGCGGTTCCATAGGTCCGGCTTCGACGGATCGGGCGCGTAGCGCCCCGGGTGGAAGAACAGGTGCTTCCAGCCCGAAAGCAGCCAGCGCTGGTTGAACGGGAAGCTCACCTCGTGCGGCTTGCTCGGCGTATCGATGGGCTTGGTCGCCAGCAGCGCCGCATAGAGATCGGCAACCTCCTGGTCGCTCATCAGCGTGTAGCTGTCATAGGGGAAGGCCGGATAGAGGTGCCCCTGCGGCCCCTCGCCATCGCTCAGCGCCGCGGCGAACTGCGCCTCGCTCCAGCCGCCGATGCCGTCGGTCTTCGACGAGGTGATGTTGGGCGGATAGAAGACCCCGAATGGCGTCTTGAGTCCTGCGGTCTGCGCGCCCGCGAGCAGCGCATCCTTGGTCTTGGAATCGGTGTGGCAGGTCACGCACCCGCCCAGCCGGATGAGATACGCGCCGCGCGTGGCATCGCCGACCAGCGTCGTGTCGCGCGGCGTGCCGCGCACCGGCGTCAGCATGAAGATGCCGGCCGCCGCCGCAACGACGACGATCACCCCGATGAAGATGGCCACGATCCGCATGCGTGCAGGAAAGCAGAGGCGTTTGCGCCTCGCAACAGAACAATATTTTGGTGATCGGGGAATAATGCCCGTGGCTCGCACCGGCTCCGGTTTCCTTCCCCCGCGTGGGGAGGGTAGCGAAGCTTGGCCGAAGGCCTGGCGCAGCTGGGTGGGGGTGCCCCCGACAAACACCGAGCAGTTGCGCATCCCCCCGCCCGGCTTTGCCAGGCTCGCTGCGCTCGCTGAGCACGCCGCCCTCCCCAGCGGGGGAGGGAAATCAGAGATCGCGTTACGCCTGCAAGACCCTGTCCACCTCGGCCCGCGTCGGCGGATTGGCGCCCACGCGGCTGCAGTTGATGCCGGCCGCCACCGCGCCGAACCACAGCATCTGCTTGAGCTGGTCTTCGCTCAGCGCGCCCATGCGGTCCGGGTGCAGCGCATCGTGATCCTTGAGCCAGGTGATGATGCCGGCCATCAGCGTATCGCCGGCCCCGACATTGTCGCCGCCCGGCGCCGCCGGATAGATCGGCGAGCGAACTTTCGCCGCTCGCGTAAACGCCAGCGAGCCCTCGGCCCCGAGCGTCACCACCAGCAGCCTGCAGTTCGGCTTGGCAAGAATTGCCGCCGCGTGCTGTTCGATGCTCATGTCCGCATCGAGATAGGCGAGATCTTCCTCCGACACCTTCACCAGGCTGACGAGATCGAGCGAGGCGAGCACGCGCTGGCGATAGGCCTCCATGTCCGAGATCAGCGACGGCCTCAGGTTGGGGTCCGACGAAATCGTCGCGCCACGGCGCTTCGCCTCCTGCGCCACCTCCAGCCACACCGTCATGTCGCTCGGCTCGATGGTGCAGAAACCGCCGATCTGGAACAGCTCGATGGTTTGCGGCAGCGCCGCGATCAGTCCCTCGCGCGTGAACGCCCGGTCGGCTTCGCGATAGAACGCATAGCGCGGGTTGCCCTTGCCGTCGTCGGTCACGACCGCGAGTGTCGATGGCTCGCGCACCCGCTGCGCAATGAGTTGTTTCACCCCCGCCGCGTTGAGGGGCTGCAGGATGAAATCGCCGAACGTGTCGGTGCTGATCGGGCACAGGAAGCCCGCCTCGTTGCCGAGCTTGCTGAGCGCGATGGCGCAGTTCATCGGCGAGCCGCCGGCCTTGGCCACGAGCTCGCGTGTACCGTCCGCCGCCACCGGCTTGCTGATGAGATCGATCAGGCTTTCGCCGCCGACAACGAACATGAGCGCCCCTCCGGAAACTGCCCCTCGTTACAATGCCGCACGGGCCGATGCCAGACGCCGCTGCCGTACCGCCGCCTGTCCTCGGTAAATATTTACTGAATATTGCGAGTCGCCCCGGCCTCGGCTAACACTGTCGCCCAAGCAAGGACGCGGGCACCTGAACCGCGCGTGAGGAGCATCACATGACCACCGACCGGAAACTGCGCTGGGGCATCATCGGGCCCGGCGCCATCGCCCGCGACTTCCGCGACGGCGTCAAGGACTCGCGCCACGGCCAGCTCGTCGCCATCGCCACGCGCGATCCCAACAAGCCCGGCCTCGCCGACCAGTTCCCCGGCGCCCGCATCCACGCCGGCTACGATGCGATTCTGAAGGACCCCGAGGTCGACGCGGTCTATATCGCGACGCCCCATCCCGGCCACGCCGAGTGGGCCATCAAGGCGGCCGAAGCCGGTAAGCACGTGCTGGTCGAAAAGCCGATCGCGCTCAGCGCCTTCGAGGCCGACGCGGTATTCGAGGCGCATCGCAAGGCCGGCACCTTTGCCGGCGAGGCCTTCATGTACCGGCTGCACCCGCTGACCAGAAAGCTCGGCGAGCTCGTCGCATCCGGCGCCGTCGGCGAGGTGCGCATGATCCAGTCGAGCTTCGGCTTCCAGATGCCGGCCTTCAGGCCCGAGCATCGCCTCTTCGCCAATGACCTCGCGGGCGGTGGCATCCTCGATGTCGGCGGCTACCCCGTCTCGATGTCGCGCTTTCTTGCCGGCGCGGCCGCAGGCAAGCCGTTCCTCGATCCGGTCAAGGTCGTCGGCACGGCCCATCTCGGCCAGCAGCGCACCGACGAATGGGCCGCCGCCGTGCTCGAATTCGACAACGGCATCCTCGCGCAGGTGAGTTGTGCCGTCTTTGTGCAGCTCGAAAACGTGTTGCGCATCATGGGCGCTACCGGCCGCATCGAGGTCAGGGACTTCTGGTTCGCCGGCGGCAACCGCGCCGGCGGCCCGGGTGAAATCCGCGTCATCCGGTCCAACGGCGAAGTCGATAGCATCGAGACCGGCAAAGGCCTGCCGCATCTCTATTCGTTCGAGGCCGACGGCGCCGCCGAGGCGATCTTCGCCGGCCGGCAGGAGCTCGCGGCTCCGGGCATGACCTGGGCCGACAGCCTCGGCAATGCCCGCGCGCTCGATGCCTGGCGCGCCGGCGCCGGCATCGAATTCGACATCGAAAAATCCTCACGCCGCGTCAACACCTTGAGCGGCCGGCTGCTCAAGCGCGGCGGCACCCGCATCCCCAAGCGCACCCTGCCCGGGCTCGAGAAGCAGGCGTCCGTGCTCGCCACCGGCTTTGAGGATTTCCGCAGCTTCGCCTCGGTCTCGATCCTGCTCGATGCCTTCTTCGAAGCCGGCGGCAATCTCTTCGACACCGGCTTCGTCTACGGCGCCGGCGCCACCGAAAAGCTCTTCGGCGAGTGGCACAGGAATCGCGGCGTCCGCGAGGAGGTGGTGCTGATCGGCAAGGGCGCCCACACCCCGCTCTGCTACCCCGATGTCATCGGCAAGCAGCTCGACGTCTCGCTCGACCGGATGCAGACCGACTATGTCGACATCTACTTCATGCACCGCGACAACCTCGACGTGCCGGTCGGCGAATTCGTCGATGCGATGGATGCCGAGGTGAAGAAAGGCCGCATCCGCGGCATTTTCGGCGGCTCCAACTGGACCCAGGCCCGCATGCAGGAGGCGATCGACTATGCCAGGCGCACTGGCAAGCAGGCGCCGGGCGCGCTCAGCAACAATTTCGCCCTGGCGGAAATGATCAACCCGATCTGGGCCGGCTGCATCGCCGCTTCCGATCCCTCCTACAAGGCGTGGCTCACGCAGCACCAGATCCCGAACTTCTCGTGGTCGAGCCAGGGCCGCGGCTTCTTCACCGATCGCGCCGGCCGCGACAAGCGCGACAATGCCGAGCTCGTCAACACCTGGTACTCCGAGACCAATTTCGCCCGCCGCGACCGCGCCATCGAGCTCGCGCAGAAGCTCAAGGTCAGCCCGATCCACATTGCCCTCGCCTACGTGCTGGCGCAGCCGTTCCCCTCGGTGCCGCTGATCGGCCCGCGCCGCCTCGTCGAGCTCGACGACAGCCTCAAGGCGCTGACCATCCAGCTCACCCCCGAGCAGGTGAAGTGGCTGGAGAACGGCTGAGCCGCGATCTCCAACACCCACAAGGTGCAAGAACCACCTCCGGCTCCCGTTCAGTTGACCGCCGTGCCCCGGCACGCTAACGGCGACGGGGGAGCTTTTGTCGTTTGCATCATCCGCCCGCCTGGATCCTGCGCGTCCTGCGCGCCATCGATGAGTTCAGCCGCATCTTCGGCCTGATCTCGATCTGGCTGGTGCTGTTCTGCACCCTGCTCAGCGCCGTGAACGCCGTGATCCGCTACTCGAGCGGCGGCATGCTCTGGCTCGAGGCGCACACCGGCTGGGGCGTCTTCGGCTGGCTCTACTCGCTCTACTCCAACAATTCGAACGCGCTCGGCGACACCAGCTGGTACATGTTCGCCGCCATCGTCATGCTCGGCGGCGCCTGGACGCTGAAGATCAACGCCCATGTTCGGGTGGATCTGCTGTATGGCGCCGTCAGCGAGCGGACGCGGACCTGGATCGACCTGCTGGGCGGCCTGTTCTTCCTGCTGCCGCTCTGCGTGTTGCTGATTTATTTCACCTGGGACTGGGCGTGGACCTCGCTCATCACCCAGGAGGCCTCGGCCGACGCCGGTGGCCTGCCGCAGTGGCCGGCCAAGCTCATGCTCCCTGTCGGCTTCTTCATCCTGCTGCTGCAGGGCGTGGCCGAGATCATCAAGTGCATCCTCGCGCTGACCACCGACTACGTGCGTGAGTTCGCCTACGAGAAGCCTGTGCAGTGATCGATTTCATCCGCACCAACATGGCGCCTCTGATGTTCGGCGGGCTCATCGTGTTCATGCTGATCGGCTATCCGGCGGCCTTCTCGCTGAGCGCCGTTGGGCTCTTCTTCGGCATTGCCGCGCTGCAGTTCCACCTGATCGAGCCCGAGTTTCTGGGCAATCTCGCTTACCAGCTCTATGGCGTGCTCTCGAACGACCTTCTGTTGGCTGTGCCGTTCTTCACGCTGATGGGCGTCATCCTCGAAAAGAGCGGTCTGGCGGAAGACCTGCTCGAAGGCTTTGGCCAGCTTTTCGGCCGGGTGCGCGGCGGCCTCAGCTACGCTGTGATCTTCGTCGGCGCCATCATGGGTGCCATCACCGGGACGGTCGCCGCGTCGGTGATCTCGATGGGCCTCATCTCGCTGCCCGTCATGATGCGCTATGGCTATAACGTCCGGCACGCCACCGGCGTCATCGCCGCCTCCGGCACCATCGCGCAGCTGATCCCGCCGTCACTGGTCCTGATCGTCCTCGCCTCGCAACTCGGCCAGTCCGCCGGCGCCATGTATGTTGGCGCCACCGGCGCCTCGATCGTGCAGGTCCTGCTGTTCGCCGCCTGGGTCCTGGTGCTCTCGATCATCCGGCCCAGGCAGCTTCCTGCGCTGCCGCCGGAGGCCCGGACCATCCGCGGCTGGGCGCTGGTGCGCAAGCTCATCCGCGGCATGGTGCCGTCCCTTGCCCTGATCTTCATCGTGCTCGGCACCATCTTCCTCGGCCTCGTCACGCCGACCGAGGCCGGCGCCATGGGCGTCGTCGGCGCACTGATCCTTGCGGCGTTCAATCGCCGGTTGAACTGGCCGATGCTGTGGGAGGGCATGGTCGCCACCATGCGTCTCACCTCGATGGTGATTTTCATCCTGCTGGGCAGCCGGGTCTTCTCGCTCGTTTTCCAGGGCGTCGGCGGCAGTCACTGGATCGAAAGCCTGCTCGTCTCGCTGCCGGGTGGTCAGGTCGGCTTCCTCGCCTTCACCATGGTCTTCATCTTCGTGATGGCATTCTTCCTCGATTTCTTCGAGATCGCCTTCATCATCATTCCCCTGCTCTCGCCCGCGGCAACGGCGCTCGGCATCGACATGATCTGGTTCGGCATCATGATCTGCTCGACGCTGCAAACCAGCTTCATGCATCCGCCGTTCGGCTTTGCGCTGTTCTATCTGCGGGGCATCACGCCACGCGAGGTTCGCACGCGCGACATCTATCTGGGCGCGATCCCGTTTCTGCTGCTGCAGGTGGCGCTGGTCGTCATCCTGATCTTCTTCCCCCAGCTGGTGACGGCGTTCCTCGCGCCCGCCAACACGACGGACCTCAGCAAGATCCAGATCGTGCTGCCGCCGGATCAGAACGGCGATCTGAGCTCGCCCCCCGCCTTCAATATCGCTCCGCCCAAGTTCAACTGAAACGCTGGAGCCGGCGCTCAGCCCGTGGACGACGGATTCCACGTCGAATCCGGCTTGCGGGTCAACTGCTCGAACACCGATTTGCCGAGGTCGCGGATGTCCTTTTCGGGCAGGTCCGAAACGATCGTGCAGGTCACGTCTGCGTCGGCCCAATAGTAGGCGTCGACGCCGCCACGATTCTCGAACTTCCAGACCTGCTTTTTGTCCGGCAGCGCCGCGGTAATGTAGAGCGTCACGCGCTGGGCCGAGGCGTTCTGGTACATGAGTTGCGCCGCCGGGCCGTGCGCATGCTCGCCGCTTTCGCCCGGCAGCAAGCGGCCGCCGAGGAACGTAAAGCCGTGATCGCTCAGGCTGGGCGCATCGATCGGCGTCTCGATGCGGCTCGACAACCAGCGCATCAGGTTCGGGGTGCTGGCCGCTACCTCCACCGCATGCGTCTTTTCCTGCACATAGAGGCCGTGCGCCGTGACGGCATTGTCGATCAGCGCCTCGCTGACCGGCTCTTCGGTCCAGGTGACGCCGCGCATATACCAGCCGAGGCTGCCGGCCGCGGCGATCAGCACCAGGCTCGCGGCGATGCCGCGCAGCAGGCGCATGCGATCGCGCCCCACATTGGCCGCCACCCGCGCCGGGCTCAGGCGATCCGGCACGGCCTCGCCGAGCACCGGGGCAAACAGCGTCGTGATCGCGTCGTTCTGCTGCTGCCACTGCGCGACGATTTCGGCCGCGTCGGCATGGCCGGCCAGATACGCCTCGACCGCCGCACGTTCATGCGCGGCCAGCTGCCCATCGGCATAGGCGTGCAACACGTCGGTGGTGACCTCGAAGGCCCGCGCGGTCATTTCACAGTCCTCAGTCTGGGCGCCTCGGCGGCACCGGTCGCGACACGCAGCGCGGCCCGGGCGCGCCCAAGGCGCGACATCAATGTTCCCATCGGAATGCCGAGCACGTCCGCGGCATCCGAGTAACTCATGCCCTCCAGCACGACGAGCAGCAGCGCTTCGCGCTGCTCGGCCGCGAGGGTCTCGATCGCCCGGGCGATCTCGGCGAGCGCCATGCGCCCAGGTTGGGCCGGCGCGACCGACGGCTCGACCAGGAGCGTCTCGACCGCCACGTGCTCGCCGCGCCGCCGGGCGACGCGCAGCTCGTTGCGGTAGAGGTTGAGCAGGATGCGGAACAACCAGGCCTTGAGCGGCCCGGTCGGCTTCCACAGCGCCTGCTTGCGGATCGCCCGCTCGAGGCAATCCTGGACGAGGTCGTCGGCGCGGTCGGCATTGCGGGTCAACGCCCGCGCGTAACGGCGGAGGGCCGGCACACACGCTTCGATCTCGTCCAGGAACTGCTGCACGATGGACTCCGGTGGAGCGGTCCTTATTCCACGGCGGTATGCCAGGTGCCGCCGACGCCATCGCCGGTGGTGTCGCCGGGCTTGGTGTCCTTGACCCAGAGATAGAGCGGCATGCCCTTGTAGGCGACGATCTTCTTGTCGCTGTCCTTGCGGTCGACGAGGGTGAAATCGCCCGAGACGGCGGTCGAGGCATCGACCAGGAGCGGGGGCCAGGCCTGCGCGCACTTGTCGTAGCAGGTCGAGGTGCCAGCGGTATCCTTGTCCCAGGTGTAGAGGGTCATGCCCTTGGAATCGGTGAGGATTTCCTTGCCGCCGACGGTCGCCGACTTGACGGCGCCGCCGAGATAGTCATCGGCAAAGCTGACGGAGGTGGAGAGCAGGCCAATGGCGGCCGCGCCGAGGAGCAGGGTGCTCAGTTTCATGACGATCTCCCGTTGACATTGAGGCGCACCGGCCGGCGCGCTCAGCCCATACAACAGGCCTGCCGGCATCTTATTCCCCCGCCTCAGAAATTTCTTGTGGCGCAGCGGGGCTTTTGGTTTCCTGCCCAACGGGTCGTTAAGGGAGGATTTCATGAAGCGACGGCAGTTTTTCGGGGCGGCGACAGCGGCGGGAGCCGGATCGCTCGTCACGGCGGCATTCCCCATGCCGGCATTGGCGCAATCGAACCCGAAAGTAGGCTGGCGCATGTCGTCGGCGTTCCCCAATTCGCTCGACACGCTCTATGGAGCTGCCAAGCTCCTCAGCAAATACGTGTCGGACGCAACCGACGGCAACTTCACCATCGATGTGTTCGCTGCCGGTGAAATCGTGCCGCCGGCCCAGATCGCCGATGCGGTGATGTCGGGCTCGATCGAGGCGGCGCACACGGCCTCCTATTACTACTGGGGCAAGGACCCGGCCTGGCAACTCCCCACCACCATGCCGTTCGGGCTTAATGCCCGCGCCATGAACGCCTGGTTCTACTATGGCGGCGGCAACGACATCTGCGGCGAATTCTTTGCCGCACAAGGCATCACCGCCTTCCCGGCGGGTAACACCGGCGCGCAGATGGGCGGCTGGTTCCGCAAGGAAATCAACACCGTCGCCGATTTCCAGGGGCTGAAATTCCGCATGGGCGGCTTCGCCGGCGCCATCATGCAGAAGCTCGGCGTCATCCCGCAGAGCCAGCCGGGCGGGCAGATCTACGAGGCGCTGGAGAAGGGCACGATCGACGCGGCCGAATGGGTCGGCCCGTATGACGACGAAAAGCTCGGCTTCGTGAAGGTCGCGCCCTACTACTACTATCCGGGCTGGTGGGAAGGCTCGGCGGCCCTGCACGCCATGTTCAACAAGGCCAAGTTCGACGCGCTGCCGCCCGCCTACCAGGCGGTCCTCAAGTCGGCGTCGCAGGCGGTCAATCTCGACATGCTGGCGCACTACGATTTCGTCAACACCAGCGCCATCAAGGCGGTGGTTGCCGAGGGCGCCAAGCTTCGTCCGTTCAGCGCCGAGATTCTTTCGGCGTGCTGGAAGGCTGCGGAAGACACCTATACCGAAATGAGCGCCAAGAGCCCCACCTTCGGCAAGATTCTGACCTCGCTCAAGACGTTCCGCAAGGACTACTATTTGTGGAACCAGGTCGGCGACTACCCCTTCGATGCCTTCATGATGCAGCAGCAGCGCGCCAACGCGTTGTAGGCATGAGCCTCAGACGACGCCCCGGAGCTCCGCTCCGGGGCTTTTCATTGGGCCGGGTTCAGGCTGTCGGCAGCATGCGCCGGAGCACGTCGTCCTTGAGGATGTAGCGGTGGATCAGCGCTGCAAACGCATGCCCCGCGACCACCACGATCAGCGTCCAGCCCGCATAGTTGTGCAACTGCTCGAGCTGGTGGGAGAAGCTGCGGTCCGGAGTGAACAGGCTCGGCACGCTGAAGAGCCCGAAGAACGACAAGGCTTCGCCCTGGAACCACCGCAGCGCGAAGCCGAGCCCGACCTGCACCGCGAGAAGTGCATAGAGCAAAACGTGCACCAGCCGGGACAATGGCGCCGTCAGCGACGTGCCGATGGCGTGCAGCCTGCGTCCCGCGGTCGCCCGCCAGGCGAGGCGGCCGACCAGCACCGCCGCAAGTGCAATGCCGAGCGAGACGTGCACGCCTTCGAGCGAGTGCAAGTGCCAGGCGCGTGGAAGATAGTTCCAGCCGAAGGCCGTACCGAACAGCACGATGACGAGCACCGCCGTGAGCCAGTGGAAGACAATAGTGACGTGATCGTAGCGATCCTGCCCCGATGTGGCCGGAACTGACATGGCAAACCTCGAAATTCGTCCCGGGAAGATGGGGACGGGCTCCGAGATCGCCAACTTAACTTACGTCAACCTGGATGAACTTTCGGCAAGCCGTGCGCCCGCATCTAGTAGCCCTGCCGGCGGTCGAGATCGTTCGAATAGATGTTGTGCGGTCCGATATTGCGAATGTCGCGCTCGCCCATCAGCGCCATCGATGTATCGGTCTCCTTGCGCACGATCTCGAGCGCCCTGAGCACGCCCGCTTCGCCGCCGGCGCCCAGCCCGTACGCCATGATGCGGCCGATGAGACAGCCCTTGGCGCCGAGCGCCAGCGCCTTCAGCAGGTCCTGCCCCGAGCGGATGCCGCCATCCATCAGCACCTCGGTCTTGTGTCCCACCGCATCGACGATCTCGGGCAGCACGCGGATGGTCGAGGGCGCGCCGTCGAGTTGCCGTCCGCCGTGGTTGGAGACGACAATCCCGTCCGCGCCATTGTCGATCGCGAGCTGCGCATCCTCCCGGTCGAGCACGCCCTTGACGATCACCGGTCCGCCGAACCGCTTCTTGATCCAGGCGATGTCTTTCCAGTTGAGCGTCAGGTCGAACTGCGTTCTGGTCCAGTTGGTGAGCGACGCCAGGTTGCCGGCATCGGTCACGTGCCCGGCGATGTTGCGGAAAGTATGGCGTTTGGTCCCAAGCATGCGCAGGGCCCAGCCGGGTTTGATCGCCATCTCGGCAATGAAGCGCGGCGTGAACTTCGGCGGCGCGCTCAGCCCGTTCCGCAAATCCTTGTGGCGCTGCCCGAGGATCTGCAGGTCCATCGTCAGCACCAGCGTCGAGCACTTCGCCGCCTTGGCGCGATCGATCAGCCGCTCGATATAGGCCCGGTCCTTCATCACGTAGAGCTGGAACCAGAACGGCTTGCTGGTGTTCTCGGCGACGTCCTCGATCGAGCAGATCGCCATGGTCGAAAGCGTGAACGGAATGCCGAATTTTTCGGCGGCCCGGGCCGCCTTGATCTCTCCGTCGGCGTCGGTCATGCCGGTCGAGCCAACCGGCGCGATGGCGAGCGGCAGGCTGACCGGCTGTCCGAGGATCGTCGAGCTCAGGTTGCGGTTCTCGAGATTGACCGCCACCCGCTGCCGGAAGGTGATCTTTTTGAAGTCCGCCTCGTTCGAATTGTAGGTCTGCTCGGTATAGGCGCCGCTGTCGACATAATCGAAGAACTGCTTGGGCACGCGCCGCCGCGCCAGCGTCTTCAGTTCCTCGATGGTGAGCGCGCGATCGAGAGCGGACATGTAAGCCTCCGGGTGGTTGCGACCGCTCTACGCCACTAACATGTTAGTGGTCAATCGGCCGCCATCTCCTCCCCTGCGCCCTGTGGCGCGGGGGAGGTGGCGCGAAGCACCGGAGGGGGTGGCGACAGGCACCGGACAAGCGGTGAGGTCTACAGTTTCACCCTGTTCAGCCGCAGCGCATTGCCGATCACGCTGACCGAGCTCAGTGCCATTGCCGCCGCGGCGATCATTGGCGACAGCAGCCATCCGGTGAGCGGATAGAGCACGCCCGCCGCGATCGGGATGCCGATGGCGTTGTAGCCGAACGCGAACCACAGGTTTTGCCCGATATTGCGCAACGTCGCGGTTGCCAGGCGTCGCGCCCGGATTGCGCCGCCGAGGTCGCCCTTGAGCAGCGTGATACCCGCCGATTCGATCGCCACGTCGGACCCCGTGCCCATCGCGATGCCGACATCGGCCGCGGCCAGCGCCGGCGCGTCGTTGATGCCGTCGCCGGCAAACCCGACCACCTTGCCCGTCTTGCGCAGGCCGGCAACGAGATCGTGCTTGCCCTCGGGCGTCATCCCCGATTCGATCCGGGCCAACCCCAGCTCCCGCCCGACCGCCTCGGCTGTCGCCCGTGCATCGCCCGTCGCCATGACGATCGCAATGCCTTGGGCCGCCAGCGCCGCGATGGCCTCTTTCGCGCCCGCCTTGACCGGATCGCTCACCGTCACCACGCCGATGATCTTGCCGCCCTCGGCCACGTACATCGCCGTGCGCCCTTTCTCGGCGTGCTCCTGCAGCAGTCTCGCAAACGCCTCGCTCACCGGCACGGCGAGATCATCCATCAGTGCCCGGTTGCCGAGCCCCACGACCGCACCGCGCAGCGTGGCCGCCACGCCCTTGCCGGTGACGGAGCGGAAGCCTTCGACCTCCAGCACCTTCGCCGACCGTGACGTTGCGCCCGTGACGATCGCGTGCGCCAGCGGATGCGCCGAATGCCGTTCCAGCGCCGCCGCCACCGCCAGCACCCAGCCCTCGTCCACGCCCTTGTCCGGCACCACCTGGCCGAGCACCGGCTTGCCTTCGGTGAGCGTCCCGGTCTTGTCGACCACCAGCGTGTCGACCCGGGCGAACGTCTCGAGCGCCGTCGCATCCTTGACCAGGACGCCGGCATGCGCGCCGCGACCGGTCGCCACCATCACCGACATCGGCGTCGCGAGGCCCAGCGCACACGGACAGGCGATGATCAGCACCGAGATCGCCGCCACCATCGCCTGCGCCACATCATGGGTCACCGCCAGCCAGGCGACGAACGCCACCACCGCGATCAAAACCACCAGCGGCACGAACCAGTTGGCGACGCGATCCGCCAAGGCCTGGATCGGTGCGCGGCTGCGCTGCGCCGCGCCGACCAGCGCCACGATCTGGCTGAGCCGCGTTGCCGCCCCCACCGCCGTCGCGCGCATCACGAAGCTGCCGCTGCCGTTGAGCGTGCCGCCGGTGACCGCGTCTCCCACGCCGCGCGACTGCGGCACCGGCTCGCCGGTCAGCATCGATTCATCGATGTCGGAGGCGCCCTCGCTGATCTCCCCGTCGACCGGCACCGCCTCGCCCGGCTTCACCCGCAGCAGGTCGCCCGCCTGCACCTCGCTGAGCGGCACCTCCTCGTCGCGGCCGGCGCGCACCCGGTGCGCCGTCTTCGGCGCAAGATCGAGCAGCGCCCGGATCGCGGCGCCGGTCGCCTCGCGGGCGCGCAGCTCCAGCACCTGCCCGACGAACACCAGCGCGATGATCACGCTCGCCGACTCGAAATAGACCGGCGGTCCCATCTCCCCCATCGGGAACAGTCCCGGCGCCACCACGGCCACCAGCGAAAACAGATACGCCGCGGCGACGCCGAGCCCGATCAGCGTCCACATATTGGGCGACCGATTGCGCACCGACGCCACGAACCGCCGCCAGAACGGCGCCGCCGCCCACAACACCACCGGGCTCGCGATCAAAAGCTCCAGCCAGCCGAATGCCGCCCCCAGCCAGCGCTGGAACGGCAGCCCCACCAGCTCGCCCATCGACAGCACCAGCAGCGGCACGCTGAGCCCGGCGCTGACGATCAGCCGCCGGGTGAAGTCGCCGAGCTCCGGATTCGGCTCCGCTGCCGCCGCGGGCATCACCGGCTCCAGCGCCATCCCGCAGATCGGACAATCCCCCGGCCCATCCCGCACGATCTGCGGATGCATCGGGCAGGTGTATGAGATGCCGGCAGTCGGCATCCCCTCGCCCCTCTGGGGAGAGGGTGGCCGCGCAGCGGCCGGGTGAGGGGCGGCGCCGTGACCGTGATGGTCATGGTCGTGATGGTGGGCACCCGCAGGATGCTGCTGTCCCTTCTCCCCTGGGGGGAGAAGGTCAGAATGAGGGGGCCTTGCCGCCGGCGCGGAGCGCGGCAACTCGAACGGCTTTTGCGCCAGATACGTCTCCGGCGCCGCGACGAAGTTCGTCCGGCAGCCCTCGCAGCAAAAATGATAGGTCTTGCCGCCATGCCCGGCGCTGACCGCGGTGGCCGGGTCGACCATCATGCCGCACACCGGGTCGCGCACCCGCTCGCCCGCTGCCGGCGCTTTACCATGGTCCTGATGCTGCTCGTGCTCCATCGTCCTGTCCTTCGGGTCGGGCCCCTCTTGACCTTACACATGCACCTTCCCATCATGGGAAGGTCAAGAGCGCGAGGACGAAAAATGCAGATCGGCGAAGCCAGCAGTAGGTCCGGGGTCTCCGCCAAGATGATCCGCCACTACGAATCCATCGGCCTCATCCCGGCCGCGGACCGCCGCGACTCCAACTACCGCGACTACGGCGCCGACGACCTGCACCGCCTCGGCTTCATCCGCCGCGCCCGCGACCTCGGCTTCTCCATCGAGGAAATCCGCGAGCTGCTGCGGCTGTGGAGCGATCGCCGCCGCTCGCGCCGGGACGTCAAGGCGCTCACCCTCGCCCACCTCGCAGAGCTCGACAAGAAGATCGCGCTGCTCGAGGAAATGCGTGGCACCCTCGCCCACCTCGCCCACTGCTGCGACGGTGGCGACCGGCCCGATTGCCCGATCATCGAGAGCCTCGCCGGCGAGTCCCCGCTTCCCCACCACTGATTGCCGCCAAATCACACAAACGCCTTTTTCTTGGCGCGCGGGTAACAAGTCACGCCGCGCACAAGACAAAGCGCGGCGATCTTGCGTATACTGCGCCGGCGAGTCGGCGGATTGATTGTCCGGGCGCAAATAACATGGGGGACCTCATCTAAGATGAGCGAAATCGATCGGGCTCCTGAGCCCGAGCCGTCCAGTATGTCACGGAGCGGCGACGCCACCGTCGAAACAGCCCCGACAGACCTCACAAGCAACACCGCGCCGCCACCCGTCGCAGCACCCGCGGCATCACTGCCCTCACCCCCGCCGGCATCCGCGCCGCCCCACGGCAAATTGTCGAAGCCGCGCAAAATAGAGCCGATCAACCGCGCTGTCGTCAGCGAGCGGTCGCGCGCCTTCCTGCGCAAGCACTATCCCGGCATCTCCATCCACGACTGGAACGACTGGAAGTGGCAGGTGCGCAATCGCGTCCGCCGCCTCGACATGGTCGAGAAGGTCATGACCCTCACCCCCGACGAGCGGGCCAGTGTCGAAAAGCGCACCGGCAACCTGCCGATCGCCATCACGCCCTACTATCTGTCGCTGCTCTCGCCCGACGATCCGAACCAGCCGCTGCGCCGCACCCACATTCCCGTCGGCAGCGAGTTCATCCGCCATCCCGGTGAGGACCCCGACCCGCTCGGCGAGGAGCACGACATGGTCGTGCCCGGCCTCGTCCACCGCTACCCGGATCGCGTGCTGTTCCTCACCACGGGCTTCTGCTCGACCTACTGCCGCTACTGCACCCGCAGCCGCATGGTCGGTGAAACCAACGGCGAATATTCGTTCTCCGTCAGCCAGTGGGAAAAGGCCGCACAGTATATCGAGGCGCACCCCGAAGTGCGTGACTGCCTGCTCTCGGGCGGCGATCCGCTGTCGATCGGCGACGACAAGCTCGAATGGCTGCTGACGCGTCTGCGCTCGATCAAGCACCTCGAATTCATCCGCATCGGCACCAAGATCCCGGTGGTCATGCCGCAGCGCATCACGCTGAAGCTGACCCGAATGCTGAAGCGCTTTCACCCGCTCTACCTCTCGATCCACGTCACCCACCCCGAGGAGCTGACGCCCGAGACCGTCGAGGCCTTCGGCCGCCTGGCCGATGCCGGCCTGCCGCTCGGCAGCCAGACCGTGCTGCTCAAGGGCATCAACGACGACATCGAGATCATGAAGCCGCTGATGCACGGCCTGCTCAAGGCGCGGGTGAAACCCTATTACATCTTCCAGTGCGATCCGGTGTCGGGCTCGGCCCACTTCCGCACCCCGGTCGAAAAGGGCATCGAGATCATCAAGGGCCTGCGCGGTCACACCAGTGGCTACGCCGTGCCCAACTTCGTCATCGACGCCCCCGGCGGCGGCGGCAAGGTCGAGCTCGTGCCGGAAGTTGTGGTCGGCCGCGACGGCGATGATCTTCTGGTTGAGAATTTCGAAGGCGGCGTCTACCGCTACCACGATCCCGGCGGCACCCTCGGCAACAATCAGAACGCCATGCGCGCCGCCGGCATCATCGGTGCAACAACAAGCAGTTCGTCCCTAAGTGCAAGCAGCCAAGATCGTTCTCCCGCAGCCCGGCCTCCTGAAACTGGTTCCCATTGAAGGCAAGGGCCGCGGCGTGATTACCACCCGTCCCATCAACCGCGGCAAGCTCGTGGAGGCCTCTCCGGTCATCCGCATGAAGAAAGCCGACCGGCTGGATCGCTCCACCGTGCTGTCCCACTATCCCTTCGAGTGGAACGACCCGCCTTACGTGCAGGCGTTCCCGCTCGGCTTCGCCGGGCTGCTCAATCACTCCGACACGCCCAACTGCAAGATCGAGTCCGATATCGCCGGCGAGGTGCTCTGCACCTACACCCTGCGCAACATCGCAGCGGGCGAGGAACTGACCTGGAACTACGGCATCCCGCCTTGGTTCGACGTCGCATAACAGGTGGCATGACATGCTGATCGGGTTCACCTACGACCTGCGCGAGGATTACCTCAACGCCGGATTTTCCGACGAGCAGGCAGGTGAATTCGACGTCATCGAGACCATCGAGGCGGTGGAGGCGGCGCTCCGCCACCACGGCCACGAGGTGGAGCGCATCGGCGGCATCCGGGCGCTCGTTCCCGCGCTCGCCGCCGGCCGCCGCTGGCCGCTGATCTGGAACATGTGCGAAGGCGTGAGCGGCATCGCCCGCGAGGCGCAGGTGCCGGCCCTGCTCGAGGCCTATGGAATTCCGTTCGTGTTTTCCACCGCCGACGTACTGGTGACCGCCATGGACAAGGCCATGGCCAAGCTGGCGGTGCGCGCTGCCGGGGTGCCGACCCCCGATTTCGTCGTCGTCCGCACCGCCCGCGACCTGCAGGCGGTGAAGCTGCCCTTTCCGCTGTTCGTCAAGCCGCTCGCCGAGGGCACCAGCAAGGGCGTCAAGGAAACCAGCAAGGTCACCAGCCGCGCCCAGCTCACCGCCAAGGCGCTCGAAGTGCTGCGCGACTACCACCAGCCGGCGCTGGTCGAGACCTTCCTGCCCGGCCGCGAATTTACCGTCGGCCTCGTCGGCGCCGGCGCCAATGCCCGCATCATCGGCGTCAGCGAAATCCGCTTTCTCGAAGGCGGCGACCCGTCCGCCTACTCGTACAAGAACAAGATGGAGGCCTTCGACGAACTCACGCTCGCGACCGGCCCCTTGGCCGACGAGGCTGGCGCCGTCGCCCTCGCCGCCTGGCAGGCGCTGGGCTGCCGCGACGCCGGCCGCATCGACATCCGCTGCGATGCCGACGGCCATCCCAGCTTCATCGAGTGCAACCCCCTCGCCGGCCTGCGCCCCAGATGGAGCGAGCTCACCCAACTCGCCGCCCTGGTCGGCCTGAGCTACGAAACGCTGATCGGCCAGATCCTCGACGAGGCGCTGGTCCGCGTCCCCGCCGAACCGGCGCTGGTGCCCGCATGAGGGTGTTGGTGTTGACCTCCCCGGTCGACACCGCGGGCCGGCCCGATACTGCCGATACGTTCCAGCAAGCCGACGAAATCGCTTGCTGCCTGCGCGCGCTTGGCCATGACACCATCACCTTGGCCTATGGCGCCGTCCCCGGCTTCTTCGGCCCCTTCGATGAGTTCGACCCGCATCTCGTCTTCAACCTCGTCGAGGATCTGCCCGAAGGACCGGACCAGCTCCATTCGGTCACGCGCCTGCTCGACCGGCGCAACATCGCTTTTACCGGCGCCACCACCGAGCCGCTGCGCATCCTCGGCAACAAGCTCGAGATGAAAGCCCGGCTGCGCGCCGCCGGCCTGCCGGTTCCCGGCGCGCTCGGCGATACGGGCGCTGGCCGCTGGATCGTCAAATCGGCGCGCGAGCACGCGAGCCTCGGCCTCACCTCCGAGAACGTCGTGACCGATGCCGGCGCGGCGCTCCTGCTGATCGCCACCCGCGCCGCGAGCTATGGCGGCGAGTGGTTCGCCGAAGAGTACATCGAGGGCCGCGAGTTCAACGTTGCCGTGCTCGACGGCGAGGTGCTGCCCATCGCCGAAATCCTCTTCACCCGGCACGCCGCCGGGGTGCCCCGCATCGTCGGCTACGCCGAGAAATGGGAGACCGCGAGCGAGGCCTATCTCTCGACGCCGCGTGTTTTTCCGCCCGAGGAGCAGCCGCTGTTCGGCGACTTGCGGCGTCTCGCCCGCGCCGCCTGGGAGCTCTTTGCCCTCTCCGGCTACGCCCGCGTCGATTTCCGGGTTGATCAGCGGGGCCGGCCCTATATCCTCGAAGTCAACGCCAACCCTTGCCTCGCTGCCGACGCCGGCTTCTGCGCCGCCGCCGCCCAGCGGGGCCTCAGCCAGGCCGATGTCGTCGCCCGTCTCCTCGAAGCCGCCCGCCCGGACCAGATTTAGGCACGTCCTCGATGCCGCCGACCCGGCCGCCATCGAGGCTCTGGTGACGGCCACCGGCGTTTTCTCGGCCGAGGAAATCCGCACCGCCGCCGAGCTTGCCGAAACCACGCTCGACGGCTCCGAGACCTATCGCTGGCTCATTGCGGAACAGGACGGCGGCGTCGTCGGCTACACCTGCTTCGACCGCGTTCCGCTGAGCAAGGTCAGCTTCGATCTCTACTGGATCGCCGTTCTGCCCGAGCGCCGCGGCACCGGCCTTGCCCTCGAGCTGATGCAGCGTACCGCCAGCTTCATCAAATCCAAGCGCGGCACCCAGATCTTTGCCGAAACCTCTTCGCTCGCCGCCTACGCCCCGGCCCGCGCCTTCTACCGCAAGGCCGGCTTCGAAGAAGCCGCACGATTCCCCGATTTCTACGAAGCCGGCGACGACAAGGTCGTGTACCGCCTGATGCTCTGAATCCGCAGTCCGCGCACCTCCCCGTGCGGGGCGGCAGCGAGATAGGACTTAGCTTCAGCTAAGTCCATCATCGAGCCGGAGGGGGAAGCAGTCGGCACCGTGACGCCAAACCCACCACGTCATTCCCGCGAAAGCGGGACCCCAGGCGGAGTTCACGGACGTCCGAAAGCCCGGTCTGGATTCCCGCGTTCGCGGGAATGACGACATGGGCATCGCCGCGTCGGCCGGCGCCTCACACGCTTAGGCACAAATACTTCACATCGAGATAGTCCTCGATGCCGTACTTGCTGCCCTCGCGCCCGTGCCCCGACTGCTTCACCCCGCCGAACGGCGCGAGCTCGGTCGAGATCAGCCCGGTGTTGATGCCCACCATGCCATAGTCGAGCGCCTCGGCCACCTTGAACACGCGGCTCAGCTCGCGCGCATAGAAGTACGAGGCAAGGCCGAACTCGGTGGCGTTGGCCATCGCGATCACCTCCTCGACCGTCTCGAATCTGAACAACGGCGCCACCGGTCCGAACGTCTCCTCCTGCGCCAGCAGCATCTGCTGCGTCGCGCCGCCGAGGACCGTCGGTGCAAAGAACGTCCCGTGCTCCGCCTTGCCGCCGAGCAGCAGCTTGGCGCCCTTTTCCGTCGCATCGGCGATATGCCGCTCGACCTTGTCGACCGCCTTCCGGTTGATCAGCGGCCCGAGCACGACATCGCTTCCGAACCCGTCGCCGACCTTGAGCCTTTTCGTCGCCGCCACCAGCTTTTCGGCGAAAGCGGCATACACCCCCGCCTGCACATAGATGCGATTGGCGCACACGCAGGTCTGGCCGTTGTTGCGATATTTGCTGACCAGCAGACCCTCGACCGCGGCATCGAGGTCCGCGTCGTCGAACACGATGAACGGCGCATTGCCGCCGAGCTCGAGGCTCAGCCGCTGGATCTGGTCCGCCGCCTGCCGCATCAAAATCTTGCCGACCGCCGTCGAGCCGGTGAAGCTCAGCTTGCGCACCGCCGGATTGGAACAGAATTCCTGTCCGATCGCCGGCGCGTCGGTTGCAAGCACCAGGTTGAACAGTCCCTTCGGCAGCCCGGCGAGTTCCGCCAGCCGTGCCACAGCGATCGCGCTGAGCGGCGTCTCGGCCGCCGGCTTGCTGACCACGGCGCAGCCCACCGCCAGCGCCGGCGCCATCTTGCGCGCCAGCATCGCGTTCGGGAAGTTCCACGGCGTGATCGTCGCCACCACGCCCACCGGCTGCTTGATGACGATGATCCGCTTGTCCTCCTGGTGCCCGGGGATAACGTCCCCGTAGACCCGCTTGGCCTCCTCGCCGAACCACTCGACATACGAGGCGCCGTAGGCGATCTCGCCCCTGGCCTCGCTGAGCGGCTTGCCCTGTTCCGCCGTCATGATCGCCGCCAGGTCGTCCTGGTGCGCCATCATCAGCTCGAACATCTTGCGCAGCACGCTGGCGCGCGCCTTGCCGGTCCTGGCCGCCCACGCCGCCTGCGCCGTGTTCGCTGCCGCAATCGCGCGCTTCGTCTCCGCCACCCCCAGATCGGGCAGTGTCGCCAGCAGCTCGCCGGTCGAGGGATTGCGAACCTCGAACGTTCTGCCGCTCTCGGCGGTCTTCACCCATGCCCCGTCGATGAACGCAGCGGCCGGAATGAGATCCTTGGTCTTGAGGTGCTTGGTCAGCGCATCGGTCAGCGGCATGTGCGGTCTCCTTGCTTCCCCCAAAGACCCATGCCGATGAAAAAGCAAGCAGCCAACGGGAAGTTGCACCCGCCGGCTGCTTCTCGTGTTACGCCGCTCGCGGCCCGTCGTCGTCCCCGTCCTCGTCCCGCTCGGACGGCGGCGGCAGCACGTGCAGCACGGTCAGCATCTGCGGCCGTCCGCCGCGCGCGTGGAAGCTGATCGATTGCCCGGTCCTGAGCCCGATCAGCGCCGCGCCCACCGGCGTCAGCACCGAAATGCGGCCCGCCGCAATGTCGGCCTCCGCCGGATAGACCAGCAGCACCGTGCGTTCGTCGCGCCCGGTGCGGAAGCGCACCAACGAGCCCATGCGGATGACGTCGTCGGGCAGGCTCGCATCGGCGACGATGCTGGCGCGGTCGAGTTCGTGCAACAAGTCGTCGGCAGCCTCGGGATCGCTCCCGGGGCCCGACAGCGCGAGCATGGACAGTTTCTGATGGTCGCTCGTCGACAGGGTGATGGCAGGCGAAAGCCAGAGCGGAACCGCAGTCATGATGTGTCTCCGGGCCGACGCGGGACGGCGCCCGGCGGCCAAAAATGTGAAATGAGGATGAGTTCGGCGTCGCTTCCGAAACGACCACGGTCGCCCTAAGCCCGCCGGACGCCGAAGCGTACGGGCTTAGGGCCTG
>JBQCIY010000088.1:0-43231 GCA_051953275.1 Devosia sp. | reverse complement strand
GGCACGTTCTCGACATAGCTCGAGGTGACCTTGTCGCCCAGCGCCTTCATCATCTCCTGGCGGGCGGCCTCGTGGGCGGTGTTCCAGCCGCCGTCGTTGACGGGGCCGACATAGACGTAGCCGACCTTGAGCGGCGTGTCGGCATAGGCCGGGCTGTGGATCAGAGGTAGGGCTGCGGCGATCGCGGTTGTCGCGGAAGCCTGGATGAAGCGCCGGCGATTCATGTTCATGATGCGTCTCTCCTGTTTGAACGGCTTGTTATTAGGCAGATGGAATGAACGGCTTTCCGAGGCAGGCCGGCGCGTTGCCGCCCGCCTGCTTGCTGGCGGAAATCACGGCGAGGACCACGACGGTGGCGAGGTAAGGCAGCGCTGCCCAAGCCTCGGAAGGCAGGATCGAGGTCCAGGATGCACCCGACGCCTTGGCATAGAGCTCGAACGTCGACAGCAGGCCGAAGAAGTAGGCGCCCGCCAACAGCCAGACCGGCCGCCACCCGGCAAAGACCACGAGCGCAATGGCGATCCAGCCTCGCCCGCCGGTCAGCCCTTCGGCCCAGAGCGGGGTCAACACCAGCGGAAAGGTTGCGCCCCCGATACCCGCCATGGCGCCGCCGAACGCCACGGCGGCGTAGCGCACGCCGGTCACCGAGTAGCCTATCGAGTGGGCGGACAGGTCGTTCTCGCCGACTGCCCGCAGGATCAGGCCGGCGCGCGTCCCGCGCAGGAACCAGGCGACCAGCGCCACCATGATGAAGGAGAAGTAGACCAGCGGCGAATAGCCGAACACTACGCGCCCGATCGGGTTGCTGGCGAGCGCCGCCGGAAACAGCGGCTCGAAGGTCTTGATCGCCCGCCCGGTGAAATTGTTGCCGATGAGGGTCGAAAGCCCGGTTCCGAAAATCGTCAACGCGAGGCCCGTCGCCACCTGGTTGGCCGAAAGCGAGAGCGTCAACACGGCAAAGATCATCGATACGGCCGCGCCGGCCGCCGCGGCGGCAACCACTGCCAGCCAGGGGTTGCCGAGCTGATCGACCGTGGCGAACGCCGCGATGGCGCCGATCAGCATCATGCCCTCGACGCCGAGGTTGAGGACACCGCTTTTCTCCGCCACCAGCTCGCCGAGCCCCGCAAAGAGAATGGGCGTGGAGGCGCCGACCACGGTGATGAGGACGGCAATGAGATAATCGAGGCTCATGCTGCGCTGCGCTCCGGAACTGTCGCGGAAACCGCCGCGGGCGCCCGCCGCACGAGGCGCAGCCGGTAGCGGACGAGGATGTCGCTGGCGAGCAGGAAGAACAGCATCATCGCCTGGAAGATGCCCTTGCTGGCATTGGGCAGCTGCAGCGACGACTGCGCGAGGTCGCCACCCACATAGGTCACCGCCAGCACAATGCCCGCAAGGATCACGCCGAGCGGATTGAGCCGGCCGAGGAACGCCACGATGATCGCGGTGAAACCGTAGTTCTGCGGAAAGCCCAGGCTCATCTGCCCGAACGGCCCGGTGACCTCGAAGATCCCGGCGAGGCCCGCAAGCCCGCCCGACAGCAGGAACACCATCCACACCGTGGCCTTCTGCGAGAAGCCACCGTGCCGTGCCGCGTTCGGCGCCGAACCGACGACGCGCACCTGGAACCCGAACAGGGAACGTGACATCAGGAACCAGACGACCACCGCGATGATCAGCGTGATGACGACACCGAGGTGCACATAGGTGCCCGGCACGATGATCGGCAGCGTCTGCGACGGCGTGACCAGCGGCGTTTGCGGGAACGAGAAGCCCGATGGGTCCTTCCAAGGCCCCGTGACCATGTGGTTCATCAGGTGGATGGCCACGTAGGTCATCATCAGGCTCGACAGCGTCTCGTTGACGTTGAACCAGTTCTTGAGCGCCGCCGGAATGGCGCCCCAGACGGCCCCGCCGATCAATCCGGCAAGCAGCATCGAGGGCAGGATCCACACGCCGGTCATCTTCTGGGTGAGGAGCCCGATGCCGACGCCCGCAAGGCCGCCGACGACGTACTGACCCTCGGCCCCGATGTTCCAGATCGCCGCGCGGTTGCCCACCGCGAGGCCGACGCCGATCAGGATCAGCGGCGACGCCTTCACGGCAATGTCGCCCCACTTGTAGCTCGTGACCAGCGGCGCGATGAACACCTGGTACACCGCCTGCAGCCCGAAGCTGAGATGTGAACCGATGCCCGAAAGGATAGTGCCGAGATCGACCGGCGGCGGCACCGCCGGCGTCGCGACGAACCCCTGGCTCGGCGGCGGCACTATGACGCCGAACAAGATGGCGCCGATGATCATGGTGATGATCACCGCCCCAACCGGTGTGGCGTAGAGCATGAAGCGGCTCGGTTCGGGCCGCTTTTCGAACTTAAGCCGCACTCGTCGCCTCCGCGCCGATGATCCCCGTGACCGGCTTCACCTCGGCGGTCTCGCCGTGGATGCCGCCCATCAGCAGGCCGATCTCGTTGATGTCCGCATTGCTGACGGTCATCGCCTTGCTGAGCCGGCCGCCATTGATCACGGCCAGCGTGTCGCTGAGGGCCAGCAATTCGTCGAGGTCCTGGCTGATCACCACGATCGCCGACCCGGCGGCCGCGAGGTCGACCAGCGCCTGATGGATCGCCGCTGCTGCTCCGGCGTCGACGCCCCAGGTCGGCTGGCTCACCACCAGCACTTCGGGCCGCTGCAGGATTTCGCGTCCCATGATGTATTTCTGCAGGTTGCCGCCCGACAGCGACCCCGCCGTTGCCTCCGTTCCCGTCGCCTTGACTGCGAAGGTGGAGATCACGTCGCCGGTATATTTCCGCGCCGCGCGGGGGTTGATGATGCCCGACACGGCGAGCTTCAGCCGGTCGCGCCCCGTGAGCACCGAGTTGTCGCTGAGCGTGAAGTCCGGCACCGCTGCATGGCCGTTGCGTTCCTCAGGCACGCTGGCGAGCCCCTTGAGCCGCCGCGCCTTCGCGTCGAGTCGCCCGACGCTCGCTCCGGCAATGCGGATCGCGTCCGCGTCGTGCGTCGTCTGCTCGCCGCTGAGCGCGAGCAACAGCGCCGTCTGGCCGTTGCCCGCGACGCCGGCGATGCCGAAGATTTCGCCCGCATGGACGCGGAAGCTCACATCCTTGAGCGGCACGCCGAAATGGCCATGGCCCGCCAGGCTGAGCCCGTTCACGACCAGCTTTTCGTCACCGAAATGGCGGTGCGCCGGTTTCTGGATATCCTTGAGGTTGCCGCCGATCATCTTTTCGGCCATCGAGCGCGAGGTCTCGACGCGCGGATCGCAGGTGTCGACCAGCCGGCCGCCCCTGAGGATGGTTGCCGTTCCGCATAGCGCCTTGATCTCGTGCAGCTTGTGCGAAATGTAGAGGATCGAGCAGCCCTCCTTCGCCAGCTGTCGGAGCACCACGAACAGCTGCTCCACCTCCTGCGGCGTCAGCACCGAGGTCGGCTCGTCCATGATCAGCAGCGTCGGATCGAGCAGCAGCGCGCGCACGATCTCGATGCGCTGCCGCTCGCCCACCGACAGCTCCGACACGATGCGGCGCGGATCGAGCGCCAGCCCATACTGCTGCATCACCTGCCGCACCCGGCCCTCGAGCTCGCGTTGCGGAATCTTGGCGTCCATGCCCAGCGCAATGTTCTCGAGCACAGTCAGCGCCTCAAACAGCGAGAAATGCTGGAACACCATGCCGATCCCGAGCCGGCGCGCGGCCTTGGGATTGTTGATCACGACCGGTTGGCCGTTCCAGATGATCTGCCCGGCGTCCGGTTGCATGATGCCGTAGATCATCTTGACCAGCGTCGATTTCCCGGCGCCGTTTTCGCCGAGCAGGGCGTGGATTTCGCCCGCCGCCACGTCGAACGAGACGTCGTCGTTGGCAAGCACGCCCGGGAACCGCTTGGTGATGCCGCGCAGGCTGAGGCGCGGCTGGGGTTCAGTCAACGTCGGCTCCCACAGTCACGGGGGTTCGTGCGCCCATGCGCACTGCCGCCCCTCGGCCAAGGTGAACCATAATTTCAGCCGCCGCCAGCGCCGCGATGACCTCCGGGCGTTTATCCACGAGCCCGAAATCGCCGATCGGCAGGACCAGCCGGCGCAGATCGTCGCGGCTGCCGCCTTCGGCGGCGTACCAGCTTGCGAATTTGGCGCGCTTCGTCCGGCTGCCGACCATGCCGACATAGGCCGCGTCCGTCCGCTTCAGCGCTTCCGCCGCGATCAGGAAGTCGAGCGCATGGTCGTGCGTGAGGATCACGTAGGCGCTGCCCGGCGGCGCCGACCGCACCACCGCCTCCGGCATCGGCACGGCCCTGGCGTCCACACCCGCCGGCACACCGATCAGCTCGCCCGGCCGCGTATCGATCACGTGCACATTGAGCGGCAGCGCCACCAGCGCCCGCGCCAGCGCCTTGCCCACATGTCCGGCCCCGAACAGGTAAACGTTCGGCACCTCCGCCTCGGCCGACTTCAGGCCGGACACCAACGCCGCTGACTCTGCTGGCTGCAGCCGCCTGAGCGATACCTCCACCCGGCCGCCGCAACACTGCCCGATCTCGGGTCCAAGCGGAATGTCCAGCCCTTCCGGCTCCTCGCCGCCGCGCAGCGCCTGCCGCGCCCGGTCGATCACCATATATTCGAGCGCCCCGCCGCCGATCGTCCCGACCATCGCGTCGGCCGAAATCAGCATGAACGCGCCCTTCTCCCGCGGGCTGGAGCCGCGAACGGCTGTGAGCTCGGCGACAATGGCCGTCGGATACGACACAATGAACCGCTCGAGCTCAGCCGATCGCATCAGCTCCCGCGCTCCCGCTTCATCCGCTCGACCCCCATCAGCACGCGCTCGGGGGTGACTGGCATATCGAGGTTGGGCTGGATTTTGTAGTCGGCGACCGACGCCACCGCCATCGAGAGCGCTTCGACGATCGAATAGCCGAGCACCAGCGGCGGCTCGCCCACCGCCTTGCTGCGCCCGATCGCCGGCTCCTTGTTGACCGACCACTCCGCCAGCCGCGCATTGAACTCGCGCGGAACGTCGGAGGCGACCGGGATCTTGTAGGTCGACGGCGCATGCGTCCGCAGTTGCCCCTTGTCGTCCCACCAGAGTTCCTCGGTGGTCAGCCAGCCGCAGCCTTGAATATATCCGCCTTCGACCTGGCCGATGTCGATCGCCGGATTCAGCGAGTGGCCGACGTCCTCGAGCACGTCGGCGCGATCGAACTGGTATTCGCCGGTCAGCGTATCGATGGTGACCTCTGCACATGCCGCCCCATAGGCGAAATAATAGAACGGATGTCCACGCCCGCTGGCCCGGTCCCAATGGATTTTCGGTGTCGCATAGAACCCGGCAGCCGAGAGCTGCACCCGGTTCATCCAGCACGATTCCGCCAGTTGCTTGAACGGCACGAACTGCTTGCCGGCGCGGATGCCGCCAAACTCCCACCGCACGTCCTTGGGCTCGACTTCATAGATACGCGCCGCGTGCGCGGCCATACGGGCCTTGATCTGCTCGGCGCCGTCGAGCGCCGCCATGCCGTTGAGGTCAGTACCGGAAGAGGCCGCAGTCGCGGAGGTGTTCGGCACCTTGCCGGTATTGGTGGCGTTGATCTTGACGTGGTCGAGAGTCACACCGAAGGCCTCGGCCACCACCTGCGCCACCTTGATGTGCAGGCCCTGCCCCATCTCGGTGCCCCCGTGGCTCAAATGGATCGAGCCATCGCGATAGACATGGACCAGCGCGCCGGCCTGGTTGTGCCAGGTCGCGGTGAACGAGATGCCGAACTTCACCGGCGTCAGCGCGATGCCCTTCTTGAGCACCTTGTGCGTGCGGTTGAACTCGAGCACCGCCTTGCGGCGCGCCTGGTAGTCCGAGCTTGTCTCGAGTTCCTCCACCACACGGTGGATGATGTTGTCCTCCACCTTCTGGTGATACGGCGTGATGTTGTTGGTGTCGGTGCCGTAGAAATTGCGCTTGCGCACCTCAAGCGGATCGAGCCCGAGGTCGTAGGCGATGTGCTCGATCCAGCGCTCGCAGCCGATGATACCCTGCGGTCCGCCGAAGCCGCGGAACGCGGTGTTGCTCACCGTGTTGGTGAACAGCGGCAGCGAATCCACCTTCACCGCCGGATACCAGTAGGCGTTGTCGCAGTGGAACAACGCCCGGTCCGTCACCGGCCCCGAGAGGTCGGCGGAAAACCCCGAGCGCGCCGCGAACGTCGCCTTCACCGCCTGGATGCGACCGTCGTCGTCATAGCCGACGTCGTAGTCGACGCGGAAATCATGGCGCTTGCCGGTGATCTGGAAATCGTCGTCGCGATCCGGACGAAGCTTCACCGCCCGCCCGTACTTCTTGGCGGCCAGCGCCGCCACCGCGGCGAACAGGTTGCCCTGGGTTTCCTTGCCGCCGAAGCCGCCGCCCATGCGCCGCATGTTGACGGTCACTGCCGCATGCGGAATACCCAGCACCTGCGCCACCATCACCTGGATTTCGGTCGGGTGCTGCGTCGAGACGTGCAGCGTCACGTCCTCGTCTTCGCCCGGCACCGCCAACGCAACCTGGCTCTCCAGGTAGAAATGCTCCTGCCCGCCGATGGTGACCTTGCCCTTGGCGCGCCGCGGCGATTTCGCCAGCCCCGCGTCCACGTCGCCGCGCTCCAGCGTCATCGGCTCGGTGACCAGCTTGCCGCCATCGCGCAGCGACGCGTCGATGCTCGTCACATGCGGCAGGTCGCGATACTCGATCCTCGCCAGCTTGGCCGCTCGCCGCGCCGCGTCGCGCGTTTCGCCGATGACGCAGAAGAGCGGCTGGCCCCAGTATTTGATCAGCGTTTCGGCGAACACCGGCTCGTCGTGCTTGTGCACCGATGAAACGTCGTTCTCGCCCGGCACGTCCTCGGCCGTCAGCACGCCCACCACGCCGGTCGCCTTTCGCACCGCCTCGAGATCAAGCGCGGCGATCTCGGCATGCGCCCGGCTCGATATCCCGAGATAGGCGTGCAGCGTGCCTTCCGGCTCCGTCAGGTCGTCGACATACTCGGCCCGTCCCGCGACCTGCTTGATCGCGCTGTCGTGCGGAGCGGCCTCGTGCAGGCGTCCACCCTTGTTTTTCGCCGGAATGGTGATGTCGAGCTTGTTCATCACGCCACCGCCTTGCTCAGCCGTTCCACCGAACCGGTCGTTTCGAGGTGGAACCGGCGCAGCAGGTTCTGCGCCGCCAGCAGACGATACTCCTTGCTGGCTCGCATGTCCGTGAGCGGCTGGAAATCGGTGGCAAACGCCGGGATTGCCGCCTCGATCGTCGCCGACGTCCACGGCTTGCCGATCAGCGCCTCTTCCACCGCCTTGGCGCGCTTGGGGGTCGCCGCCATCCCGCCGAAGGCGATGCGCACCATGCCCACCAGGCCATCGTCGTTCACGAAGACGCGGAAGGCGCCGCAGAGCGCCGAGATGTCCTCATCCTTGCGCTTGGTCACCTTGTAGCAGGCGAACTTCTCGCCCACCGGCAGGTACGGCACGATCACGCGTTCGACGAACTCGCCCGGCTGCCGGTCCTGCTTGCCGTAGGCGATGAAGAACTCGCGGAGCTTCACCTCACGCCGATCCTTGCCCCTGCGCAGGACGACGTGTGCGTCGAGCGCGATCAGCGGGGGCGGCGTGTCGCCGATCGGCGAACCGTTGGCAATGTTGGCGCCGATCGTGCCGGTGTTGCGCACCTGGGCGCCGCCGATGCGGTCCCACAGTTCCCGAAGCTGCGGGAAATGCTTCAGCATCACCGCCCGCGCTCGTGTGTAGGTGACGCCGGCACCCATGGTCAGGGCGCCTTCGGTCTCGGCGATGGACTGCAGCTCGTCGAGATGACCGATGTAGATCATCGGCCCGATGTCGCGCATGAACTTGGTGACCCAGAGTCCGACGTCCGTCGCGCCGCTGACCAGCGTGCCACCCGGGTTGGCCGCATAGACGTCGGCCAGGTCATCCACCGTCGCCGGAACGATCAACCGGTTCCTGCCCTCGCCGATGTCGACCGTCTTGCCGTCACGCAACGCCTTCAGCCGGCCGATCATCTGCTGCCGATGGAGCATCAGCGGGTCCGCTTCGGCTGCGCCATAGCTGCTCATCGCGAGTCCCGCTTTGACGATCGGCTGGTAGCCCGTGCAGCGGCAGAGATTGCCCTGCAGCGCCACTTCGATCTCGGGCACGCTCGGGCGCGGCGTCTGCATCCACAGCGCATAGAGCGACATCACGATCCCCGGCGTGCAGAAGCCGCACTGGCTGCCGTGGAAGTCGACCATCGCCTGCTGCACCGGATGCAGCGGCCCATTGGCGGGCGACAGGTGCTCGATGGTCACCACATGCGTGCCGTGCAGCATGCCGACGAAGCAGATGCACGCATTGACCGTCTCGTAGGTCAGCTCGTCGCCCCGCAACCGCCCGACCAGCACCGTGCAGGCGCCGCAGTCGCCCTCGGCGCAGCCTTCCTTGCTGCCACGCAGGCGTTTGGTCAGCCGCAGGTAGTCGAGCAGCGTCTCGGTCGCCTTGATCTCGGTGATCGCGACGTCCTCGTCGTTGAGGACGAACCTGAGCGCGTTGGTCGTCTCGCTCATTGCACACCCCTCGACTGACCGCGCTGCGGGTTACGGAGAAATTCCGTCATCAGCTCCCCCGGTACGTCGAATAGCCGTAGGGCGAAACCAATAGCGGCACGTGGTAGTGAGCCTGTTCGCTCATCGTGAAGCGCACCGGCACTAGATCGAGGAACGGGGTCTCGAGGTCGACGCCGACGCGCTGGAAATATGCCCCGACATGAAAGACCAGCTCATAGTCGCCGAGATGGAAGTGCTCGGCCTCGAGCAGCGGCTTCTCCGCCCGCCCGTCGGCGTTGGTGTTCCCCGTCAGAAGGTGGTGGCTGTGGTCACCATGCAGCATCAACAGATCGAATCGCAGGCCGGCCGCCGGCTTGCCGTGCATGGTATCGAGCACATGGGTGGTCAGGCGCGGACTCCCCGCCATACCGGTCACTTCCTTCTACGTTCCACCGACTATTGAAAATATTCGGCCGCATTCCAAGGGGTGCGGCGCTATATTTTTACCAAACGGTCCACTTTTCGGCCGCTTGTTTCGCAGCGTTCGCCTGCGTCATAAGTCTTCCGTCTTCCGGGAGAATTCCGTCATGCGCTACCCCCGCAACATGCTCGGCTACGGCCGGACCCCGCCCGATCCGAAGTGGCCCGGCGGCGCTTATGTCGCGGTGCAGATCGTCCTCAACTACGAGGAAGGGGGCGAAAACAACATTCTCCACGGCGACGCTGCGTCCGAAGCCTTCCTTGTCGATGTGCTCGGCGCCGCGCCGTGGCCCGGCCAGCGCCATGCCAACGTCGAGTCGATGTACGAATACGGCTCCCGCGCCGGCTTCTGGCGGCTGTGGAAATACTTCACCGGCGCCGGGGTGCCCGTCACGGTGTACGGCGTCGCCACCGCCCTGATGCGCGCCCCGCAACAGCTCGCGGCGATGCAGGAGGCGGACTGGGAGATCGCCTCGCACGGCTACAAGTGGATTCAGCACAAGGACATGCCGGCCGAGGAAGAGCGGCGGCAGATTGCCGAGGCCATTCGGCTCCACACTGTGGCGACCGGTGAGCGTCCGACCGGCTGGTACACCGGCCGCTCTTCGCTGCAGACGGTCGATCTCGTCTCCGAGGAGGGCGGGTTCGAGTACGTCTCCGACACCTATGACGACGACCTGCCCTACTGGCGCCCGCACAAGGGTCGCGCCCAGCTGATCATCCCCTACACGCTCGCTGCCAACGACATGCGCTTCGTCACCGCGCCCGGCTTCGACAATGGCGAGGAGTACTTCCAGTTTTTGAAGGACAGCTTCGACACGCTCTATGACGAGGGCCGCCGCGGCTCGCCCAAGATGATGTCGCTGGGACTCCACTGCCGGCTCATCGGCATGCCCGGCCGTTTCGCCGGCCTCAAGCGCTTCGTCGACTACATCAAGGGCAAGGACAGGGTCTGGATCGCCCGGCGTATCGATATCGCGCGGCACTGGGCGCAGCATCATCCCTACGAAGCCCCGAGCCTGGTGCCCTCCGAGATGGACCGCACGCAGTTCGTCGGCCACTTCGGCTCGATCTTCGAGCACTCGGCCTGGATCGCCGAGCGCGCTTTCGACGGCGAGCTTGGCCCAGCCAACGACACCGCGACCGGCCTTCATTTCGCGCTTCGTAACCAGTTCCGCATGGCGACCGACAAGGAGCGCATGGACGTGCTCCTCGCCCACCCCGACCTAGCCGGCAAGCTGGCGCAGGCACGCCGCCTCACCGAAGCCTCGGCCGCCGAGCAGGCATCGGCCGGCCTCGACGCGCTGACGGACCACGAGCGCGGTGCGTTCGAGGAGCTCAACGCCGCTTACATGGCCAAGTTCGGCTTTCCTTTCATCATCGCGGTCCGCGACAACACCAGGCAGATGATCCTCGCCGCCATGCACACCCGGCTGGGTAACACCCGCGACAATGAAATCCGCATCGCCTGTGGCCAGGTCGAGCGCATCGCGCTGCTCCGGCTTCGCGCCATTCTCCCGGAATTGTAGTAGCAGCCGGCCAGAGCAAGAAAGATTCAGATGACCTACGTCCTTCACATCGCCAACAAGAACTATTCGTCCTGGTCGCTGCGCCCCTGGGTCCTGATGACCACCCTCGGCATCCCGTTCGAGGAGAAGCTCCACCGCTTCCCCACCGACGGCTCGTCTTCCTATCCCGAGTTCCGGAAATTCTCTCCCACGGGGTATGTCCCGGTGCTCGAAGACACGGACGAAAACGAACGCGTCTGGGACTCCTTGTCGATCGTCGGCTACCTCGCCGAGGCTCATCCCGACGTCTGGCCGGCCGACCGGCACGCCCGCACCTGGGCCCGCTCGGCCGCGTCCGAAATGCATTCGAGCTTTTTCGCGCTGCGCAACCAATGCGGCATGAATGTCGGCATCCGCAGCAGGCGCCCGCCGATCGACGCAGCCCTGAAGCGTGACCTCGATCGCCTCGATGCTCTCTGGGCCGACGGCCTTGCCCGCTTCGGCGGCCCGTTCCTTGCCGGCGACCGCTTCAGCGCCGTCGATGCCTTTTTCTGTCCGGTCGCTTTCCGCGTCCAGAGCTACGATCTGCCGCTGGCGCAAGCCTCGCTCGACTATGTGCAGCGTCTGCTGGATCTGCCGGCCATGCGCGACTGGTACGCGGCCGGCATCGCCGAGGATTTCCGCGAGCCCGGCCACGACGCCGAAACCGCCGGCGCCCACGAGCTGATCGCCGACTACCGGGCTAGAGCGTAGCCGGACCGACCGGCTCGTCGTGCTCCTCGCCGTCTTCCCAGTCGATCGAGGTGTCGATCTCCTCGGCGGTATCGGCGAAACGGTCAGCGATCCACTCCATGATCATGCGCAGCATGTCATGGCGCTCGGTGACCACGCTGATCGGATGCCGGTGCTCGAACTTGAGGGCTGGAACGGACATGCCCGCAATCATGCGCGCGAATGGTAAATGGGATGCCAATAGGTCCCGCCGGACCGGACCTCAGGCGAGGATGTCGAGCGTTGCGTCCTGGACGTGACCGCCGATCTGCTCGGTCTTCACTGCGGCGAGGAACTGATACTTCGCCAGCGTCGCCGTCACGAGATCGCTGGCATTGTCGCTCACCGGCACCTCGACCATGCCGGTAATGTCGGCATGCGGTGAGGTGGGATCGTAGACCACCCCGTAGGCCGGATATTTCGGCGCGTAGGGCGTCGCAACGATATCGGGGTTGTTGGACGATCCGACGTCGAGCTTCACCGCATCGCTGCTCGCCGGACTCGCGGAAAATGGCGCGGGCGGACTCGTCTCGGCGCCGGCGATGGCGCTCGCCGCCGCGTCGAACCGGGATTCCGCCGAGAGAAGTCCCGAAGCTGCAATGCCCGAAACCGCATCCATGCTTCCCGCGTACGTCCGGCCCCTGACCGTTTTGCTACAGCGGGCCGCCCGATTTTAGTCAAATCTTCAGAGCTGTGGCGGCACGCGCTCGGATGGCGACAAGCCGGACGAACCGCTCTAAGAGATATGGTCTTCACGAACGGCACATCTTCCTCATGGCTCCCACGACCTACGCCAGCCCCCTTGCCGGCCTGCCGCCGCAGGCCTCGCTTCACACCCAGCGCGCCCTCTTCACCGAGGCCTATGCGCTGATCCCGCGCGGCGTCATGCGCGACATCGTCACGAGCTACCTGCCGCATTGGACCGGGACACGCGCCTGGATCATCGCCCGCCCGCTCAGCGGATTCGCCGAAACGTTCGCGCAATACATCCTGGAGGTGGCGCCCGGCGGCGGCAGCACCAAGCCCGAACCCGATCCCGAGGCCGAAGGCGTGCTGTTCGTCGTCTCCGGTCAGGCGGTGCTGACCATCGGCAGCAAGGCCCATACGCTGAAGCCCGGCGGCTACGCCTACCTGCCTCCCGGCGCGGCCTGGAAATTCAGCAACAAGGCCAAGACCCCGGTTCGCTTCCACTGGATCCGCAAGGCCTACGACGTCGCCGATGGCATCGATCTGCCCGAGGCTTTCGTCACCAACGAGCAGGACGTCCCCATCCGCTGGATGCCGGGTACGAATGACCGGTGGGGCACCACGCGCTTCGTCGAGCCGACCGACCTTCGCCACGACATGCACGTCAATATCGTGACCCTGGAGCCGGGCGCGGTCATCCCGTTCGAGGAAACCCATGTGATGGAGCACGGGCTCTATGTGCTCGAGGGCAAGGCTGTCTATCGCCTCAACGACAACTGGCACGAGGTCGAAGCCGGCGACTTCATGTGGCTACGCGCCTTCTGCCCGCAGGCCTGCTACGCCGGCCCGGAGCGCTTCCGCTACCTGCTTTACAAAGACGTGAATCGTCACGTGAAGCTGAAGCTCTAACCCAAAGGCGGGGAATGAAAATCCTTCACTCCGAGCCCCTGTCCAAGGGCCCCTTCGCTCCCTTCGGCCAGGTCATCGAAAGCGACGGCGCGCAGCACTACCCGATCAACGCCGGCAACTGTGAGCGCTACCACGATCTCGCCCGCGTCGAGCTCGCCGGTCCTGCGGCGCGTCCGCTGATTTCACTGCTCCATTCGCGCGGCTTCGCCTTGCCCTTCACCTTCACGCTGGTCGAGCGGCACCCGCTGGGCAGCCAGGCATTCTACCCGCTGTCGGCGGCCCCCTTCCTGGTCGTCGTCGCGCCCGACGAGAATGGCACGCCGGGGACGCCACGCGCCTTCCTGACCGGGCCGGGCCAGGGCGTGAACATCGCCATCAATACCTGGCACGGAGTGTTGACCCCGATCGGCCCGGACGCCGATTTCCTGTGCGTCGATCGCGGCGGTGAAGGCCGCAATCTCGAGGAGTACACTTACGCCGAAGCCTGGCGGGTGGAGGCCGACTGAACGGCAACCGTCTTATCGCCTCCACATTCTGTCTCGACACTGCCAGAACTGCAGCAAGGGAGTGGTTCGATGCGGCTTGCCTATGTGGTTCTCGCAGTCGGTGTCCTGGCCTCTCCAGCTATCGCTGCGCCCATCCAGTTGCCGGGCCAGGTCACCTATCGCGAGCGCATCGCGCTGCCCGAGCATGCCAACCTCGAGATCCAGCTCATCGACGAAACCTTCCCGAATCTGCCGCCACGCCTCGACGTCAAGGCGCCGATCGGCCATGGGCAGGTCCCCCTCGCCTT
This sequence comes from Devosia sp., assembly GCA_051953275.1. Classification (GTDB taxonomy): domain Bacteria; phylum Pseudomonadota; class Alphaproteobacteria; order Rhizobiales; family Devosiaceae; genus Devosia_A. Next base: position 29,501 of record JBQCIY010000088.1, on the reverse strand, counting down.
CACGCTGGCGTTCGACAACACCGTCATCCTGCCCGATCATAGCTACGCGCTCATCGCTTCGATCAGCGATGAAACCGGACTGCTATTCCGGAACTTCCAGCCCTATCCGGTCAATCCGCTGGCGCCGGCCGAGCCCGTCGTCATCGTCACCAATCTCGTCGGCTCAACCAAGACAGCGGCGAGCTCGAGCGTCGAGCCCGCAGTGCCAGCGGCGCCGGCCATCCTCGATACCGTCTGGACTGCGACCGCTATCGGCAGCATTGCGGTCCTTCCCCGCACCGCGCCAACGCTCACCATCGGCGACGACATGCGTGCCGGCGGCTCCGGCGGCTGCAACTCCTGGTACGCCCAGGCGCAACTCAACCATGACACCATCCGTTTGGGCGCGCCCATCTCCACCAAGAAAGCCTGCGCCGAAGCGATCGATCAACAGGAGCAGGCCTTCCACGACGCATTGAGCCGCAGCGCCCGCTGGCAGGTTGACGGCGACACGCTGACCCTCTTTGCTGTCGACGGATCCACGCTTCTGACATTCAGCCGATGATCGATACGCCTGCGCTCCTCTCCCGACTGCTCGACGTGATCGAGTTCGACCTCGCGCCGTTGAGCCGCAAGCGCATCGCCGAGGGCGACAAAATCTTCGGGGCGGCGATCCTGCGCAAATCCGACCTCTCGCTGGTGGTCCGTGAGGTCAACAACGAGACCGCAAATCCGCTTTGGCACGGCGAAATCCACGCCATCAAGCGCTTCTTCGAGCTCCCTGGAGAGGCCCGCCCGGAGTCGAAGGATTGCCTGTTCCTCGCGACGCACGAGCCCTGCTCGCTTTGCCTCAGCGGCATCACCTGGTCCGGCTTCGACAATTTCTACTATCTCTTCTCGTATGAGGACACGCGCGACACCTTCGACATCCCGCACGACATTCGCATCCTCAGGGAAGTGTACGCGGTGCCCGATCCGGATCGCGACGCTCCCGCGCCCGGCCGCGACTACTACAACCGGCACAACGCCTTCTTCGACAGCCACGACATCACGCGCATGATCGCCGGCCTCGATCGGGGCACCAAGGAGCGGCTGACCGGCCGCGTCGACGACCTCACGGCCCTCTATGCCGACCTGTCGGCCATCTACCAGCGCGACAAGGGCAAGAAGGGCATCCCTCTCGCCTGAAAAACACTTAAGTCGCAACTTCAGCATTGACAGTCGAGCCGCGGCACAATACTTAAGGTCATGCTTAACCAAGACGCCTCGCTCGATCTGATGTTCCAGGCCCTGGCCGACCCGACCCGGCGCCAGATCGTCAAGCGCCTGAGCGACGGCCCGGCGTCGGTGAGTGAGCTCGCAGCGCCGCTGCCGATGTCGCTGCCCGCCGTGGTCCAGCACCTTCAGGTGCTCGAACAGAGTGGCTTGGTGAAGACAGAAAAGGTCGGGCGCACCCGCACCTGCAGCCTCGACACCGGCTCGCTGAGCCAGGTGGAGAAATGGATCAATGACCGCCGCATCGGCTGGCAGAAGCGCTTCGACCGCCTCGGTGCCTTTCTCGATGCCCAGGACGAGAAGGAGTGACCCCCATGAAACCGCGTAGCGTCACCCACGCCAGCTTCACCCTCAAGCGCAACTTCAGGCAGCCTCCGGCCCGTGTCTTCGCCGCCTTCGCGACCGAAACGAACAAGCAGGCCTGGTTCCACGGCCCCGACGAGTGGGGCCGCGACAAACACGAGTTGGACTTCCGCGTTGGCGGCCGCGAAACCAGCGTCGGCGGCCCGCCCGGTGGCCCTGTCTCGAGCTTCCGCGGCATCTACCAGGACATCGTTCCAGACGAGCGGATCGTCTATTCCTACGACATGGACCTCGACGGCGAGCGCATTTCCGTCTCGCTCGCCACCATCGAGCTCAAGCCCGAAGGCGGCGGCACGCACCTGACCCTCACCGAACAGGGCGCCTACCTCGACGGCTGGGATCATCCGGAAGGCCGCGAACAGGGTACCCGCGATCTGCTCGACAATCTCGAGCGCTATCTCAACCAGAACTAGCCCCACCAAACTCACATCGAAGGAGACTGATCATGAGCGACCATTCCGTCGCGCACGGGACTTTTGTCGTCGAACGCACCTACAACCATCCGGTGGCAAAGGTCTGGGCCGCCTGGGCCGACAGCGAGCTCAAGCGCCAATGGTTCGGCGGCGGCGCCGACAATCCGCCGAAGGTTTTCGAGTTCCGCGCCGGCGGCCGCGAGTCCTCGGAAGGCACGATCCCCAACGGTCCGACCTTCAACTTCGACGTCGTCTATCAGGACATCGTTCCCAATAGCCGCATCCTCTACAACTATGACATGCACATGGACGGCAAGAAGATCTCAGTCTCCCTCGCCGCCGTGGAGTTCTGGCCCGAGGGCCGGCAGACCCGGCTCAAGCTCACCGAATACGGTCTCTTCCTCGACGGCCTCGACAACGTCGCTCAGCGCAAGGAAGGCACCATCGGCCTCATCGACCAGCTCGGCCGCTTCCTCGACGGCCAGCAGTAAAGGAGACATGAACATGCGCAAGCTCGTCCTTTCCATGTTCATGTCGCTCGACGGCTACGTCGAGGGCCCCAACAAGGAACTCATCGGTCCGGCCTATTCGCAGGACCTGCAGCGCAGATGGATCGACCGCAACATGGACCGTGCCGGCCTGATGCTCTACGGGCGTGTCGCGTACGAAGGCATGGCCCAGTTCTGGACGTCGCCCAATGCGCCAAAGGCCGAAGCGGAGAAACTGGCAGGCTTCGACAAGCTCGTCTTCTCCCGCACCCTTAAGACTGCCAACTGGGGCAACGTCACCATCATCCGCGACAACATCGCGGACGAGATCAACCGCCGCAAGGCCCAGCCCGGCAGGGACATGGTGCTGATCGCCGGCGGCAACATCGCGCAGACCTTCCTGCGCCTCGGCCTCATCGACGAGATAAATCTGCTGATCATGCCCATGCTGTTCGGCGGCGGCACACGCCTGTTCGATGCCGACACCGGTAAGGTGCCTCTGACTCTGGTCGAATCCGTCACCCTCGAGGGCGGCCTTATTCACGCGGTCTACCGCCGCTGACGCCGGTACGATAGAAGGCGCGGATGATCCACGAGAACCTCCGCGCCATCATCGCCAAGGCGCCGGCGAGCAGCGGATTGCGTCAGGGCGACAGGTTCATGCCCTACGCCGCCCTGCTCGAGCGCATCGCCCGCACGGCCGCCGGTCTCACCGACCGGGGCGTCGGTTCGGGCCAGGTCGTCGCATTGCTGCTGCCGAACTCGCCCGACCTGTTCGTCGCCGCGCATGCCCTTTTCGCGATCGGCGCGATTGCCATGCCGTTGAGCCCGGCCGCGACGCCCACCGAGCGCTCCGCACTGGCCACCAAGACCGGACTGCGCGCCGTGATTGCGGCTCCGTCCGCCAGGGCGGCGGCCGAGGCCCTTATTGCCGACGTCGATCCCAACGCTTTCCTGTTCATGGCACCGGACCTGCCGGAGCGCTCCTCTGGCATGCTTCCGAAGCTCTTAGCCGATACCCCCGCGCTCTACCTGTTCTCCTCCGGCTCGACCGGCCTGCCCAAGGTGGTGCCTCACACCCATGGCGAGCTCATCGCCGACGGCCTGCGCACCAGCAGCGCCTGGGACCTGCAGCCCGACGACATCGCCGTGAACATCCTGCCGCCGAACTTCGCCATGGGCTTCATGCTCGGCACCTTCGACGTCGTCGCCCGCGGTGCAACGACGCTCTACTGGAGTGATCCGCTGCCTCTTGCCCTGTCGCGCGGCAAGCTGCTGGCGCAGATGGCAGCGCACCGGGTCACCTTCATGGGCGCCGTGCCCGCGATGTACGATATCATCGCCGCCCATCGCAGCGCTCCCGATCTCAGCCTCCGCCTCGCCTTCTCGGGCGGCGCCGCGCTCAAGCGCCCGACCTTCGAGGCCATCCAGAACAAATTCGGCATCGCGCTGCGCCAGGCCTATGGCTCGACCGAAGCCATCATGGTCTCGCACAACACCTCCGACGACATCGAGGGCAGTTGGGACAGCGTCGGCCGCCCCGCCGGCGACGCCGAGATTCGCCTCACTCCGGCCGCGGCCGATTTCGGTGATAACGTCGGCGAGCTCGAGATCAAATCGAGCTCGATGATGCGCGGCTATCTCGGCGACGCTGCCGCCAATGCCCAGGCCTTCGACGATGGCTGGTTCCGCTCTGGCGATCTCGCGGCGCTCGATGCCGGGGGCCGCATCGTCATCCGCGGCCGCATCAAGCTCCTCATCGAGGTGTCCGGCTACAAGATCGATCCGATCGAGGTCGAGGAGACGCTGACCGGCCTGCCGGCGATCCGGGAGGCCGCGGTCGCCGGCGTCCCCGATCCGCGCGCCGGCAATCGTCTCGTCGCCTTCGTCGTCAGGAGCGCCGACATCTCGGCGGACGAAATTCTCCGACACGCCCGCACGCGATTGTCCGTGCAGAAGGTCCCGGCCGAGATCGCCTTTGTCGACGCCCTGCCGCGTAGTTCCACCGGCAAGCTACTGCGGTCGAGGCTGACAGACCTCTAGGCCGCAACGCGCCGCTCAACATAGGCGGAAACACTCGCCGGCGATTCGAACAGCTCGGCCCCCATGTCGCTGTCGGGAATACTGATGCCGAACCGCTCCTCGATGAACTGCACCAGCCGGACGAGGTTGATGGAATCGAGGACACCCGCCTCGAGCAGCGGCGTTTCGCGCGTTACCGCCGCGCCGCCTGTCTCCGCCACCACGCCGGATATATAATCGAGGATCGGTTGTTCGATCTCTGCCATACACATAAGTCCCTGTTTCCGCCGCGATACTAGCCAATTCCGGTCGGACCTGAAATGCTTCACCGACGGAGGGTTGTGGCTTGGGTGAATCCCGCGCCTTGGGCGAACAGGAGCGGCTGCTCAACTACCTGCACGCCTTCGGCGGCCTCATCGCCATGTCGGTGCTGCACCTCCGCGGCCGCCTCGATCCGGCGCTGCTGCGCGAAGCCCTCGCCTGGCTGCAGGCGCAGCATCCCATTCTGCGCGCCCATGTCCGCTATGGCGAACGGGTCTTCCGCAAACTGCCGCCCTTCGTCTACCGCCAGCCCTATTTCGAGACTGAAGGGACCACCGAGATCCCGCTGGCGGTGATCAGCGATCCGGACCCCGAACATTGGCGCAAGGTGCTGGCGAGCGACCTGCACAACCCCATCAAGGACGGGATGACCCCGCGCATCCGGGTCTCGCTGGTGCGCACCTCGGATGCCGACGAGCTCAACCACGTCGTCATCTGCGCCGACCACGCCACCATCGATGCGCAGTCGGGCAACATGCTCGGCCGGCAGCTGCTCGACTACCTCGCCGACCCCGAGGCGGCGAAGGCGAAGCCGCCGATCCATGAGACGCTGCCGCCGCCGCTCGAAGCCGGACTTCCGAAAAAGCCGGACAGCGGCACGCGCCGCTACGAGCCCGCTTTGCGGCTGCCGCCGCAAAAGGTACCGGGTGGAAAGCAGGAAACCCGGGTCATTTCGCACCACCTCGGGCCGAACGCGACCGCCGAGCTCAAGGCGGCGATCAAGGCCAATCGCACCACGCTGCATGGCGCCGTCACGGCCGCCTTCCTCATCGCCATGCGCGAACGCTTCGGTGTCGAGGCCCTCACCTGCCTCACCACGATCGACCTGCGCCGCCTGATGAAGCCGGCGCTGCCGCAGGCCACTTACGGCTGCTACATCGATATCCTGCGAACCCAGCACGACATCGGCGCCGACTTCTGGGCCACCGCCCGCGACGCCTCCTTCAGGCTGATCACCGCGCTCGCCAAGGACCAGGAAACCGCCTCGATCATGAAGCTTCCCGACTGGGGCGTGTACAACAAGGAATTCTGGCCAACGATCACCCATAATCGCCGCATCGACGGGCTTGCTGTCACCACCGCCGGCGAGTCGGGGCTGCAGCGAGACTACGGCCGCTTCGTGCTCGAAGACGTCACCATGGCTGTCTCGCTCGACATGTTCGGCCCCTCGATGTTCGTGATTGCCAGCGAGCGCATGGGTGGCATCGACTTCTCCGCCGGCTACACTGCCTACGCCATGTCAGACGCCGACGCCAAATGGCTTGCCGGTCGCGCGATGGCGCTGCTGCAGTCGGTACGTTAACGAATGAGGCCGCGGCGATCGGTCGGAGCAACGAACGCACCAAACTGGGCGCTCGACATCCGTTGCGGCAAGAGCAGATAGTCGCGGCTGCTGAGCTCGGCCACGCTGAGCGTGGCGCCGTCACGCGCACCGGAGCGCGGCAGCACCGAGATCAAGCCGACGAACCCGATCAGCAGCAGGACGCCGATCCGCATCATCGCCTGCCGCCGCCGTTGCTGGAACTCGATCTCGTACATGACTCGCACCTGCTCGCGAGCCTGCCATAGCAAAAAACAGCCGGTCGCGGGGGGACCGGCTGTTGATGTGGTAAGTGGAACCCTAATGCTGTTCTAGTTGGTCGGCGTTTTGGGGGCCGGCGAGGCCTTGGGCGTCGCAACTGCTTCGCGCGTCGCGGCAAACGAGGCGATCAGCGGCGACGTCGCCGGGTTGGTCGGGTCGCTCCGCAAGACGGTGCCCATGATCGTATCCGGCTCTCCCCCGCCGACGCTCCATGCCGGCATCAGGTAGCCGAAATAATCGTAGTTGTAGCTCTTGCCCCCGATGGTGGCCGTGCCGTGCAGGCGAATCGTGGCGCCCTGCTTGGGCGCATAGAAGCTGTTGCCCGTGAGGTCGTAGTTCACGCCCTGCCCGGTGCGCTTCCCCGAAACCCTGCCGCCCTGCTCCGTAAGGGTCAGCTCGTTGACGCCGAGGGCCAGCTTGGCCAGCGTCTCGCCCGGCTTTCCGCTGATGTTGAAGCTGCGGTAGATCCAGGTGCCGCTGAATGCGCCGTCCTTGGCGTTGAGGGTCAGCGTCGGCAGCCCCTGTGCGACCACAACCGCCGGCACCGCCAGCGCCGTGACCAGCGCAATGCCCGCTACGATATTCTTCCACGACCGAAACATGGATCCCCCGCCAAAGATCGATTTTGCCCCAGCCTAGCACCGCTTCGCCCCGCCATGGAAACAATGTAAATCAAAGGTTAACGACGGCGACCGGGCTAAATGCCGGCGTACCAGTCGTAGCCATGGTCCTCCCAGTAGCCGCCGTTGCCCTGGCCGAACTTGAGGAAACTGTCGACAAGTTCGATCGTGTGCACGTATTTGGGCTGCTTGTAGCCGAGTGCCCGCTCGATGCGGACACGGATCGGCGCACCGTTGGCGATCGGCAAGGTCGCGTCATCCAGCCCGTAGGCGAGAATGGTCTGGGGGTGGTAGGCGTCGATCAGATCCGAGCTTTCGTAATAGACTTCCGGCCCCGTGAGGCCGCCACCCATGTCGTCGAAGCAGTGATAGACGACGAATTTGGCGTCCGGTTTCACCTTCGCCTGGTCGAGAATCGGCCCGAGCCGCGTCCCGGTCCACTTCGAGATGCAGCTCCAGCCCTCGACGCAATCGTGCCGGGTGATCTGACTTTGCGCCGGCATGTTGCGAAGCTCGTCGAGCGAAAAGCTTACCGGCGTCTCCACCAGTCCCACGACGCGCAGCCGGTAGTCGGCGAAGTTGTTGGCCTTGAGCGCGAGGTAGTCGTCGGTCTGCGGATCGGTGGTTCCATTCGGCCGCTGCGGCTGCTGGATTTCGCTTTGGCTGTAGGTCCGTGCCAGCGCCTGCTGCGGCACCAGCGCCCGCTGCGCCGCGTAGGTCAGGCTGTTGGCGCGCTCGAGGAAATTGCGCACTGGCTGGTCGGTCTGCCCCAGGAAATCGAACTGGTCGCAACCGGCGAGCACGAGGCTCGAGGCACTGGCGGCCGATGCCATGAGGAACCGCCGGCGGGTGAGGATGAACTTACCCATGGCGTTGCCTCTCGTTGTGCCCCTCGGCGCTTGTACGAGTGTAGCCGGTGATCATCGAGCGTAGCTCGTTGATCGGCCCGGCCAGTACCACCATGATGATGTGGACGACAAAGAACAGCACGAACGCCATCATGGTCAGGAAGTGGATGGTCCGCGCGGTCTGCCGGCCGCCGAACAGCTCGACCAGCCACGGCGCCCAGCTGTCCACGCCCGGCGACATCGTAAGGCCCGTCGCGATGATCAGCGGAAAAGCGACCACGAACACACCGAAATAGGCGAGCTTCTGCAGCGGCGTGTAGCTGCGGCCGTGCGTGAAACGGAAGCGGATGTGGTCGAAAATGTCTGCGGGCAGACCTCGCAGATCGCCCGGCTTGAGGATGATGTCGCGCCACAGGTGCCCCGTGAACAGCGCGTTGATCAGCCAGATCAGCAGCGTGCCGACCAGGACCCAGGCAAAAAAGAAATGGATCACCCGGCCCGTCGCGAGATCGCGGTACGACGGCACCGTCGCCCAGGCGGGGAACGCCGTGAAGTTCGGATTGTCGGCCGTGCCGGTGTAGCCGAGCCAGCCGCTGGTATCGAACACGTGGCCGAACAGTTTGGTCTGTCCCACCGGGCCGTTCGGCCCATTGACCGCATAGATATCGAGAATCGAGTTCTCAAAGCCGAAGCCCGATTGCTGCCCGACATAGAGGTCGGGGCGCGCATTGAAGACCTGCAGCCCCGAGAGCAGCAGGAAGAACATCGCGAACGCCCACACCCAATGCGTCAGTCGCGTCAGCCCGCTCTGCCGGTAGATCAGCCGGCTGTCGGCCTCGCTGATCCGCCGGTCGTTGAACACCATGCCGTCGAGCGCACCGAGCAGCCCCAGGGCCACCGGCGCCGCCAGCGCCCAGCTGAAGCTCTTGAACACGATGCAGCCGACCAGCCAGAACAGCACGCCGATGAGGGCGATGGCACCGCCCATCCCGGCGCGGCTGGACGCCACCACGCCGCCGAGCAGCAGGAACACCACTCCGGCCGCCAGCAGCGACACCGAAATCGTGTCGACCCCATGGTCCACGCCGAGCCAGTCGTTGGCGTCCGGCACGACGAACAGCCAGACAGCGATGGCCGCGCCGACGACGGCCGCCAACAGGCTCAATGCTACGGCAGAACTGCGGACGCCCGGACTGGCTCCGAGCGGCGCCTGCTGGTCAATGACGGCCATGTCGCCCTCTGCGATCCAATTCGCAATCGAGGTCAGAAACGGCGCGTTTTCCCGGCAAGTTTCAAGTCACGACGGCCAAATCCGGCGTGAACATCCTGTGAAATCTACTCGCGCGCCGCCCAGTTGAGGCCACGGCGCAGGATCGTTGCCATGTTCGGGTTCTCGAATTCCGCCGCTTTGTGGCCGAGCGAGCAGTAGAACACCTTGCCCTCGCCATAGCGTTTCTTCCACGCCACCGGCATGACCACGCCCTTGGTCCACGGGTCGTGCTCGCCCGAAAACGTCGTCGTCGCCAGCACCTCGTTGGCCGGGTCGACATGCATGTAATACTGCTCGGAATGGTACGGGAACGACGCCGGGATGCCCTGCATGATCGGGTCGTCCGGCCGCGTCACGTCGACCGTGTAGTCGATGATGCCGCCCGGATGCGCCACCCACTGGCCGCCCGTCACGTACTGGTAGACCGGCGAATCGTGGAAAGCGTCGCCCATTGTCCCGTGATGCCCGGCCATGCCGACGCCGCCGGCGACCGCTGCCGCGAGATTGCTCGCCGCCTCGCGCGAAATCTTGTCCATGGTCGTGCACGGGATGACCAGCGACAGGTCCTTGATACCTGGCTCGGCGAAGACCTCAGGGCTGGTTTCGACGCGCACGGAAAAGCCGTCTTCGTGCAGCCAGCGCCGATAGATGGCCGCACACTCTTCCGGGTCGTGGCCGTCCCAGCCGCCCCACACGATCAACGCACTGCGCATCCGCAACTCCCTGCATAAAGCGCCGGGAGCTTACCCAAATCGCCCGGTCACGCCAGCGCAAAATCATCGCCCGAAGACGATGAAGAAACGGCGGCCTTCGGCGTGAGGAACGACACGAAATGCAGGTTGCGATCGAACAGCCAGCGCGCCGGCGGCAGGTAGATTCCAAGCTTTTCCACCGACTCGACCAGCTGCAAACGTGACTTGAAGAAGGCCCCCTGCCATTCGCTGCGCGACAGGAAATTGTAGGGCAGCGGCACGCCGTCGCCGACATTGCCGCACCAGTCCATGAACGCCAGCGTCGCCTGCGCCAGCCAGCCTTCGCGCAGATGGTCCTTGATCACCACGCCATTGCGTGCGACCCGCGCCGCCTCGGACAGCACCACCGTCGGATCGTCGGTGTGGTGCAGCACGTCGACGATCGTCACATAGTCGAAGCTCTTGTCGGCGAACGGCAATGCCCGTCCGTCGTACTGCACCACCGGCAACAGTGTTTTCGGCCGCGCCACAACGTCGACGCCCTCGACCTTGAGATCGGGGCGGAGCCGCATGAGCGCCAAAGCCAGCTGTCCGTCGCCGCACCCGACGTCGAGCACACTGCCCCGGTTGGGGATGGCTTTGGCCAGCGCTCGCGAGAGGACCCAGATGCGCCGGTTGTAAAACCAGGTGTTGGTGCCGGATAACGCCCACGACTTACGGTCGAACCTGGCCGCGCTTTGCGCCATTCGAGCCCCCGATCAGCAATGCCCCGGGGGCAGGAAATACCAAATCGGCCCGGCCCTGCCTAGCGGGCGCGGATCACCTGTCGCCAGATCAACAGGATGATGATGGCGCCGATGATCTGCGCCAGGAAGTTGGCGTTGTCGCCCGGACCGTAGAGGTGAATGGCCTGCCCGAGAAACGTCGCAACGACCGCGCCGACGATGCCCAGCACCGTCGTCAAAATGAAGCCGCGCGGCTTCGGCCCGCCCGGTGTGACCAGCTTGGCGATGACGCCCGCGAAAAACCCGACGATGATGGCCCAGACAATGTCCATGATTCGACCTGCCTCAGATTGCGGCAGGAACATGGGGACCCTCGGGCCCCTATGCAAGATCAGTGCGTTGCGAGCTCCTTGTGCTCGACGTCGGAGGCCATGGCGAGGTCGAGCACCTTCTGCAGCTCCGCCGCATGCCGGAAGTCCGGCTGCTGGTTCTTGCCGCTCCGTACCGCGCCGGCAAAACGCTCGTAGTTGGTCGGCACCGCCGGCACGTCCATTTCCTTCCACGTGCCGGTCTCGACGTCCTCGCCCAGGCAAACGCGCAACTTGCTCCAGTCGTGCCGGTGCTGCACCTCGACGCCGCCGCGTTCGCCATAGACGCGGAGCCTCAGCTCGTTGAAGTGACCGGTCGCCCAACGCGTCGCGTGGATCACGCCAAGCGCACCGTTCGAGAAGTCGACGGCCATCGTGAAGCTGTCGTTGGCATCGAGCTCGTACTCGCCGATCTTGTTGCCCGGGGCCTTGTCGAAGGTCTTGAGCCGGGCAAAGACGTGCTCGATGTCGAGCCCGGCGCCGTAGGAGGCGAAATCGAGGATGTGCACGCCGATATCGCCCAGCACGCCGTTGCTGCCGTGCTTCTTGCTGAGCCGCCACAGCCACTTGCTCTCGGTGCGCCAGTCGCCCCACGCCTTCGAGCTCAGCCAGCTCTGCAGGTAGCTCGCCTCGACGTGCTTGACCGCCCCGATCTGCCCGGACATCACGATCTCACGCGCGGTCTGCAGTTGCGCCACGTTGCGGTAGGTCAGGTTGACCATGTTGATCAGCCCCGACGCCTCGGCGACCTCGACCATCTCGAAGGCCTTGGTCGCGTCCGTCGCCAGCGGCTTCTCGCAGAAGACGTGCTTGCCGCCTCTCAGCGCGGCGATCGTGGTGGGGTGGTGGATCGAATCCGGCGTCACGTTGGTGATGGCGTCGAAATCGCCCCACGCCAACGCCGCATCCAGCGACGGGAAAGCATGCTCGATGTTGTGGGCCTTGTTGAAGGTGTCGAGCCGCACGGGATCGACGTCCACCCCGCCCACCACGGTCACGCCGTCGATGGCCGAAAAATGCTTGACGTGGTTGGCGGCCATGCCGCCGGTTCCGAGAACGAGAAGTCGCATTCTTGACGCTTTCGACTAGGCCTTGGGGTGGTTGGTGAGCTTGGCGCCGCGCTCGACGATGTGCTCGATCGCCTTGTCGACGGGCGTGTTGGGCGCCGTCAGCAACTCCGGATGGCGTTCCGGGTTGTAGGCCCAGTTCACCGCGTTGCGCAGCACCTGGCCGACCGTCTTGTCGTGGTAGGTCGGATAGGTCTCGTGGCCGGGCCGGAAGTAGAAGATGTTGCCGGCGCCACGACGATAGGTCAGGCCTGAGCGGAACACTTCGCCGCCCTGGAACCAGGAGACGAACACCGTCTCGAGCGGCTCGGGCACGCTGAACGGCTCGCCATACATCTCTTCGTTCTCGAGCTCGAAATAGCGCGGCAGGCCCTTGGCGATCGGATGGCCGGGCGCCGTCACCCACAGCCGCTCGCGCTCGCCCGCTTCGCGCCAGTGCAGCGCACAGGGTGCGCCCATGAGCCGCTTGAAGATCTTCGAGAAATGCCCGGAGTGGAGCACGATCAAGCCCATGCCGCCCCATACCCGCTGCGCCACGCGTTCCACGATCGCGTCGTCGACCTTGTCGTGCGCCGCATGGCCCCACCACAGCAGGACGTCGGTCTCGTTCAACTTGGCCTCGGTCATGCCGTGCTCGGGGTCCTGCAGCACAACGGTACTGGCCTTGATGTTGGGGTCTTGCTCGAGCACCGCCGCAATCTGCCCATGCATGCCTTTGGGGTAGTTTTCGGCCACGGCCTTGTTCTTTTGCTCGTGGACGTTCTCGCCCCAGACTGTGGCTCGGATCGGCATGGGAATTCTCCTTTAGGCGGCCGGGTCGATGACCGTTCGGCCAAACGTGTCGAAATGACGGCGCGCCTGGGCGCGCCGGTACGGGGGGAAACGCAGGACTTGAGCCTGCGTTCATTGCTTCCGGCTAATGCCTCCCCATCGGCTTTCCAGCCTCATCGAAGCGGTGCAGATGACCGGGCATCGGGCGGATCGCGATTGCCTCGTCCGGCTGGTGCTTGTGCGATCCGTCTTCGCGCACGGTCACGGGATCGCCGACGCCGATATCGACATAGACGTAGCTGTCGGACCCGAGGTCTTCGGAGTGGATGACCTTGCCGTTCCAAGCCCCCTCACCCGGGCCGATGAGGATATGCTCAGGGCGGATACCGATCGTATTGGCGCCGAACTGCGCCCCGATCTGGCCGTTGAGGAAATTCATTTTGGGCGAACCGATGAATCCGGCCACAAAGATGGACTGCGGATTCTCGTACAGCTCCTTGGGCGTGCCGACCTGTTCGACGAGGCCGTCCCGGAGCACACAGATACGATCGGCCAGCGTCATCGCCTCGACCTGGTCGTGCGTGACGTAGATCATGGTCACGTTGTTCATCGAATGATGGAGCTTCGCGATCTCGAGCCGGGTCGCGACGCGCAGCGCGGCGTCGAGATTGCTGAGCGGCTCGTCGAACAGGAACACCTTCGGGTCGCGCACGATGGCCCGGCCGATCGCGACGCGCTGCCGCTGTCCGCCCGAAAGCTGCTTGGGCAGGCGCTTGAGGTAAGGCGTGATCTGCAGCAGCTCGGCCGCCTTCTCGACCCGCTGGCGGATTTGATCCTTGCCGGCCTTGGCGAGTTGCATGCCGAAGGCCATGTTGTCGTAGACCGTCATGTGCGGGTAGAGCGCATACGACTGGAACACCATCGCAATGCCGCGCTTGGATGGTGTCAGGCTGTTGACCACTTGGCCATCGAAGCTCAGCGTGCCGGAAGTGATGTCCTCGAGCCCCGCAATCAGTCGCAACAGCGTTGACTTTCCGCATCCCGACGGTCCGACGAACACCATGAACTCGCCCGATCGGACCTCGAGGCTTACGCCCTTGATGACTTCGAAACCACCAAAGGATTTGTGGATGTCTTTGAGTTCCAGTTCAGCCATGTTCCACTCGTTAGCCTTTGACGCCGCCGGCAGTAAGGCCGGAAATGATCTTGCGCTGGAAGATGAGGACGAGCACCACCAGCGGCACCGTGACGATAACTGACGCCGCCATGATGGTTCCCCATGGAATTTCGAACTGACTGGCGCCCGACAGCAGCGCAATCGCGACCGGCACGGTGCGGGTGGCGTTCGATGAGGTGAAGGTCAGCGCGAACAGGAATTCGTTCCAGGCCGCAATGAACGCCAGAAGCCCCGTGGTCACCAGCGCCGGCCACATCAGCGGCATGAAGACGCGAGTGATGATGATCCACGGCGTCGCCCCATCGACGATGGCGGCTTCCTCGATCTCGAGCGGCAGCTCACGCATGAAAGTCGTCAGCACCCAGACGGTGAACGGCAGCGTGAAGATCGTGTAGGAGAAGATCAGGCCCCACAGCGTGTTGAACAGCCCGAAGACGCGGATCACTTCGAACAGGCCGGACAACACCGCGATCTGCGGAAACATCGACACGGACAGGATGGTCAGCAGCAGCAGCGAGCGGCCACGGAAGCGCACCCGTGAGAGCGCGTAGGAGGAGGTAACGGCAAACAGCAGCGCGAGGGCGACCGTCAGTGTTGCGACGATCACCGAGTTGAGCAGGTTCCGCGGGAAACTGCCGTTCTGGAAAACGGCCGCGTAGTTGTCCCACGAGAACATGGTCGGCCAGTAGTTGACCTCGAACAGCGCGGTTCCCGATTTGAAGCTCGTCAGGATCGCGTAATAGAACGGGAACACTGACTCGACGACAATGAAGATGACCAGCAGGTAGAATGCGGTCCGCTTGGTGACTGCCCAGGCCATCAGCGCGCATCCCCTTCGAGATTCACCCGCCCGAGCCAGATGTAGAGGACCGTGAGGACGCCGATGATGATGAAGAGCAGCGTCGACTCCGCCGACCCATAGGCGAATTTGTCGAAGTCGATGAGGTTTTCGCGGCTGATCACCGACATCGTCTTGGTGGCGGCACTGTTGGGGGTGAGGACATAGATCAGGTCGAAGATGCGCAGCGCATCGAGCAGCCGGAAGATCACCGCCACCATCAGGGCGGGGCGAACCAGCGGCAGCGTCACCCTGAAGAACACCTTGACCGGATGGACGCCGTCGATCGCCGCTGCCTCGTAGATGTCCTTGGGGATCATCTGCAGACCGGCGAGGATCAAAAGCGCCATGAACGGCGTCGTCTTCCAGATGTCGACCGCCAGCACCGCGTACATGGCGGTGTCCGGGGTCGCGGTCCAGGCGATCTTCGTGTCGATGATATGAAGCTTGAGCAGCAGGTCGTTGACGATGCCGAACTGGTCGTTGAGCATCCAGCCCCACATTTTGGCCGACACGATGGTCGGAATGGCCCACGGCACGAGGATCGCTGCGCGCACGATACCGCGGCCCTTGAATTCCGCGTTGAGGACCAGGGCCACCACCGTGCCGGCGATGGTTTCCAGCAGCACCGACACGAATGCAAAGCGAATGGTGTTCCAGACGGCGTTCCACCACGCCGGGTCGGCCAGCACCCCACTCCAGAAGATCTTGCCGCTCTTGAGCTGCGTCCAACTCAGGTAGTTGTGGAAACCGACGAACTTGGCGGCCGCCAGGTTGGTCATCGAGGCGTCGGTAAAGGAGAAATAGATGGTCCGCAGCAGCGGCCAGCCGGCGACCACCAGCAGCGCGATGATCATGGGCAGCAGGAAGATCATCGCCGCGCGGGTCCGCGACAGGAACAGCTCTGACTTGATCGGCTTGGCCGGCGCAGCGATCGCGCCCATCGTCTCTGTTGCCATCGCCTCCCCCGACGTCAGCTGGCTTCGACTGTAGTAACCGGTCGGGCCGGCCCTTTGAAGGGCCGGCCGTCAATTGTCAGACTTACCAGCCCGCGCCCTTGAGCTCGGTCAGCTTCGCCTCGAGTGCTTCGAGGTTGTCCGCCGCCTTGCCGTTGCCGGAGAGCGTGTCGTGCACCGCAGTCCAGAAGTCGTTCGAGACTTCGTTGTACTTGGGGCCGGTTCCGCGAGACGGGCGGCCCACGGCGTTCTCGAACACCGGCTTCATGAACGGAACGATCGGCTGGGCCTTCTGCACATCCGGATCGTCATACAGGGCCGGGATCGTCGGCAGGGCCGAGCGCTGGATGGCACGGTCCTTCTGGAAGTCCTTGGAGGCGATGAACAGAGCGAGCTTGATGGCTTCCGCCTGGTTCTTGGAGTACTTCGACACCGCGATGTTCCAGCCGCCGAGCGTCGCGGACGGCTTCCCGTCCGGTCCTGCCGGAAGCACGGCGACCCCGAACAGGCCCTTCACCTTGGAGTCGGCGCTATTGCCGAGCGAATAGGCGTACGGCCAGTTGCGCATGAATACGGCATTGCCGGTCTGCCACACGCCACGGGACTCTTCTTCGCCGTAGGCGAGAACGCCCGGCGGCGAGATGGTGTTGACCCAGCTCGCAGCTTCATCGATGGCAGCAGCAGCCTTCGGATTGTTGATCGAAATGCTGCCGTCGGCCTCGACGATCGTGCCGCCGCCGTACGAGTTCACCCATTCGAGGGCGTCGCAGGTCAGGCCTTCGTAGGCGTTGCCCTGGAACACGAAGCCCCACATGTCCTTGTTGCCGGCTGCACGCTCGCCGTCCATGACGGTCTTGGCCGTGCTGGCCAGTTCCGTCCAGGTCTTGGGGACCGGGAGCTTGTACTTGTCGAGCAGGTCCTTGCGGTAATAGAGGACGCCCGCATCGGTGAACGCCGGGATTGCCACCAGCTTGCCGTTGACGGTTTGGCTGTCGATGATCGACTTGAAGTGATCGCCGACGACCCCCTTGGCCGCATCGGTCAGGTCGATGAACTGATCGGCCAGTTCCGGGGCCCAGATCACGTCGGTCTGGTACACGTCGATGTCCGAGTTGCCGGCCGACAGCCACGTCTTGTACTGCGCGTACTGGTCCGTGGTCGACGACGGCATCGGCACGATGGTCACAGTATCACCGGTCTGCGCGGTGAATTTCTTGAACTCCTGCGCATAGAACTGCAGGTCGTCGCCGGTCGAGCCCGACACGAAGTGCAGCTCGACGGCGCTGACGGCGGTGCTGGTGAGGGCGACGCCGGCGAAGGCGGCGCCGGCCAGCAGGCCGGCAACCAGAAGATTCAGTTTCATGAAGTACCTCCCAAGTGACACATGGCCAGAAAAACGGGCCCAGCAGAAGTCAACGCCGTCAAGCGGCGTTTCGCGCGACCTGCCTGAAAAGCTCATCTCCCTGAAAGCACTCGATCTGGCGTGTTGTCGCCATTTCCTCAAAGCGCTTTGATAGCAACCGTATTGGTAAGCAGTTCAGAGTGTCAAGCTCGTGCACCTGCGGTCGCTGTCGATTTTCTCCAGATTTAGTTTTCCTCCTTTCTCTTCAAGAACTTAAGAGAAGTGTCGGGCTCGCGCGCGCGACGAGAAGAGCCGGCGTGCTTGAGGTACGCACCTCAACTCATGCAGCCCCTTGTCGAAATATTTGAAATCGCTTTGGATGCGCTGCTGGGCAACTGTTCGTGCATCGCGTAAAGCGGCGCCGACAGGAGCCGGACGCGCCGCGTTCGGGAGCAGGATTGCGTATGAATCTCAAGGAGCTGGCGAGCAATCTGGGCCTCTCTCAGACCACGGTCAGCCGCGCCCTCAACGGCTACCCCGAGGTCAACGAGGCCACGCGCCGGCGCGTCGCCGACGCGGCGGCTCGCCTCGGCTACCGCCCGAATGCCAGCGCCCGCCGGCTCGCCACCGGCCGCGCCGGCGCCTTCGGCTGGGTGCTGCACAGCAGCGCCTATGGCCCGCACACCGTCGAGTTCCTGGGAGGAGTGGCCGAACGCCTCCTCCATGACGAGATCGACATGCTGGTATCGACCGTGTCGTCGGAGGAGGAAGAGATCGCCGCCTACCGCCGTGCCGCCGCCAGCAAGCGCGTCGATGCGGTCGTCGTCGCCTCTCCCTACCCCAACGATCGCCGCATCAGCGTCCTCAGCGATCTGGGGCTGCCCTTTATCTTGCATGGCCGCTCGGAGGGCGCTCCGCCGCACGCCTGGCTCGACATCGACAATGCCGGAGCCACCGAGCGCGCGACCAGTCATCTGCTCGAGCTCGGCCATCAGCGCATCGCCTTGATCAACGGCCCTCGCGGCATGACCTTCGCCAATCATCGCGAGGCGGGCTACCGGGCCGCCTTTGCCGCTCGCAAGCTGGCGGTCAATCCGGGATTCATCGTCAACACCATGTTCACCGACGAACTCGGCTTCCGCCATGCACAGCAAATGCTGGAACGCACTCCTAGTCCCACCGCGTTCGTCGCGGGCTCGATGATGACCGCACTCGGCATTTTTCGCGCTATCCGCTCGTCCGGCCTCATTCTGGGCAGGGACATCTCGATGATCGCGCACGACGACGTGTTTCCCTATCTCAACGCCGACAACATGGTGCCGTCCATGTCGACGACGCGCTCGTCGATGCGCGCCGCCGGGACCCGCGTAGCGGAGTTGCTCACCCAGATGCTGGCCGGCAAGAGCCCGGCTGACATCCACGAGCTCTGGTCGGTCGACCTGGTACTGCGCGAGTCGACCGGACCGCGACCCTAGAGAAAGACTTGAACAGGCAGCGTCCGGAGATGGCCCTCGAACAAACCTGAGCGCCGGTATCAGAATATCACGCTGGAAGCGCCCCGGACACTACGGACCATCGACACCGCTTCGCAAAAAGGGCACTGTCAAAATTGTCACAATCGGCTGGGGAGGTGACAGCCGGCCGTCGCCGGCAAACGGGGAAAGCATTGCTGCGTGGATTGGGGATGCGGCTCTGCCGTCATCGACTGGTCACGCGCCGTCAGTATGTGACACGCGGCTTTCCGATCCTCCTCTCGACAAAAAGCCGACAATCAAGGGAGACCTGTATGAACCTCAAATCCATCCTCGCCGGTTCGGCGTCATTGATCGTTCTCCTGGGAACGACAGCGACGGCCTACGCCGCGACCGATCTGAACGCGCTTTACGATGCGGCCAAGAAGGAAGGCCAACTCACCGTCATCGCCCTGCCGCACGACTGGTGCGGCTATGCGGCCGTCCTCGACGGTTTCAAGAAGAAGTACCCCGGCATCACCATCAATGAGCTCAATCCCGATGCCGGTTCGGGCGACGAAATCCAGGCGATCAAGGCGAACCAGGGCAATACCGGCCCGCAGGCGCCGGACGTGATCGACGTCGGTCTGAGCTTCGGCCCCTCGTCCAAGACCGACAAGCTGATCCAGCCCTACAAGGTCTCGACCTGGGACTCGATCCCCGACTCCGCCAAGGATGCCGACGGCTACTGGTACGGCGACTATTACGGCGTGCTGTCGTTCCTCGTGAACGACGACATCGTCAAGACTGCGCCCAAGACCTGGGCCGACCTCAAGAAGTCCGACTACGCCAATTCGTTCGCGCTGGCGGGTGACCCGCGTGCCTCCAACCAGGCCATCCAGGCGGTTTATGCCGCGGGCCTTGCGAGCGGCGGCACCGCCGGCACCGATGCTGGCACCAAGGGCCTGCAGTTCTTCGCCGACCTCAACAAGGCCGGTAACTTCGTGCCGGTGATCGGCAAGGCAGCCCCTGTGGCACAGGGCACAACACCGATCGTGGCGGCGTGGGACTACAACGCCCTGGCCTGGCGCGACGGCTTTGCCGGCAACCCCAAGGCCGAAGTCGTCGTCCCGTCGGATGCGGTCGTCGCCGGCGTCTATATCCAGGCAATCTCGGCCTACGCGCCGCATCTCAATGCGGCCAAGCTCTGGGAAGAGTACCTCTACTCCGACGAGGGCCAGTTGCTGTGGCTCGCCGGCTACTGCCACCCGATCCGCTTCAACGATCTTGCCAGCAAGAACGCCATTCCGAAGGACCTGCTCGACAAGCTGCCCGACCCGGCGCTCTACGCCAAGGCCGTGTTCCCGACACTCGACGATCAGGCCGCGGCCAACACCGAGATCACCAAGAACTGGGACTCGGTCGTCGGAGCCAATGTCCAGTAATACGGACACCGTCGTCCCCAACAGTGCTGCCCCGGCCTCGGCCGGGGCGGCGTCGTCACGGGGCCTTTCCAACCCGCTGGCGGGCGTGCGCTGGGCCGACATCCTCGGCGTGGCACCGTTTCTCGTCTTTGCGGTGCTGTTCCTCATCATTCCCACGCTCTATCTCGTGGTCAGCGCCTTCTTCGACCGCAACGGCGGCTTCACGCTGCAGAACCTGCTCGATCTGGGCACCCCACAGATCCTGAGCTCGTTCTGGATTTCGATCCGCGTCTCTGTCGCGTCCGCGGTCTTCGGCTGCCTTGCGGGCCTGCTGATCGCCCTTGCGATCATTCGGGGACGGCTCCCGGCCGGCATCCGCTCGACCGTCATGACCTTCTCGGGCGTCGCCAGCAATTTCGCCGGCATTCCGCTGGCCTTCGCGTTCATCGCGACCCTGGGGCGGCTCGGCCTGATGACAGTTCTGTTCAGGACGCTGCTCGGCTTCGATATCTACCGGGCCGGCTTCAACCTCCTGAGCTTCTGGGGCCTGACCATCACCTACTGTTATTTCCAGATCCCGCTGATGATCCTGATCATTGCACCGGCGATCGATGGGCTGCGGCGGGAATGGACGGAGGCCGCCGCCACCCTGGGCGCGACGCCTTATCAGTTTTGG
Organism: Devosia sp.; assembly: GCA_051953275.1. GTDB lineage: Bacteria > Pseudomonadota > Alphaproteobacteria > Rhizobiales > Devosiaceae > Devosia_A. The sequence continues at coordinate 8,833 of JBQCIY010000088.1, read as the reverse complement.
CGCTTCGTCGGACTGCCGATCCTCTGGCCAAACCTGCTGGGCACCCTGTCGCTGCTGTTTGCCAACGCCTTCGGCGCCATTGCCACTGCCTACGCGCTGACCGGCTCGTCGCTCAACATCGTGCCGATCCTGCTCTACGCACAGATCCGCGGCGATGTCCTCAACAACCCCGGCCTCGGCGCCGCCCTGGCCCTCGGCATGATCGTGATCACCGCTCTGGCCAACGTCGTTTACCTCGTCATCCGGACGCGCGCGGAGCGCTGGCTCAAATGAAGCGCAACAGAGCCTGGGCCTGGATCATCTTCATTCTCGGGGCGGCGTACTTCCTGCTGCCCCTGTTTGCCACCATCCAGTTCTCACTGTCGATCCGGCGCGGCACGCTGAGCTTCGACGCCTATGCCAACGTGCTGGAATCGCCGGAATTCCAGCAGACCCTGGTCTACTCGCTGCTGATCGGTGTCGCCGCCATCGTCGTGGGGCTTCTGCTGGTTGTCCCCGCCGCCTATTTCGTTCGGCTCAGGGCGCCGCAACTGCGGCCCGTCATCGAATTCGTGACGCTGCTGCCTCTCATCATTCCGCCCATCATCTTGGTCTTCGGCTACATCCGGATGTACAATTCGAGCTCCATCCTGCCGTTGACCAATTCCGGCCTGGGCACCAACGTGCTGCTGACCTTGGCCTACGTCGCCCTGGCCCTGCCCTACATGTACCGCGCGGTCGATACCGGCCTGCGCACCATCGACGTGCAGACCCTGACCGAGGCGGCGAATATCCTCGGCGCCAACACGGTCACGATCCTCGCGCGGGTTATCTTCCCCAACATCATCGTGGCGGTGTTGTCCGGCGCCTTCCTGACGCTCGCGATCGTCATCGGCGAGTTCACCGTGGCGAGCCTGCTCAATCGCCCGGCCTTCGGCGTCTATATGCAGAACGTCGGCGCCAACCGCGCCTTCGAGCCCGCCGCACTCGCCGTCATTTCCTTCATCATCACCTGGGCCGCGATGGGCATGATCCAGTTGCTCGCGCGCTTCGCCCCCCGCACCGCGGTGCTTACGGACTAAAACCATGGCTGAAGAATTTCTGCGCATCGAAAACCTGGTCAAGGCCTTCGGCGGCACTACCGTCGTCAAGGACGTCAACCTCGCCTTCGACAAAGGCGAGTTCATCACCCTGCTCGGCCCCTCGGGCTGCGGCAAGACCACCATCCTGCGCATGATTGCCGGCTTTGAACGCCCGACCTCAGGATCGATCCTGGTCGAAGGCAAGGATATCCTGCCGCTACCGCCCAATCAGCGCAAGATCGGAATGGTGTTCCAGGCCTACGCCCTGTTTCCCAACATGAACGTCGAGGACAATGTGGGCTTTGGCCTGAGGATCGCCAACGTTCCGGCCGACGAACGCCGCGCCCGGGTCGAAGAGATGCTGAAGCTGATCGGCCTGCCCGGCTATGGCAAGCGCTTCCCCTTCGAGATGTCCGGTGGACAGCAGCAGCGCGTCGCCCTCGCCCGTGCCCTGGCGCCCAAGCCCCGCATGCTCTTGCTCGACGAGCCCCTGTCGGCGCTCGACGCCAAGATCCGCGTCTCGCTACGGCAGGAAATCCGCGCCATCCAGCGCGACCTCGGCATCACCACGATCTTCGTAACGCACGACCAGGAAGAGGCGTTGTCGATTTCCGATCGCATTGTCGTCCTGAGCGCCGGCAACGTCGAGCAGTTCGGCACGCCGTTCGATGTGTACAACAAACCGGCCACGAGGTTCGTCGCCGGGTTCGTGGGCCAGCTCAACACCCTCAGCGCCACGGTCGCCGACCCCGCCAGCCGCGCCGTCTCGATCGATGGGCAGCGGGCCATCATTCCCTCGCTTCCCGCTACGGCCAAGGCGGGCGACCATCTGTCGTTGACGATGCGCCCGGAAGCCGTGCAGCTCGCCAATGGTCATGTGCGCGATATTGTGCTCGACGGCACTGTGTCGGAGGTCAGCTTCCTGGGCTCGGTGATCCGCCTCAAGGTGGAGCTCGGCCAGGGCAACACCGTGCACGTCGATACCTTCAACGACCAGCGCACGCCACCGCCGCCGCACGATGCCAGGGTAAAGGTCACGCTCGCCGGCAGCGACATCCTCGTGCTCGGGGACTGATGCTCAATATCCTGTTCATCACCGCCGACCAGTGGCGGGGTGAGTGCCTGGGCGTTGCCGGCCATCCGGTAGTCAGGACGCCCAACGTCGACGCACTCGCTGCCGAGGGCACGACGTTCCTCAGGCACTACGCCAATGCCGCGCCGTGCTCGCCGGCCCGCGCGTGCCTCTACACCGGCCTCTACCAGATGACAAACCGCGTGGTGCGCAACGGCTCGCCGCTCAGCGCCCGCTTCGACAACATCGCCCTGGCGGCGCGCCGCGCCGGCTATACGCCGACGCTGTTCGGCTACACCGACCAGTCCGCCGATCCGACGGTCGTCCCCGACGGCGACCCGCGCCTGCTGACCTACGAAGGCGTATTGCCCGGCTTCGACGTTCGCCTGCGGCTTCCCGAGGACGACAAGCCATGGCTGAGCTGGCTGCGCCAGCACGGGTTGAGCTTCAGCAACAATGCACTGGCCCACCTGCCGATCCGGGATGTCGGCAAGGTCACCGATGCGCCGCCCGCCTACAGCAAGGATCAGACGCAAACCGCATTTCTTGCCGACGAGTTTGCGCGCTGGCTGGGCGAGCAGGATCGGCCGTGGTTCGCGCATTTGAGCTTCCTGCGGCCCCATCCGCCCTTCATCGTACCCGAACCGTTCAACACCATGTTTTCCCCCGACGAGGTCGGCGGTTTCCGCCGCGCTTCGTCCGTTTCGGCGGAAGCGAAGGTTCACCCGCTGGTCGCTCTCGCCCTAAAGAACACCAAGCTATCGTCGTTCATTCCAGGCGCCGAAGGCCTGGTCGCCGACTTGAGCGAGGCCGAGTTCCGTCAGATCAAGGCCCTCTATTTCGGCATGATCGCCGAGGTTGACTACCAGCTTGGTCGCGTCTTCGCAGCCGTGCATGCGGCCGGCCAGTGGAACGACACTCTCATCGTCTTCACCTCCGACCACGCCGAACTGATGGGGGACCACTACCTTCTCGGCAAGGGCGGCTATCACGATCAGAGCCAGCACGTCCCGCTCGTGATCCGCAATCCGCTGGCCAGCCTCAGCGGCAATCGCGTCGAGGCCTTTACCGAGGCCGTTGACCTCTATCCCACCCTGCTCGATGCCATGAATGTCGAACCGCTTCACGTCGGCGATGGCCGCTCGCTCTTGCCGTTCCTCGCCGAGGACTCGCCGCCCGCCGCTTGGCGCGATGCCGTACATTGGGAGTTCGACATCCGTGATGTGTCCGGCCAGGCCACGGAGGCCGCGCTCGGGCTCGATTCGGTGTCGCTCAGCATGGCGGCGGTCCGCACCGGGAGGTGGAAATACGTCCACTTTGCCGCCATGCCGCCGCTGCTTTTCGACCTCGAGAACGATCCCGATAACCTGCATGACCTGGCGGCTGATCTCGACTACATCGGCGTCCGCGCCGAGATGGCCGAGCGGCTTCTCACCTGGCGCGCCAGGCACCTCGACCAGACACTCGCCCTGCAGCAGCTGACGCCTCGCGGCGTTGCCCGCGTTGGCGTAACCCGTTGATGGCCGAGGACGTCCTGCCTCGCCTCGAGGCTGTCCTGCGCGCTTATCTCGAGCGCGTCGCCGACAGGGGCGAATACCTCTCGCTGCTGCGCTGGCAGCTGCAGGAAAGCCACCGCCTCGACCAGCGCACAACCCTGCCCGGACACCTCACCACGAGCGCACTGATCGTCTCTGCGGACCTGCGGCAAGTGCTGTTGATCGACCACATCGTCATCGGGCGCTGGCTGCAGCCGGGCGGACATTACGAGCCGTCGCCGAACTTCCATCTTTCCGCCCGGCGCGAGGCGGTCGAGGAAACCGGCGTCACGGCGATCACGTTGCACCCCTGGCACGGAGACGGCGACCTCCCTTTCGCCATCGACAGCCACGACGTCCCGGGCAACCCGAAATACGGCGAAGGCCCGCACGTTCACCATGACCTGCAGTATCTGTTCGTCGCCGATCCGCATTCGGCGCTCGTGGCCCAGGCCGACGAGGTGCACGCCGCCGCCTGGAAACCGGTCGCGGCGCTGGAGGACATCGCCCCGCGTGTCCTCCGCAGGCTTGCCAGCCTCGCGCACTAGCGCCGGCAGCGCGCTCTGCGCTAGGCTTCAGCCATGGACAATCCCTTCGTTTCTACCGAGTGGCTTGCGAGCCATCTCGACGACCCCACCGTCATTCCGGTCGATGCCAGCTGGTACCTGCCGGCCGCCAACCGCAAGCCGCTCGACGAGTATCTCGCCGGGCACATTCCGGGCGCCGTGTTCTTCGACGTCGACGGCGTCGCCGACAAATCCACGGATCTGCCGCACATGCTGCTGCCGCCGGAGGAGTTCGGCCGTGCGGTCGGCGCGCTCGGCATCGGCGACGGCATGACCATCGTCATCTACGACGAGGCCGGCCTCTTCTCCGCGCCCCGCGTCTGGTGGGAGTTCCTCGCCATGGGCGCACCGCGAACTCGCATCCTCGATGGCGGTGGTGCGAAATGGCGTGCCGAGGGTCGTCCGCTCGAATCCGGTCCGTCGTCGCGGCCACCGGTGACATTCACGGCGCACTTTCATCCCCAATTGGTGCGCGATTTCGAGCAGGTGAAATCGGCGATCGCCGCGCATCAGCAGATTGCCGACGCCCGCCCGGCCGGCCGCTTTGCCGGCCGCGATGCCGAACCACGCCCGGGGCTCGCCTCCGGCCACATGCCGGGAGCCAAGAGCGCGCCGTCGGGCGACCTCGTTGCCAATGGCCGGATGAAGGACGCAGCCGAGCTCAAGGCGATCTTCGAGCGCGCCGGCATCGACCTGCAGCGGCCGGTGATCACCAGTTGCGGGTCCGGTGTCACCGCCTCGACGCTGATGCTCGCGCTGAGGCTCGCCGGCGCGCGCGACGTCGCCGTGTATGACGGATCGTGGGCCGAATGGGGGGCCCGCAAGGACGCCGATATCGTCACCGACGGCTGACGTTGCGGCGGGAGCGGCACCTCCAAGTAGTCAGATATTCGTGGCAAGCCTGGCGCTGTCGCGCCCGGCAGACGTCGCGATTCGACGCTGATACAAACCGGTGTTTGCAGCAGAAAGCCTAATACTTTCAGCCTGTCGTCGCAGTATCCACAGCTTGAGCGGTTATCTTCCCAAACTAGCCAAAAGCGGATATGCTCGAAACATATCTGATACCGCACAGACCCACGAGGGCCGATGGTACGCACCGTAAAATCAGACGCGCGGGACGAAGGCGCAGCGCCCACGGCGACCGCGACCGTCGCCGAAGCGCTGGCGCAAATGGTGCTGGGCGAGTTGGCGCCCGGCATGAGCCTGCCGAGCGAAGGCGACCTCGCCACCCGTTTCGAGGTCAGCCGTCTGACGGTTCGCGAAGCTGTGAAGATGCTGGCCGGGCGCGGCCTGCTCGACGTGGGTCGTGGCCGCCGCGCCGTGGTCCGCGAGTCGAGTGGAGCGGCATTCTCCGATTTTCTCTCGCAGCTGATCAAAAACGACCCCAAGGGCCTGTTCGATCTCATCGAGCTGCGCCTGTCGCTCGAGGAACAGTCGGCGACCCTGGCCGCACGCCGGGCGACGCGCGCCGGACTGGCGGCGCTGGAGACCGCAATCCAGGGCATGCGCGACGCTGCCGAAACGGGCAAGACCGGCCACGACGTCGAGGGCTCCGAGCAGCTCTTCCACCAGCACGACGTGGGATTCCACGAAGCGGTGGCGCTCTCGAGCGGCAACCGCCTGATCTCGTATCTGTTCGAGGCGATGGCCGCGCCATTGCGCCGCACATTCTACCTGAGCCGCCGTGGCCATGACATGCGCGGACATACCGTCGACGACACGATTGCGGCGCATTTGGCGATCTTCGAGGCCATTCGCGAGGGCAATCCCAAAGCGGCCGGTGCTGCCATGCGCGCGCATCTCGAGGACACCGAGCGCGACATCCGTATGGCTCTCAACGCGCGCCCCGGCGATGCCTCGGCGTGGATGAGCGGCACTGCCGAGCAAGGCTGAGCGCTTGCGTCGGCGGAAACTTTGGCCGTAAGACTTGCCGCCATCCGGCGTGCCTTCGCCGGCGGGGACCGACAGCGGGACGATGAGCAATCGGCAGGATCAGGGCGGGCGCCGGCTTGACGACGCCGCGCGTGCGGGTTGGCTCTACTACGTCGCCGGCAACAACCAGGAAGAGATCGCGCGCAAGCTCAACGTCTCGCGCCAGACTGCGCAGCGCCTCGTCTCGCTCTCGGTCAGCGAAGGCCTGATCAAGGTCCGGCTCGATCATCCCATCGGCCGCTGCATGGAGCTCGCCGAAAAGCTCCGCCGGCACTTCGCCCTCGACCTCGTCGAAGTGGTCCCTTCCGATCCGGAGTCGTCATCGACCGTCATCGGCGTCGCCCAGGCTGCGGCCGCCGAAATCGAACGGCGGTTGCGCTCCCCCTCGCCCATCGTCATGGCAATCGGCACCGGCCGTACGCTGAAGGCTGCGATCGAGCAGCTTCCTCCGATGGAGGCCTCGCAGCACAAGATCGTGTCGCTGACCGGCAATATCGCGCCCGATGGATCGGCCTCCTACTACAACGTCATTTTCAACATGGCCGATACCGTTCAGGCGCGGATGTTTCCGATGCCCCTGCCGGTGATCGCCTCCTCGCCCGAGGAGCGCGAGATGCTGCTGAGCCAGCCGATGGTCAAGGAGACCCTCGCTCTGGCGGCCCGCGCCGACATCACCTTCGTCGGCATCGGCGACCTGGGGCCGGACGCCCCACTCTACCTCGACGGGTTCATCACCGAATCCGAGCTCAAGGCACTACAGAAAGCCGGCGCGGTGGGTGAAATCGTTGGCTGGGCCTTCGATGCTCAGGGCCGCATGATCGAAGGCCTAACGAACGACCGCGTGGCCAGTGCGCCGATGCCCTCTCGCGAGCGGTCGCTCGTCGTAGCACTTGCCATGGGCGAGAAAAAATTGCCCGGCACCATTGCCGCGCTGAATCGACGCCTCGTTAACGGCTTGATGACCGACGAGCGGACCGCCACAAAATTATTGGCGGCCAGCTAACCACCTGATTTTCCTACAATTGAAATCGATTTCCGTCCCTATGCCGCGGGCCGGCGGCTGCCATTTCCGCGCGCCACCGCTTGACAGCTTTAACGATCTCGTGAGTAATTGCTCACGACCGAAGCAAATGCTCGCTTCGGCAAAGGGAGGACATCCATGAAATTTGTTCCGGTTTTCGCCGGCGCGCTCCTGCTTGGCGCAATGCTTGCCTCGTCGGCGTCCGCCGTCACGCTTACCATCGCCACAGTGAACAACGGCGACATGATCCGCATGCAGAAGCTGACGGACGACTTCACCAAGGCCAATCCCGACATCCAGCTGCAGTGGGTCACGCTCGAAGAGAATGTGCTTCGGCAGAAGGTGACCACCGACATTTCCACCAAGGGCGGCCAGTACGACATCATCACCATCGGCACCTACGAGGTCCCGATCTGGCAGAAGCAGAACTGGCTCGTGCCGCTCGACAACCTCGGTGCCGACTATGACGTCGACGACCTGCTGCCGCCCATCCGCAGCGGGCTGAGCGTCGACGGCAAGCTCTACGCCGCCCCGTTCTACGGCGAGAGCTCGATGGTCATGTATCGCAAGGACCTGATGGACAAGGCCGGGCTGAAGATGCCCGACGCCCCCACCTGGGACTTCATCCGTCAGGCCGCCGACAAGATGACCGATCGTGCCAACGGCATCAACGGCATCTGCCTGCGCGGCAAGGCCGGCTGGGGCGAGAACATGGCCTTCATCACCGCCCTCGCCAACACCTTCGGGGCGCGCTGGTTCGACGAGAAGTGGAAGCCGCAGTTCGACAGCCCCGAGTGGAAGGCGGCCATTCAGTATTACGCCGACATCATGAAGGCGGACGGCCCGGCCGGCGCTTCGACGAACGGCTTCAACGAAAACCTCGCGCTGTTCCAGCAGGGCAAGTGCGGCGTCTGGATCGATGCCACGTCGGCCGGCTCGGAAGTGCTCGACCCGAAGCAGTCGACCGTCGCCTCGGACGTCGCCTTCGCGGTCGCGCCGACCGCCGGCCTTGGCGATCACGGCAATTGGCTCTGGTCGTGGTCGCTTGCCATTCCGGCGAGCTCGCAAAAGGCCGCGGCGGCGGAGAAGTTCATCGATTGGGCGACCAACAAGGCCTATACCGAAATGGTCGCGAGCAAGGAGGGTTGGGCCAACGTCCCGCCCGGCACCCGCAAGTCGCTTTACGCCAATCCCGAATACCTGAAAGCGGCGCCGTTCGCGAAGATCACGCTCGCCTCGATGCAGAACGCCGATACCGTGCATCCGACGGTAAAGCCGGTGCCCTATACGGGTGGCCAGTTCGTTTCCATCCCTGAGTTCCAGGGGCTGGGCGATACGGTCGGGCAGATCTTCTCGGCGGTGCTCGCCGGGCGGACCAGCGTCGCCGACGGCCTGGCCAAGGCCCAGGACGTGGCGACCCGCACCATGACCAAGGCAGGTTACATCAAGTAGGGCTCCCCCGAGCCAGGGGCTGTCCGGGACATATTGGTCCCGGGCGGCTCCTAGGCTCGTCGCCGGCGGCGAAGCCGCTAAATCGATCCGGTGGATCGATTTGAGGCGACGAGGCCCGGAGAGCTATGTTCGAAGGTCAGGGTGCGCCGGCAAAATCGGCGCGTGGACGCTGCTCACCCGGCGTCCGCTTCGCC
>JBQCIY010000087.1:0-9254 GCA_051953275.1 Devosia sp. | reverse complement strand
CGCGAATCCGCTAGACCAGTCGCTGTTCAGAGTGTCGTGCGATCCGAAATGCTCAAGACCTTTTCGCTTTCCCTGCTGTTCATGCTTGCAATCGGCCTGTTGATCGCCGCATACGCCAGCATTCCGACCTGACCATCACGGGGCCAGATTGGCTCGCATCGTCTTCCTGAGCGTTCCGGCCTACGGCCACCTCAATCCCGTTCTCCCCATCATCGCCGAGCTGGTGCGGCGTGGTCACGCCGTCACCGTGTTCGACGAGCCGCCGTTCGAGTTGGTCATCCGCGCCACCGGCGCGCAGTTCGTCGCCTATCCTAAGGCGATGAGCATGGAGGACATGGCGGCGGTTCTGATCGGCGGCGACCTCATGGCGACGTTCGAGTTGTTCCTGCGCGCGAGTGCACCGCTCTACGATTTCTGCCTCACGACACTGCGCAGCGACCGGCCTGACGTCCTCGTCATCGACGGTATCGCGCTCTGGGGCGAGATGGTCGGCCGGCGGCTCCGCGTGCCGACCGTGGTGACGAGCCCGTTCTTCGCCTACGGCCTCAGCCGGCACGACGCCGCAGCCGAAATCCGCACCAATGTGGTCAACCTCGCACGGGTCTTCCCGCCGCTGGTGATGGACTGGATCCGCGTCGCGCTCCGCGGCGTGCACCTTCTACCGTTGCACTGGCCACTGATGCCGGCGCGTGGGAACCTCACGCTGATGCTGACGAGCCGCGAGATGCATCCGCCGGCCCGTCAGGACTACGCCTTCGTCGGCGCCACCATCGACCCGCGTACCCGCAGTGAGACCTTCGACCTTGCCCGGCTCGATGGCCGGCCAGTGATCTACGTTTCGTTGGGGACGCTGATCTTCGGCAAGACCAATTTCTACGAGCGCGTGATGGCGGCACTGGGCGACTACCCCGCGCAGGTGCTGCTGTCGGCGGGCAAGGGCAGCGATCTATCCCGCTTCGCCAACGCCCCCGCGAACTTCATCATCGAAGAAAGCTTCCCGCAGCTTGAAATCCTGCAGCACACCGACATCTTCATCACCCCGGCGGGGCTCAACAGCGTGCACGAATCCCTGTGGTACGGGGTACCGATGGTGATGGTGCCGCAGCACTTCGAGCAGCTCCACAACGCCGAATCCGCCGCGGCGGGGGGTGCCGGGGTGCTGCTCGAGGCGGAGGCGCACGGCGGCAAAGTACCCGCGGCTGAGCTTCGTGTGGCCGTAGAGACCATCGCAGCGGATCTAGACGCCTATCGGGCGCGGGCTCGGAAACTCGGCGACACCTTGAGGGCCGGCGGAGGCTACGCGGAAGCGGCCAACCGCATCGAGGCGATGATCGGCGGAAAGCGTTCACCGCGCATTCAGCCACCGCCTGCGATACCGGCGGCATCGGCTGGCTGACGTCGTTACCGGCGGCTTAACCAAACCGATTGAATGCCTCTTAATTCCTCGCGTCTATAACCCGTTTTCGCGCCGCGTATCGCGCGCCTGAGCCCAGTAAGCCGACCGCCATGATCAAGACCTTTTCGCTCTCCGTGCTGTTCTTCCTCGCGATCGGCGTGATGTTCGCCGCCTACGCCTCGGTGCCCGTTCCGGTCTGATCGTCGCAAGGTCCACCAAGCTAGCTGCTGCCACAGTTCGCCTCCGATTGACCGGGCGAGCGTGGCATGACTGTGGTTCCGGTTGGGTAATCCTTGCAATCGGGCCGCCGACTCACCACAAGTCGGCGCATGAAATCTGCCGTCATTGTCTTCCCCGGCCTCAACCGCGACCGTGACATGGTCGCAGCGTTGACCGACATTTCCGGACAGAAGCCGGCCGTGGTCTGGCACAAGGACAGCGAGCTGCCCGATGTCGACCTGATTGTCATCCCGGGCGGTTTCTCCTACGGCGATTACCTGCGCGCCGGCGCCATCGCGGCGCGCTCGCCGATCATGCAGGCCATCCGTGAGCGAGCGCAGAAGGGCGTCTACGTCCTCGGTGTGTGCAATGGCTTCCAGATCCTGACCGAAGCCGGCCTGCTGCCGGGCGTGCTGATGCGCAATGCGTCGCTGCGCTTCGTCTGTCGCGAAGTCCGCCTCAAGGTTGAAAACGCCGACACCGCCTTCACCCGCGGTTACAGCACCGGCCAGGTCATCACCTCACCGGTCGCCCATCACGACGGGAATTATTTCGCCGACCCAGCAATCCTCAAAGCCATCGAGGATGGCGGCCAGGTCGCCTTTCGCTATGCCGACGGCACCAATCCGAACGGCTCGGTGAACGACATCGCTGGCGTATTGAACCGCAAGAAGAATGTGCTCGGCCTGATGCCGCACCCCGAAAACTTGATCGAAACCGCGCATGGCGGGATCGACGGGCGCGCCCTATTCTCCGGCCTGTTGCAGGTCGCCTGAGGATATTTGATGCCATTGCGGAGCTGGTACCTCGGCCTCGCCATCGCAATGGGCGCGGTCGGTCTGGCGCTCGACTTCCAGGCAATCGCCGGCACCATGGTCGTCGGACCGCACAACCCGGTGGCCCGCTCATTCGGCAACATGCTGGTCTACTACTGGACGTTCCTCACCAATCTCAGCAACCTGGCGCTGCTCCTCACCTACCTGAGCGCGCTAACCACCTGGCGCTGGCTCGGCTGGTTCCGGCATCCGGTGACACGGGCGGGCATGGCGGGCATAATCGCTTTGGTGATGGGCTTTTATCACTTCATGCTGGCGCCGGCGCTGCACGACCTGCCGGAAACCATTACCGTGTCCAATATCCTACTCCACTACTGCACACCGGTGCTGTTCCTCTTGTGGTGGCTGGTCTTTTCCGCCCACGGCACGCTGCGCTGGCGCGACATGCCGATGATGCTCGTGCCAGGCCTCACTTATGTCGCCTACGTGCTGGTCCGCGGTCCGATCGCCGGCGAGTACCCCTATACCATCCTCGATCCGACCTTCGCCCTCCCCGGCCAGGCGCCGCAGGGCTACCCCGGCGTCGCCATCGGCGTCGGCGTGCTGGTGGCGATGGTGGCGATCTTCGACTTGCTCCTGATCGGCATTGACGGTTTGATCGCCCGGAGACGGCAACCCGCCTGAGGGGCGCGACGGGTGAAGCAGGCAATAACCTGGATCGGATTCGTGGTCGGTGCGGCAGCGCTCATCCTGCAGTTCGCCATCACGATTCCGCTGCGCCTCTCGAACGGCGACAGTCTTGGCGGCGCTGTCGTCTTCTATTTCTCGTTCTTCACCATCCTCACCAACCTCATGCTGGTGCTGGTCTATTCGTCCGAGCTCTGGCTGTGGCCATGGCTCGGCTGGCTGCGCTCGCCGGTGACGCGCGCTATGATGGCCGCGGCGATCACGCTGGTGATGGTGTTCTATCACTTCGTCCTCGCCCCGACTTGGAACCCCGAGGGCTTGGCGCTCGTCGCCGACACCGCGCTCCACTACGGGACGCCTCTGATCTACCTCGTCTGGTGGATCGCAACCGTCCGGCACGGGCAGCTCGAATGGGCGGACATTCCGGCCATGCTGATGCCGCCGACGCTCTATCTCATCTACGTGCTGATCCGCGGCGCGGCGGTCGGCGAGTACCCCTATCCCATCCTCGAAGCCAACCACATCGGCTACGGCGCCGTCGCCCTCAACGTCCTTGCGGTGCTGATCGGCCTCACCGCGCTCTGCACCCTGGTGATCGCAATCGATCGCGGCCTCGTTCGGCTCGGGAAACGTGATGAGCCTTGAAGAGCGCAACGTTTTCGGCGAGCGGCTCGTGCCCTGCTCGACCGATCCAATGACCGGCTTCTTCCGCACGGGCGCCTGCGCCGCCGGCCCCGACGACACCGCCCGCCACCTCATCTGCTGCGAGATGACTGCGGAATTCCTGGCATTCAGCAAATCCGTCGGCAACGACCTCAGCACGCCGCATCCGGAATGGGGGTTCCCAGGCCTAGAGCCCGGCGACCGCTGGTGCCTCGTCGCCGCCCGCTGGGTCGAAGCCCACGAGGCCGGCGCGGCGCCGCGCGTCGCCTTGCTGTCCACGCACGAAGGCGCTCTGCGGTACACTGATCTAAAGACGCTCAAGGCGTACGCGCTCGATCTGGCGTGAGTAACCGCTGCATCGGGCTGTAACCCGCCGAACTCCTGCGCTAAGAGGGCCCAACAGAGCCCTCCCTCCCCGCGGTCACATGGCTTTCGACAACACTCGCGAGATCACCCCCCAACTTGTCGCCGATCACGGCCTCAAGCCGGACGAGTACGAGAAGATCCTGAGCCTCATCGGCCGGACGCCGACCTACACCGAGCTCGGCATCTTCTCCGCGATGTGGAACGAGCATTGCTCGTACAAGTCGAGCAAGAAGTGGCTGCGTACATTGCCGACCTCAGGGCCCCGGGTGATCCAGGGCCCAGGCGAGAACGCCGGTGTGGTCGACATCGGGGATGGCCAGGCGATCGTCTTCAAGATGGAGTCGCACAACCACCCCTCCTACATCGAGCCGTACCAAGGCGCCGCGACGGGCGTGGGCGGCATCCTGCGGGACGTCTTCACTATGGGCGCGCGACCAGTCGCGGCGATGAACGCACTGCGCTTCGGTGCACCGGACCATGAAAAAACCCGGCATCTCGTTTCCGGCGTTGTGGCCGGCGTCGGCGGCTATGGCAATTCGTTCGGCGTGCCCACCGTGGGTGGCGAGGTCGAGTTCGATGAACGCTACAACGGCAACATCCTCGTGAACGCCTTCGCCGCCGGTCTCGTCGATACCGACAAGATCTTCTACTCCAAGGCCGAAGGTGTCGGCCTGCCGGTGGTCTATCTCGGCGCCAAGACCGGGCGCGACGGCGTCGGCGGCGCGACGATGGCATCAGCGGAGTTCGGCGACGACATTGAGCAGAAACGTCCGACGGTGCAGGTCGGCGACCCCTTCACCGAGAAGCGCCTGCTCGAAGCCTGTCTCGAACTGATGGCAACGGGCGCCGTGATCGCCATCCAGGACATGGGCGCCGCCGGGCTCACCTGCTCCGCCGTCGAGATGGGCGCCAAGGGCAACCTGGGCATCGAGCTCGACCTCGACAAGGTGCCGGTGCGCGAAGCGAACATGACTCCGTACGAGATGATGCTCAGCGAAAGCCAGGAGCGCATGCTCATGGTGTTGCATCCGGACAAGGAAGCCGCCGCGCGCGCCGTGTTCGAGAAGTGGGAGCTCGACTTCGCCACCGTGGGCCATACCACGGACGACCTCCGTTTTCGCGTAAGGTGGCAGGGCGCCGAGGTCGCAAACCTGCCGATCAAGGACCTCGGCGACCAAGCGCCGGAATACGATCGGCCGTGGACGATGCCGGCGCCGCTCAAGCCGCTCGAGACGAACGACATTCCACAGATGGACGTTGCCGATGCACTGCTCAAGCTGGTCGGCTCGCCGGCGCTGAGCTCACGCCGTTGGGTGTATGAGCAGTACGACACCTGGATCCAGGGCAATTCGCTGCAGCGCCCCGGCGGCGACGCCGGCGTCATCCGCGTCGAAGGGCCGAACCCGAAGAAGGCTCTTGCCTTCTCTTCCGACGTGACGCCTCGCTATTGCGAGGCCGATCCCTTCGAGGGCGGCAAGCAGGCGGTGGCCGAGTGCTGGCGCAACCTCACCGCGGTCGGCGCGGAGCCGATCGCGGCGACCGACAATCTCAACTTCGGCAATCCGGAGCGGCCTGAGATCATGGGGCAGCTGGCCGAAGCCGTGCGCGGCATCGGAGAGGCCTGCCGCACGCTCGACTTTCCGATCGTTTCGGGCAACGTGTCGCTCTACAACGAGACCAATGGCCAGGGCATCCTGCCCACGCCTACCATCGGCGGCGTCGGTCTGATTGACGACTGGAGCCGCACTACCCGCATCAGCTTTGCCGCGCCGGACGAGTGCATCCTGCTTGTCGGCGCACCCGACTGGTGGGGCACACATCTCGGGCAGTCGATCTATCTGCGTGAGCTCTTCGGCCGCAAGGACGGGCCGCCGCCGCATGTCGACCTCGCGCTCGAAAAGAAGGCCGGCGACCTCGTCCGTATCCTCATCCGTGATGGACACGCCACCGCCGCGCACGACCTGAGCGATGGCGGCCTCGCCGTGGCGCTTGCCGAGATGGCGATGGCCTCAGGCATCGGCGCGACCGTCAACCAGCTTGAAGGCGGCGATCCGATTCCGCAATTCTTCGGCGAAGATCAGGCGCGGTATCTTGTTACCGTCAAGCGCGATTTCCTCGATCGCTTTTACGAGGAGATCTACCCTTATGCGGGCATCTTCGCGCCGTGGATCGGCACCACCGGCGGCACCGCTCTGACACTTGGCAAGAGCCGGCCTGTTCCGGTCGCGGAGCTCAGGGCCGCGCATGAGGGCTGGTTCCCCGCATTCATGTCCGGTGAAATCGCGGCCTGAGGCCGACTATCTGGAGCGGCGTTGGGTTGAATGCCGCTCGCTGCGCCACAGATAGACCACGAGGCTCAGCACCGAGAGCAGGAACAGCAAGATGAGGATGAGATCGGGCATGCCCGACCTCAGGCGGCGTGAGCGGTAGAGCGGCGGGCTCGCCGGTGCGGGAGCGATCGTGGCTGCTCGAGCCGGCGATCGGCGGCGATCTCCGCAACGACGATGGCGATATCGGCTTCGACGGCGGCAAGCACGGTATGCAAGGTTTTGGCCGGCTTCTTCTTTGC
Organism: Devosia sp.; assembly: GCA_051953275.1. Classification (GTDB taxonomy): domain Bacteria; phylum Pseudomonadota; class Alphaproteobacteria; order Rhizobiales; family Devosiaceae; genus Devosia_A. The sequence continues at coordinate 2,578 of JBQCIY010000087.1, read as the reverse complement.
GGGCATAGTCTTCATGGTCGAAAACTCACGCAAGTACTGTGACTACTATTAAACGCCGCCAAGACGTCGCCCGCAAACGCTAGGTAAATACAAAGTAAATTTGTATGGTTAACGCTTTCCTGCGGGGCCTTCTCCATCCGTTGAAGACGCCCCACGCGCATGCCATATCTCAACCGAACGCGCGGCGGAGGCGAGCCATGCCCATGACAGCATCCGAAATCGAAAAACGCATCAAGGCGGCCCTGCCCGACGCGAGAGTCGAGCTCGACGATCTTGCCGGCGACGACAATCACTGGCGCGCGAAGATCACCTCAGAAGCATTCCGCGGCAAATCCCGCGTGCAGCAGCACCAGCTGGTCAACGCCGCGTTCGGCGCGGATATGGGCACGACCCTACATTCACTGGCGATCCAGACTGCCGTGCCCGACTGAGCTTCATCGTCACATCCCGATGCACGCCTCGACATCGGCGCAAAGTGGGCTTATCTACTCAGCAAATCTCCGGCGCGCAAACGCGCATCTGAAAGGCCCTTGGAATGAGCGACATCAATTCCGTCATCGACGAGCAGGTGAAGAGCAACGACGTGTTCCTCTATATGAAGGGCACGCCGGACTTTCCGATGTGCGGGTTCTCCGGTCGGGTGGTGCAAATTCTCGACTACCTCGGCGTCGACTACAAAAGCGCCAACGTGCTCGAGAACCAGGAGCTGCGCGAGGGGATCAAGGCCTACGCCAACTGGCCGACCATTCCGCAGCTCTATGTGAAGGGCGAGTTCGTCGGCGGCGCCGACATCGTCACCGAGATGTTCCAGGCGGGCGAGCTGCAGTCGCACCTCGCCGACAAGGGCATCGCCGTCAAGCAGCCGGCCTGATCCGACCGACCTGGGTGGGCCGGGCTCCCCCGGCTCACGCCGAATTCACGATATTTATTAGCATCCTAAGCTTGAATCGGCGCGGCGGCGGGTTCATACCCGCGGATTAAGGCGCCTCCTCCCCGGGCGTCGGTTCATCGATGACAAACCAATCCCATCTCACCCGGACGCTCTCCGGGCCGGAGTTCATCGGGCTGATGGCGGCCCTGATGGCGCTCAATTCGCTGGCCATCGACGTGATGCTGCCGGCCCTGCCCGCCATGGGCGAGGCCCTCGGCGTGGTCAGCGACAACGAGCGGCAGCTCGTGATTTCGGCCTACATGGTCGGGTTCGGTATCGCGCAGCTGTTCTTCGGTCCCATCACCGACCGCTTCGGCCGACGCTCACCGCTCTTTGTCGGGATGGTGATCTACATCATCTGCGCTTTTGCCGCGACCTTTGCGCCGACCTTCGCACTGCTGCTCGCGGTCCGCTTCGCGCAGGGGGTCGGCGCCGCCGCGACGCGCGTCATCGCCATGTCGGTGATCCGCGACCGCTACTCGGGCCGCCAGATGGCCTCGATCATGTCGTTGACCTTCATGGTGTTCATGGCGCTGCCGATCCTCGCGCCCGGCATCGGCCAGGTGATCCTGTTCGTCGGCACCTGGCACTACATCTTCCTGTTCATGATGGGCCTCGCCATCGTCATCATGGTCTGGGCCTTCTTCCGCATGCCGGAGACGCTGCATCCGGAATATCGGCGCGAGCTCAAGCTGTCGGTGATCACCGACGGCTTCCGGCTGGTGTTCTCCAATCGGCTCGCGATCTTCTACGGCATCGCCGGCATGTTCTTTTTCGGCTCGAACATGGGCTTCATCATCTCGAGCCAGCAGATCTTCGTCGGCATCTACAAATTCGGCGACTGGTTCCCGGTCGCCTTCGCCGCCGTGGCCTCGCTGATGGCCGTCGCCAACTTCGTCAACTCGCGCATCGTCAAGCAGTACGGCCAGCGCCGGGTGAGCCACTCGGCGACGCTGGTCTATATCGCCTGCGGCGCGGTGCTGCTCGGGCTCAGCCTGCTCGGTCCGGTGGATTTCTGGGCGTTCTTTGCGATCCTCGCGATCATGCAATTCGCCTTCGCCTGCGCGTCGTCCAACGTCAACTCGCTGGCGATGGAGCCGCTCGGCCAGGTCGCCGGCACCGCCGCCGCCGTGTTCGGCTTCCTGCAGACGGTGGGCGGCGCGATCCTGGGGACGCTGATCGGGCAGCAGTTCAACGATACCCTCACCCCCAATTCGGCGGGCTTCGTGATCATGGGGCTTTTGGTGCTGGGCTGCATTCTGATCGCCGAGAGCGGCAAGCTGTTCGGCGTCAGCAAGGAATACCAGCAGGGCTCGGCTGCGTTCGCGGAATAGCCCGCGTCAGCTCTTGATGCCGGCAAAGATCGTCCAGCCGAGCGTCGGCCGGATGACCCGCAGGTAATGCCCCCAGTCGTCGTTGCTCTTGTCGAGCACGGCGTCGCGGTCCGGATGATCGGGGTTGTCGCGCACCCAGCGCAGCGTGGTGTGGCGATGGTGGCTGGCATAACGCTCGAAATCGGCGTCGGACGCCGAGATCGTCGCCGAAACTTCGGCGCCGTGCCGCTCGATGATGCCGATGGTATCGAGCGCATCGTGCGGCAGAACCTCCTTGCCGGGTGCGAACGGCCGGTGTTTCAACGTCATCTCG
>JBQCIY010000086.1:0-4215 GCA_051953275.1 Devosia sp. | reverse complement strand
CCGTGATGGTCAGGTCGGAATGCTGGCGTATGCGGCGATCAACAGGCCGATTGCAAGCATGAACAGCAGGGAAAGCGAAAAGGTCTTGAGCATTTCGGATCGCACGACACTCTGAACAGCGACTGGTCTAGCGGATTCGCGATTCGCGCGGGTGACGAACTCGTCGCATTTTCTGCAATTGCGAGCTTGTGTGACTCGAACGCCGCACCGGGGCTGGAACCCAGCGGCGCCACTGCCATTGATCCGCAAAAGACGGAGATAAGTGCTTGAGCAAGAGGCGGTTTCGGATCGCCACCTACAATGTCAACGGCGTCAATGGGCGGCTGCCGGTGCTGCTGCGCTGGCTCGAGGAAACGACGCCGGATGTCGCCTGCCTGCAGGAGATCAAGACCTCCGACGACAAGTTTCCGGTCGCGGCGCTGGAGGCGGCGGGCTACCGCGGGATTTGGCACGGGCAGAAGAGCTATAACGGCGTCGCGGTCCTTGCTCGCGGCGAAGCGCCTGTGGAGCGGCTGCGCGGCCTGCCCGGCGATCCGGACGACACCCACAGCAGGTACCTCGAAGCGGAGGTGGGCGGGATTACCGTCGGCTGCGTCTACCTACCCAATGGCAACCCAGCTCCGGGGCCGAAGTTCGACTACAAGCTCGCCTGGTTCGAGCGCCTGATCAGCCACGCCGCGAAGCTGATGCAGCAGGGTGGCGAGGTGGTGCTGTGCGGCGACTACAACGCCGTGCCGACGCCGCTCGATGCCTACAAGCCGGAACGGTGGACCGGCGATGCCGTGTTCTTTCCGGAAACGCGCGAAGCCTATGCCAGGCTGGTGGCCCAGGGCTGGACCGATGCGCTCCGAAAAATGCATCCGGACGAGGCGATCTACACCTACTGGGACTACTTCCGAAACGCCTTCGGCCGGAATGCGGGCCTCAGGATGGACCATCTGTTGCTGAGTCCGGCGCTGGCTCGTCGGCTAGTGGCTTCGGACGTGGACCTTGCCGTGCGCGGCTGGGAAAAGACCAGCGATCACGCACCGACTTGGGTCGAACTCAGTCCAAGCAGCTAGAATTCGATGTCGAATCCGGCCGGTTCGGAGCGACTATCCGGGCAAACCGGATGGAGACCGCAAATGAAATTCATGTGCCTCGTCTATTTCGAGCCCGGCGCCTTCGACGGCGCCACCGAGGCGGAGCTCACCAGGCTAACCGACGACACGATCGTCGAAGACAATGAGTTGAGGGCCAGCGGCCACCTTCTGCTCGGCCAGCCGCTCCAGGGGCCGGACACGGCTGTCACCCTCCACGGCGGCAAGCGCGCCGCGGCCCAGACCGATGGTCCGTTCCTCGAGTCCAAGGAATGGCTTGGGGGTTTCACGCTGATCGAGGCCAAGGACATGGCCGAGGCGATCACCCTGACCAGGAACAGCGCGATCATGAAATATGCGAGTGTCGAGATCCGTCCGACCTTGGAGCAGACGCACAGCCAAACCGGGCAGGAGCGACCAGAGCTGAAGCTTTAGATCAGTTCGATCGCGTAGTTCTCGATAACCGTGTTGGCCAGCAACTTTTCGCACATGGCGGCAAGGTGGAGACGCGCATCGCCCGGCTCGGTGTCGCCGAGCTCCACGTCGAAAACTTTGCCCTGGCGGACGCCCTGCACGGTGTTGAAGCCAAGGCTCTTGAGCGAGCCGGTGATAGCCTGGCCCTGGGGGTCAAGCACACCGGATTTGAGGGTGACGGTGACTCGTGCGCGCATACCGGTGCGATTACTGCACCAGGCGGGGGCCGGTCGTCAGCGCGTTGTCGGTTTCCACAAGAATGCCCAGCCGCTGGGCCACTTCGCGGTAGGCGTCGACCAGCCCGCCGAGATCCTCGCGGAAGCGGTCCTTGTCGAGCTTATTGCGGGTCTTGATGTCCCACAGCCGGCAGTTGTCGGGCGAGATCTCGTCGGCCAGCACGATCCGCATCGTATCGCCTTCATATAGGCGGCCACACTCGATCTTGAAGTCGACGAGCTGGATGCCGACGCCCATGAACAGACCGGTCAGGAAGTCGTTCACGCGGACCGCGAGGCTCATGATGTCGTCGAGCTCGGGCGGAGTAGCCCAGCCGAAGGCGGTGATGTGCTCTTCCGAGACCATCGGGTCGTTGAGAGCGTCGTCCTTGTAGTAGAACTCGATGATCGAGCGCGGCAGCTGCGTACCCGCCTCGAGCCCGAGGCGCTTTACCAGCGAACCCGCGGCGACGTTGCGCACCACCACCTCGAGCGGAATGATCTCGACTTCCTTGATCAGCTGCTCGCGCATGTTGATGCGGCGGATGAAATGCGTCGGGATGCCGAGCGTGTTGAGCTTGGAAAAAATGTATTCGGAAATGCGATTGTTCAGGACGCCCTTGCCGTCGATGATGTCGTGCTTGGCGCCGTTTCCAGCGGTGGCGTCGTCCTTGAAATACTGAACAAGAGTGCCAGGCTCGGGACCTTCGTAAAGGTCTTTTGCCTTGCCCTCGTAAATCTTCCGCCGGCGGTTCATGGATTAATCCTGGCAGCGATGGTGGGGAGGTTGGTCCGTTCATGCGCTAGAACAGGCCGGAAAAGCAAGCTGTTTCGGGGCCAGCTAGCCAGTGGGACCAATCTTCAAGACCCTGGAATGGCTTAGGGTCATTGCTTCGACTCGTGTCTCGCCATCACGGACCGTTGATCAAGAGGCTGTGGGCGCTTATCTCGTTGGGTGACTGGCGCGCGGCGCCGGCATCTTTCGGCCTTTGGAGAGCAAGATGGCGCAGTTCGACGATCGTGAGAAAGCCCAGGAAGCCAAGTTCGCGCGTGACGGCGAGTTGCGGTTCAAGGCCGAAGCCCGCCGCAACCGGCTGCTCGGTTTGTGGGCAGCAGAGCACATGGGGCTGAGCGCGCAGCATGCGAAGGACTACGCCGCCGAGGTGGTTGCGGCCGACTTCGCCGAAGCCGGCGAGGAAGACGTGTTCCGCAAGGTCTCGGCGGACCTCAAGGCCAAGGGAGCGTCGGTCTCCGACGACATGATCCGCACGAAGATGGCGGAGCTGATGCTGACCGCACGAGACCAGGTGGCCGCCGAGGGGTAGAACCTAGCGACTCGGCGTCTCGAAAGCTACGAGGCGGCCCTGGCCAGGGCGAACCTCGCTCCAGCCTATCGCCGCAAACTCGAGCGTTGCTAGGCTTGCCGGGGGGAAATCGGTCTGAAGCCGGTGCAACGCTTTGTCGTCCCCGGTCCCGGCGAGATGCCGTGCCAACTGGTGCAGGCCGGGATTGTGGCCAATGAGCATGATCGCAGGCGTTCCCCTCTGTTCGCCAACGATGCCCAGCAGCCGCTCCACATCCGCGTCGTAGAGCCGGCGGGTGATGTCGATGGAGCTGTCCTCGGGCAGCGCCGTCAGGATGGCGCCGAGCGTCTCGCGCGTGCGCCGGGCACTGGAGCAAAGGATGCGTGCGGGACGATAGGCGCCGTCCTCGATCAGCGCCGCCATCTCTGCCGCCTCGCGCTCGCCGCGCGGCGCCAGCGGCCGGTCGAAATCGCTGAGCTTTGGATTGTCCCAGCCGGATTTGGCATGGCGCAGCAAATAGAGCGTGAGCCCGCTCACTTGAGTCGCTTCATCAACTCGGCAAACATCAGCAGGCCCTCGGGCCAAGGCCCATGGCCCGAGGCGGTATTGATGTGACCGGCGTCGCCTGCCGGCAGGAGATCGCTGCCCCAGTCGGCGGCGAATTCGCGCGCCCGGTCGAGGCTGACCAGAGGGTCGGTGGTCGAGGCGACGACGATCGAGGGAAACGGCAGCGGGTCGGTCGGCACCTTGGCGAAGGGCAGGGCCTCCTTCGGGATCGCCGCGGAGGCGAAGTCGGGCGGCGAGACGAGGAAGGCGCCGCGCACCTTGGTATCGACGAGCCGCTGCGCGGTGTGGACGATGGCGGCGGTGGCGAGCGAATGGCCGATCAGGACGACCGGCCGGGTCGCCAGCATGATCTCCTGATGGATGCGGCCGACCCAGTCGGCGAGCACCGGCCGGTCCCAGTCATCCTGATCGATGAAGCGGGCGTTGGCCATGCGCGCGCCCCAGCGGCGCTGCCAGTGGCCGGGGCCGGAATTGCCCAGGCCCGGCGCGATGAGGATGTCAGCTTCGGAGATCTTCATCCGGGGTCCGGCCCGAACACCCGCTCGAAGATCGCGTCGACGTGCTTGAGGTGATAGA
>JBQCIY010000085.1:0-2702 GCA_051953275.1 Devosia sp. | reverse complement strand
CCTTGATGTTCAGGCGCTTGCCCCGCCATTGTAGCGGCTCGGCTGGTCGAGGGGGCGATGAAGCGGCTGGTACTGTGTTTCGACGGGACGTGGGACCGGCTCGACGTGGCGCGGCCGACCAACGTGCAGATCACCGCCGAGAGCGTGCGCGATACGTCGGGCGAGGGGGTGGCGCAGGTGGTCTACTACGACCAGGGCGTGGGCACCGGCGGCAAGGACGCGCTGACCGGCGGGCTGTTCGGGGCGGGGCTGCTCAAGACCATCAGCGACGCCTATCGCTTCCTGATCTTCAACTACGCGCCGGGCGACGAGATCCATGCCTTCGGCTTCTCGCGCGGGGCCTACACGGCGCGCTCGCTGGTGGGGCTGCTGGCGACCTGCAGCATCATCTCGCACCACCATGCCGGCCGGCTCGACGAGGCGATCGCGCACTACCGGCGGCGGAACGACAGCGCCGGCTTTGCCGACGAGATGCTGCAGTTCCGCGCCGCGTATGCGCCGCATCTCTGCCTCTCGGACGAGGAGATCGCGTGGCGGACGGCGCGGGGCGGGAAGCATGAGCCGGGGAAGCTCGAAATCGCGTATCTGGGGGTGTGGGACACGGTCGGCTCGCTCGGCATTCCGGACTATGTGGCGCTGTCGGGCTGGGTGAACCGGGGCCTGCGGTTCCACGACGTCAGCCTTTCGGCGCTGGCGCGCAGTGCCCGGCACGCGGTGGCGATCGACGAGCGCAACCGGGATTTCGAGCCGACGCTGTGGGACAATCTGGCGGAGCTCAACCGGCGGCGCGGTTTCGATCCGGCCGCGAGCGACGCGCCGTACCAGCAGGTGTGGTTTCCGGGGGTGCATGGCGCGGTGGGCGGCGGCGGCGAACGGCGCGGGCTCGCCAACATCGCGCTCGACTGGATCTGGGACGGCGCGCGCCGGGCGGGGCTGGAGTTCGACACCAGTCCGGGGTCGCCGGCGGCTGCGCTCGAGGCGGACTATCGCGACGTGCTGGTCAGCAGCCACGCGAACGGCGTGATGGGCTTTCTGCTGCACAAGCTGCCGGAGGGCGACCGGCTGCCGGGACCGGCGGCACTGCACGAGGTCAGCAGCAGCGCCCGGCAGCGCTGGAAGGAGGATCCGGCCAATCTGCCCGAGGGCCGGGCTTACCGGCCGGTTACGCTGAGCGCAGTGGCGGACCTGCTGGACAAGGCCTGAGGCATGGGCGGCGGCCGCCTTCAGGCGCGGGTGGCGTCGAGCAGGGCGATGACCTGGGCGGCCGTGCCGGTCTCGCCGAGGCGCGGGAAGGTGAATTTCAGTGCCGCGGCGTGGGCCTCGGGGTTCATGTCCAGCATGGCGTCGATCGCCAGCGTGACGTTGAAGCCGGCCTCGAACGCCTGGCGGGCGGTGGACTCGACGGCGGAGGTGGTGGAGATGCCGGCGAGGACGACCTGGGTGACGCCGAGGTCGCGCAGCCGTGTTTCGATGTCGGTGGTGGCAAAGGCACCCCAGCTCCGCTTGGTGACGACGATATCGGAGGGCTGCTGGGCGAGCTCGGGCACGAAGTTCAGGGCTTCGGGCGGAAAACCGCCGGAGATACGGCGCGGGGTCTCGGTGCGGCCGGCGACGCCGCCCGCGACAGTGACGAGGATGACCGGCAGGCGGTGGCGGCGGAAGGCGGCAGTGAGGGTGCCGGCAGCGTCGAACACGGCCTGGGGGGAGGCCGCAGCGCCCTGGGCGTAGGCACGGATGCCCTCCTGCAGGTCGAGGACCACGAGGGCGGTCCTGGGGTCGAGGGTGGTGAGGGCCATGGTGGGTCTCTGGATCAGGGTTCCAGCAATGGCCGAGGGATAGGGAGGTTGCCCGTGCAGGTCAACCACCCAAGAGGCCTTCGATCTGCGACCAAGTTGCGCTCTCACGGACCGAGGCGCGGCGACGCGCCGTCGGCCGGATGCAGGGCCGGGCATTCGAAACGGCGCGGCGGGCGGGTCGAGTAGGCGCCCGAGAGGACGGCGCCGATGAAACTGCGGCCGCCCTTCGCCTCGGCGGTCAGGTAGCTCCTGACGGCGAACAGATCGACGTCTGCGAGGTAGCTCAGGTCACACACGAGCGCTGCCTTGGGGTAGGGCGCCGCCGTGGGGTAGGTGATCAGGATCCTGGCCCGCAGCCATGAGTCCATGACGCTGAACTGCACGGCATAGGCGACGAACTCGTTCCAGGCGTAGTCGAGATGCTGGCCGCCGATCGGATAGGCGAAGGCATGGGCGAACTCGTGTTCCAGCACGGAGCGGGCGACGGCCGGCGTCCAGAGCTGGTTCCAGTGCAGGGGACGGTTGAAATGGGTGCTGGACGGACGAACGACGTCGACGACTTCGTCGGCACCACGGAACAGTCCCGCCTGCTTCAGGCCAGGCGCTCCCGGAAGCTCGACGGATTCGTCGAACCGGACCGTCAGCGGCGGAACATCGGTCTCGCCGAGCCCGGCGAAATAGTGGCTGACCGAGGCGAGCGCCTCGCAGGCCATGGTGATCTCGCCGGTGGTTCCCTCGACCGTCAACTGCCGGTAACCGCACTCCGCCCGCGCAACGCCGGGGACCGCGGCGAGCATCAGCAGAAGCAAAAGCCAGATCAGAACGCGCATGCCATCCTCCGGGCGACCGGTCAAAGGATTAAACCGGACGAATCCCAGATGCATTTGAGCAAGCTCAAGACCATTG
>JBQCIY010000084.1:0-2505 GCA_051953275.1 Devosia sp. | reverse complement strand
CGGCACCGAGATGTCGTGCTTGATCGAGGCGCCTTCCTTGCTCTGCACCTCGCTCATCTGCTCGCGCGCCGCCCACATCAGCGTGCGGTCGGCCTCCGACTGCGCCATGCTGGCGTCGCTGACGATGCCGCTGCCGAGCGCTTCTTCGAGCGCCGCCTGCAAGACGCCCGGCGCGCCGCCTGTCATCCAGCTGACCTCGACCAGCGCGTACCAGGGCGCGACGCTCGCGGCGGGATCGCGCGCCAGCATTTTGTGCCTGAGCTGCAGGTCGATGCCGAAGCGCGGCATCAGCTCGAAGGCTGTCAGCCGGCTGCCGGCCCGCGCCCGCATCAGCGTGAAGAGCTGCAGCGCCTGCGCGGGCGAGGCCACCGAGCAGAGCCCCGTCTCCTGGCCCTCCGGCCTGGGGAACAGCTTCAGCGTCGCCGCGGTGATGATCCCCAGCGTGCCCTCGGCGCCGACCAGCAGATCCTTGAGGTCATAGCCGGTGTTGTCCTTCTTGAGCGCGTTGAGCCCGTTGTAGAGCCGTCCGTCGGCCAGCACCGCCTCGACTCCGAGGCAGAGCTCGCGGGCGTTGCCGTAGGCCAGCACCTGCACGCCGCCGGCATTGGAGCTGAGGACACCGCCGATCCGCGCCGAGCCCTGGCTGGCGATCCACAGCGGAAACATTGCGCCGGCCGCCTCCGCGACCTCATGCGCGTGCTGCAGGATCACCCCGGCCTCGAGGGTCATGTGCCCGGCCGCGGCATCGACCTCGCGCACTTTGTCGAGCCGCTGCAGCGAGACGACGACCTCCGTGCCAAGAGCGGGCACCTGGGCGCCGACCAGCCCGGTGTTGCCGCCCTGCGGGACCAGCGGCACGCGATTGTCGTTGGCCCAACGGCAGAGCGCCTGCACTTCGGCGACGGTCCGGGGCCGCGCCACCGCCGCCGCCGGCATGTGATAGCGCTTGCGCGGCTCGTTCAGGTAGGCGGCCATCCGGCCGGGCTCGCCGATCACGCCTTCGGGCCCCAGAATGGCCGCGAGGCCGGCGATTACCGCAGGAAAGTCCATGGTCATGGCCGGCACCTTATGGCACAAGCCTCAAAACTCAAGAACGGAAGGAAACCCCTCATGGCCGACGGTTTGATGGCAGGAAAGCGCGGTCTGATCATGGGCGTCGCCAACAACCGCTCGATCGGCTGGGGCATCGCCAAGGCGCTGGCCGGGCAGGGTGCGGAACTCGCCTTTTCCTACCAGGGCGAGGCGCTCAAGAAGCGCGTCGAGCCGCTTGCGGCCGAGGCCGGCTCGAACTTTCTTGTCGAGTGCGACGTCACCAATGACGCGGCGATGGACGAGACGTTCCGCCAGATCGAGGAGCGCTGGGGCCATCTCGATTTCCTCGTCCACGCGATCGGCTTTTCGAACAAGGACGAGCTCGACGGCCGCTACATCGACACCAGCGCCGAGAACTTCGCGTTGACCATGAACATCTCGGTCTATTCGTTCACCGCCGTCGCCAGGCGCGCCGAGCCGCTGATGAGCGCCGGCGGCGCGCTGCTGACGCTGACCTACTACGGGGCGCAGCGCTATATCCCCAACTACAACGTCATGGGCGTCGCCAAGGCAGCGCTCGAAGCCTCGGTCCGCTACCTTGCGGTCGACATGGGCAAGGCCGGCATCCGCGTGAACGCGATCTCGGCCGGCGCGATCAAGACGCTCGCGGCGTCCGGCATCTCCGGCCTGCGCGACATGCTGCACTGGCAGGAAGCGAATGCCGCGCTCCGTCGCAACGTCGACATCGACGACGTCGGCAAGGCAGGCTTGTACCTGCTCTCGGATTTGTCATCCGGTGTCACCGGCGAAATCCACTATGTCGATGCAGGGTTCAACGTGGTGGGCATGAAGCTGATGGACGAACCTGCGGCCGAGATCACACCAGCGAGCTGATAGACGCATGGCCGATCTGGTCTGGCCCGAGATCTATTTCATCCGGCACGGTGAAACCGACTGGAACGCCGAGGGCCGCTACCAGGGCAGCCGCGACATTCCGCTCAATGCGCACGGGCAGGGGCAGGCGGACCTCAATGGCGGCCTGCTGAAGCAACTGCTGGTCCGCGCCGGCCGCGCCCCGTCCGACTTCTCCTGGTACGTGTCGCCGCTCGGGCGCACCCGCGAAACCATGAACCGGGTGCGCGCGCAGCTCCCCGAGCCGCTGCCCGACGTGACCATCGACCGGCGCCTCATCGAGATTTCCTTCGGCATTTACGAAGGTCACCTCCACACCGAACTCGCCTCGGGGGCCATGGCCATTGCCGGGGAGCGCGACGCGAGCTTCTGGTATTTTCGCCCGCCCGGTGGCGAGAGCTACGACGACGTGGCCAAAAGGGTGCTCGATTTCGGCCGCTCGCTGACAGGGCCGGCCATTATCGTCTCCCATGGCGGCATCCTGCGCGTCCTGCGCCACCTGATCGAGGGCTTCCCGCACGAGCGCGCGGTCAACTGGTTCCCGCCGCAGGATTCGGTGGT
>JBQCIY010000083.1:0-6299 GCA_051953275.1 Devosia sp. | reverse complement strand
CAGCGTCGTGCCGCCCTGGGCGTTGAACTTGCCGGTGCCGACCCGCACGCCATAGCCGGCCTGGTCGACCGTCGCGGTGCCCTGGAAGTTGAATGGCCCGTCGAGGCCGTCGAGCTTGAGCTGCCCGTCGATGCCCTCGGCGGTGTAGGTGGCGCCCGACCGCCCGTCGATCAGCCGCACGGCGCCGCCCGTCACCGTCGCATTGGCGATGGAGAGCTTCGACTGCCCGTCCGGATTGGCAATGGCGATGCCGGATTTGATCGTGCCATCCGATCCGATCGTGACATTGACCACCGGGTGGTCGAGCGTCAGCCCGGTCACCGTGTACTGGTCGCGGATGAAATCGACCAGCGAGAACTCCGCCTCGACCCGCTGCACCTCGAGCACCGGGGCCGACACCGGCCCCACCCGCACCCTCGTGAATTCGAGCTTGGGCTGCGGCAGCAGCGTGAGCTGGATATCGCCGTCGATCGCCACCTGCGCGCCCAGCGCCTCGGTCGCCATCGTCTGCAGCCGGCCGCGATAGTCGCCCCACTGGATGAAGCGCGGCACGACGAACGCCGCCGCGATGGCGAGGATCACCAGCACCCCGATAGCCACGAAAATGCGGTTGAGCACTTGCCCCGCAAACCCCCAAAAACGAGACGCAAGTGTAGGCAACCGGCCGCCGCCCGTCACCCGTGCAATCGCTTGCCTCCACGGCAGAATTGCGGCCTCGCACCGGGCTTTTCCGGCTCCGGCGCATGGCTTTATCGGGCATCAGCGCCTATATAGGACGGACCAGAACAAAAAGAGATTCGTCAAGCCGTATGGCTGCTGCCGCCCCTATCCGCGCCCCGTCCGGCGCCAATCCGATCACCGGCCAGTTCGGCCGGCGCGATGTCGATTATTTGAAGGGCCTCAACGAGGAGCAGCGCGACGCCGTGCTGACCACCGAGGGCCCGCTGCTGGTGCTCGCCGGCGCCGGCACCGGCAAGACCCGCGTGCTGACCACCCGCATCGCCCACATCATGACCACGCGCCGCGCCCGCGGCAGCGAGATCCTCTCGGTGACCTTCACCAACAAGGCCGCCCGCGAGATGAAGGACCGCATCGGCACGCTGGTCGGCCCGACGGTCGAGGGCATGCCCTGGCTCGGCACCTTCCACTCGATCGGCGCCCGCATCCTGCGCCGCCATGCCGAGCTCGCCGGCCTCAAATCCGACTTCACCATCCTCGATACCGACGACCAGATCCGGCTGATCAAGCAGTTGCTCGAGGCCGAGAACATCGATGAGAAGCGCTGGCCCGCCCGCGCCTTCGCCGGCATGCTCGACAACTGGAAGAACCGCGGGCTCTTGCCCAAGGATGTGAGCCCCGGTGACGCCGGCATCTTCGCCAACGGCCGCGGCACCAAACTCTATGCCGACTACCAGGCCCGGCTGAAGACGCTGAACGCCGTCGATTTCGGCGACCTGCTGCTGGAAAACATCCGCATCTTCCGCGAGCACCCCGACGTTCTCCGCGAATACCACGACCGCTTCCGCTACATGCTGGTCGACGAGTACCAGGACTCAAACGTCGCGCAGTACCTCTGGCTGCGCCTCCTGGCGCAGGGCAAGCCGGCGAGCGAGGCCAACATCTGCGTGGTCGGCGACGACGACCAGTCGATCTACGGCTGGCGCGGCGCCGAGGTCGACAACATCCTGCGCTTCGAAAAGGACTTCCCCGGCGCCAGGGTGATCAGGCTCGAGCGCAATTATCGCTCGACCAGCAACATCCTCGCCACCGCCAGCCACCTGATCGCCCACAACGAGAGCCGCTTGGGCAAGACGCTGCAGACCGACGTCGGCGAGCGCGGCGACCCGGTCGGCGTCACCTCCGTGTGGGACAGCGAGGAAGAAGCCCGCCAGATCGGCGAGGAGATCGAGCAGCTGCAGCGCCATGGCGAACGCCTCAACGACATCGCCATCCTGGTCCGCGCCTCCTACCAGATGCGCGAGTTCGAAGAGCGCTTCATCACCCTCGGCCTCAACTACCGCGTCATCGGCGGCCCGCGCTTTTACGAGCGGCTCGAAATCCGCGACGCGCTCGCCTATCTGCGCATCGTCGCCAACGAGGCCGACGGCCTCGCCTTCGAGCGCATCGTCAACACCCCCAAGCGCGGCATCGGCGATTCGACCGTGCGGCAACTGCACGACACGGCCCGTGCCACCGGGCGCTCGCTGATGAGCGCCACCCGCCTGCTGGTCGAGACCGAAGACCTGAAGCCCAGGCAGCGCACCGTGCTGCGCGACCTGATCGCGCAGATCGACGCCTGGGCCGAGCGCTCACGCACCATCCCGCACACCGAGCTCGCCCAGCAGATCCTCGATGAGTCCGGCTACACCGCGATGTGGCAGGCCGACAAATCGCCCGACAGCCCCGGCCGGCTCGAAAACCTCAAGGAGCTGGTCAACTCGATGGCCGAGTTCGAAACGCTCGGCGGCTTCCTCGAGCACATCAGCCTCGTCATGGATCGCGATTCCAACGAAGCCGAGGACGCCGTCTCGATCATGACGCTGCATTCCGCCAAGGGCCTCGAATTCGACACCGTGTTCCTGCCCGGCTGGGAGGAAGGCCTGTTCCCCTCACAGCGCACCATGGACGAGCTCGGCCGGGCCGGCCTCGAGGAAGAACGCCGCCTTGCTTATGTCGGCATCACCCGCGCCAGGAAGCGCGCCCGCATCAGCGTGGCGCAGAACCGGCGTATCCACGGCCTCTGGCAATCGGCGATCCCGAGCCGCTTCCTCGACGAGCTGCCGCCCGAGGCGGTCGAGGTCAAGGACACCGGCTCGGCCTATGGCGGCTACACCTATGGCGGCCGGGCCAGTTCGCGCTTCTCGATGGCCGATCCGTTCGACAGCGTTTACGAAACCCCCGGCTGGCAGCGCGCCCGCGCCCAGGCCAAGGACCGCCGCGGCGGCGGCCCGCTGACCATCGACGGCGACCTCGTCGCCCGCTCCACCGACGACGGTCGCGGCAGCAAATACGCCGTGGGTGAAAGGGTGTTCCACCTCAAGTTCGGCTACGGCCGCATCGAAGCGCTCGAAGGCAACAAGCTCACCATCGAGTTCGAGAAGGCCGGCAGGAAGAAGGTCCTGGATAGCTTCGTGAGCAAAGGGTGAGTGAGTGCAGCCTCCTATGCTATCACGAAAAACGGAGCCAAAGTATTACTCCCAGGAAGGAATACAAAAGGCGCCGGCCTTACCCGACCTCCCTCGTCAAGGAACCTCGGTCTGGAGGTTCATGTCTTTATCCAAGTTTCTCGATCTCGTGACGCGCAAAGCACTTTTTCTTTGCCAACTCTCGATACTGCAGAAAACAGACCCGTTCGAGGGCTCACTCGGTAAGAATAGGCTTGCGTATCTTGAAAAAATCATAGCCGATGACGACTTCGCTCGCAAGGAACTGCATATATCAGAGGGGAAGCCGATCCCCGAAGATCTTCGCGCATCGTACGCACCGGACGTTTCTGCTTGGCAGAACCAGAGAAGCGCGGAACGCACCTATATTAACTGCTGGCACTTAAGCACAGTTGAGTCTGCTAACCTTTGGTCCGTGTACGCCGCGCAGGGAGAAGGTGTCGCCATTCGGAGCACGATCGCGGCGCTAACAGCAGCGCTTGGAGAAGCGCGGGATGACCTGACGATTGCACCGGTGCGCTACGTCGACCACCACACCTTCAAGCTAGGACCTTCGCCTGAAGATGCGGTATTTTACAAGAGATTGAGTTTTAAGTCGGAGCGTGAATTGCGGCTGCGCTACTTGTGTCCTTGGGACCGCTGCATTCAGCAACGAGGCGATCAGAAGATTTGGGCTCCGCCCTCAGGGATTTACGTTCCAGTCGACTGCGACAAACTGATCCAAAAAGTCTATATTTCTCCCATGCTCGGGAGCTGGTTTAGAGAGAGCGTTGAAGCGATGCTCCAAAGGCTTGGCTTGGAAAAACGAGTTGCGCAATCATCGATCAATGACCCGAAGATTCTTTAGGCGCCGTCCAAAGTCCAAACCAAGCTAAGAGTGCGTTCGAAATCGCTCTTGCGCCATCTAGCCAATCCCCTATCTCTCCTTCGTTGCATCCAGCATCCGTAAGCGTTTGACGTCATTCAACGCGCAACCCGCCGTCCGCGGGCAGCGCTTGACTGACCGGACGGCTGCCATGGAGCAATCGCATGCCTTTCCGCAAACTTCCCAGATCGTACGGCGCCTTCGTCGCCCCGCTGCTGCTGTCGCTGCTGATGAGCGCCATCGTCTCGGCCATCAGCCTCGTCCGCAGCCAGGGCTTTGACGCGCACGTCCTCGATCTCTGGCCGGGCGCCTGGCTGGCCTCGTTCGTCATCGCCTTCCCCATCCTGCTGCTGGCGATGCCGGTGGTGCGTTGGCTCACCGCCGCGTCGTGAGCGCATGGGGCCACGTCCCCTGTTTCGGTTCCGTCATCCGCGGGCTCGACCCGCGGACCCAGCCGAATTCACCCCGCACGAAACGGCCCGTTTGGATGGCCGTTTCGTCGCCGGCCGTGACCGACCGAGAGACTAGCCTTGACTCACGCATAAGCCAACGCTTATGACTCAACCCATAAGCAACCACTTATGTCCGAGTCATGCCCGATCTCGCCATCCTCATGCGCACTCTCGCCGACCCCACCCGCCGCGCCCTCTACGAACGCGTGGTGGATGCCGGCGAGGCCGCCGTCGTCGAGCTCACCGCAGGAAGTGGCGTGTCGCAGCCCGCGGTCTCGCAGCACCTGAAGGCGCTGCGCACCGCCGGGCTCGTCGCCGAGCGCCGCGAGGGGCGCAACACGCGCTACCGCGCCACGCCCGAAGGCCTCGCGCCGCTGGTCGACTGGATCGGCGTCTATGGCGTGTTCTGGGCCGACCGCTTCGCCAGTCTCAAATCCGTCCTCAAGGAGATCGACCCCGAATGACCCTCACCATCGACCCCGCCCTCCGCGCCATCACTGTCGAAGAGGTCGTGCCGCATGCCGCCGACATCGTCTGGAAGGTGCTGACGACGCCCGAGCTGATCCAGCGCTGGCTGATGAAAAACGACTTCAAGCCCGGCCTGGGGCAGCACTTCACCTTCAAGGACCGCCCGCGCGGCGACTGGAACGGCGTCGTCGACTGTAAGATCACGACCTGGAATCCGCCGCGCGAGCTGGCCTATACCTGGGTCGGCGGTTCGGCAAACAACTTCGGCAAGGATGGCGCGGCGCTCGACAGCACCGTCACCTGGACGCTGACCCCGGTCGCCGGCGGCACGCGCGTCCGTATGGTCCATGACGGCTTCCGCTCGCCGAAGAACGACGCGAGCTACGAGGGCATGAACGCCGGCTGGAACACAATTCTGCCGCGCATCTCGCAGCTCGCCGCCGAGCTGGCGTGATCGCCTGGCGCCGCGGGTTCATCCCTGCGGCGTCACCACCTGCCGCACCCGGCTGCGGTCGAGCCCCAGCCGGTGCTCGCGGTAGATGATGAACAGGCCCGAGCCGACGACGATCACCCCGCCGATGAGCGTGAACCAGGTGGGCACGTCGCGGAAGAACACGAGCCCGATGATCACCGAAAACACCAGCGAAGTGTATTCGAACGGCGCCACCACGCTCATGTCGGCGTGGCGATAGCTCTCGGTCAAGAGGATTTGCGCGATGCCGCCGGCGATGCCGGCTCCCACCAGCAGCGCGGCCTCGGTCGGCGTCGGCAGCGCCCAGCCGAAGGGGACGGTGACGAGCGAGATGATGCTCGACGAAATCAGGAAATACAGCACGATCGTCGCCGAGCGCTCGGTCGTGATCAGCTGGCGCACCAGCAACTGCGCGATGGCGCTGAAGCCGGCCGCGCCGAATGCCGCCAGCACGCCGAGCGCCGCGCTGTTGCCCAGGCCGCCGCCCGAAAACAGCGTGAGCTGCGGCCAGGCGATCACCACCACGCCGACGAGCCCGACGATCACCGCGCTCCAGCGATAGAGCCGCACCCGTTCGTGGAGGAAGAGCGCGCTCAGCACCACGATCAGGAGCGGTGCGCCATAGTTGATGGTGACCGATTCGGGCAGCGGCAGCCGCGTCAGCGCGAAGAAGCCGCAGCCCATGGAGAACGTCCCGACCAGTCCGCGCCAGACCTGGCCGACCACGTTGTTGCTCTTGAGGCCGTCGCGCAGCTGTCCGGTCCAGCCCAGGAACCCGATCACCGGGAAGATGCCGAAGAAGGAGCGGAAGAACACCAGCTCGCCGGCCGGAATATCGGGGCTCGCCTTGAGCAGGCTCGACATCACCAGGAACACCA
>JBQCIY010000082.1:0-27722 GCA_051953275.1 Devosia sp. | reverse complement strand
CGAGTTCGCCGTGACCAAGGACGTCGCCAAGGCGCGCGCCGACGCGCATCCGTTCCCGATCCCGTTCACCTACAACTATCTCAGCAACGGATTGCCCGGCGTGCACATGAATTTCGTGCGCAAGACCGCCTGCCATGCCGGCTGGGACTGGGGCATCTGCCTGATGCCGACCGGCGTCTACGGCAAGATGGCGATCCGCAAGTCCCGGCTCGCGCGGCAGGAGAGCGTTCAGGTCGAGCAGGCGCACGGGAGGAACTCGGTCGAGCTCTCGATCACGACGCGCATCTTCGCGTTTGCCGAAGGCTCAGTGGAACTGACGCACGAGATGGCTGGCCAGAAGCTCGCCGACAAGGTCGCCGTGCGGCCGGGCGAGAACCTGTTCGTCCACAACCTGACCATCAAGAACCCGAAACTCTGGTGGCCGAACGGGCAGGGCGAGCAGACGCTCTACGAACTCTGGACCACGCTCGACGGCGAGCAGACCCGCCGCAAGATCGGTCTTCGCAAGCTCGAATGGATCGTCGAGAAGGACGCGATCGACCACACCTTCAAGGTGCGCATAAACGGCCGCGATATCACGGCGATGGGCGCCAACTGGATCCCGGCCGATGCCATCCCGTCGCGCATCACGCCCACCGTCGTGCTCGACCTGCTCGAGAGCGCCAAGGCGGTCAACATGAACATGCTGCGCGTCTGGGGCGGCGGGCAGTACGAGCCGGATTATTTCTACGAGCTCTGCGACGAACTCGGCATCATGGTCTGGCAGGATCTCATGTTCTCCTGCATGAGCTACCCGAGCAATCGCGAGTTCCTCGACGATGTGCGCACCGAGATCACCCAGCAGGTACGGCGGCTGAGCCATCACGCCTGCCTTGCCATCTGGTGCGGCGACAACGAGGTTATCGGCTCGCTCCACTGGTACCCCGAGACCAAGGCCGACCCCGCGCGCTACATCGCCAATTACGACCGGCTGAATTCGATGCTCGGCAACATCGTCCAGGACGAAGACCCAGGCCGCCGCTTCTGGCCGTCCTCGCCGTCGCTCGGCTATCTCGATTTCTCCGATGGCTGGCACCGGGACACGCGCGGCGACACGCACTACTGGAGCGTCTGGCACGAGGCCAAGGACTTCTCCGCCTATCGCGACGTCCAGCCGCGCTTCGCCTCGGAGTTCGGCTTCCAGAGCTTCACCTCGATGAACGTCATCGCGACCTTCACCAATCCCGAGGACCGCAACCCGTCCTCGCCGGTCATGGAGAACCACCAGCGCAACACCGGCGGCAACGCGCGCATTCTCGAGACGATGACGCGCTATTTCCGCTTCCCCTCGGATTTCGAGCAGATGGTGTTCCTGAGCCAGATCCAGCAGGGTCTCGCCATCAAGACAGCCATCGAGTTCTGGCGCTCGACCAAGCCGCGCTGCATGGGAACGCTGTTCTGGCAGATCAACGATACGTATCCGGTGGCGAGCTGGGCGAGCCTGGACTACGGCGGGCAGTGGAAGCTCCTGCACTACATGGCCAAGCGTTTCTTCCTGCCGGTCAACGTGGTGGCCGTTCCCGACGGCCAACATCTGGTCCTCAAGGGCATCAACGATACCGCGGCCAAAACCCAGGTGGAGCTCGAGGTGCAGGCGGTCGACGTCCGCGGCGGCGCACGTGTGATCTTCACCGGCAAGGGGGCGATCTCGCCGGACAAGGCGGCGGAGCTCGCGCGCATCGCGCTCGACGACTTGCAGCCCACCGAGTTCCTGTTCTTCAGCTGGACCAGCGCCGACGGCCGGCTGCTCGGCGAAAACGACTACTTCCCCCGCGCCTACAAGTCCTACGACCTGCCGCAGGCCAAGGTCACGACCCGCTGGGTATCCGGCGAGGCCGGGCCGATCCTGGCGCTGAAGGCCGACAAGCCGGCCGTCTTCGTTACCGTCACCACCGACGTGCCAGGCTATTTCTCTGACAACGCCGTAACGCTGCTGCCCGGACGCGAAACGCGGCTTAGCTTCACGCCGCGCCATGGGGCCAAAGCCACGCAAAAGGCGCTGGCATCGGGGCTCAAGGTCCGGCATCTTCGCGAGACCTATTAGGAGGAAAGCGCCATGGCCAACATGATCAAGCGCAGCGAAGTCAACCGGATCATGCGGGAGGCGGACAAGTTCATCCGCTCCTTCGGTTATATCCTGCCGCCCTTTGCCTATTGGTCGCCCAAGGAGTTCAAGGATCGCAAGGCCGAGGCGCAGATGATCATCGACCGCAATTGCGGCTGGGACATCACCGACTACGGGCTCAACCAGTTCGATAAGCAGGGGCTGTTCCTGTTCACCGTGCGTAACGGCGACAATCGGGACCTGAGCAAAGGCCGCGGCATGCTCTACGCCGAGAAGGCAATGATTTCGCGCAAGGACCAGTACTCCCCGATGCACCGGCATAACCTCAAAGCCGAGGACATCATCAACCGGGGCGGCGGCACGCTGGTGATCGAGCTTTTCGGCGACACCGACGGCAAGTGCGACCGGTCCAAGGGCGTGACCGTCTACACAGACGGCATTCGCCGCGAGCTGCCGGCCGGTCATCACCTGAAGCTCGAGCCGGGGGAGAGCGTTACGCTGATGCCCAACAAGGATTGGCACGCTTTCTGGGGCGAGGGCGGCGACGTCTTCATCGGCGAGGTTTCGACCGTCAACGACGACAATACGGACAACGTGTTCGAGGACCCGCGCATCGCCCGCTTCGGTGGCATCGAGGAGGACGAGGAACCCTGGCATCTGCTCGTCAGCGACTACAAGAAATGGTTGGGTTGAACGTCAACCTGTGATCGCCAAGCCGTTGCCCGGCCTATAGAAGCACCTTAGGTTCTGGACCTGAGGGAAAGCTGGGGGCAGCGCATGCCGGTGCAACTGATCGAGGCAAAGCTGCCCGATTTCGGCGTTCCAGCCACGCGGCCGGAGCTGCCGCGGGCGGTCTATGCCAGCCGCCTCGATGCTCTCAACAAGGCGCGTCGCGCAGCCAGCATCGATACACTCGTGATCTATGCCGATCGCGAGCATTGCGCGAACCTGTGCTGGCTGACCGGATTCGATCCTCGCTTCGAGGAAGCGCTGTTGATTGTGTCGTCCGGCCAGACGCCGACGCTGCTGGCCGGGCCCGAAAATCTCGGCCGCGCCCAGAAATCGATGATCGAGGTCGAGGCGCGGCTCTATCCCCCGTTCGGTTTGCTGGGGCAAGACCGCAGCCAGACGCCTGCCCTGGCGGAGGTGCTCACGAGCGCCGGCGTCGCCGCCGGCCAGCGGGTCGGCGTGCTCGGCTGGAAGTATTTCGGCAGCTATGAATCGCCGCGTCCCGATAGCTGGTTCGAGACGCCCGGCTATATCATCGACACCTTGCGCCAGATCGTCGGCGTCGACGGCAGGGTCGTTAACGCCAACGCGCTGTTGATGGATGCGAGCACGGGTCTGCGGGCGGTCAACGAGGTCGAGCAGATCGCCCAGTTCGAGTTCGGGGCAGTGCTGGCCTCGGAAGCGCTCAAGGCGCTGTTCCGCAGCATCAAGCCGGGCATGTCTGAATTCGCAGCCGTGCAGAGCATGGGCCTGGTCGGTCTTACGCACTCCTGCCATACGATGCTTTCGACCGGCGCTCGTCTGGTCGGGCTCGACAGTCCCTCGGGCAAGATCATCGAGGCCGGCGATCCGCTGACCACGGCGGTCGGCTACTGGGGCGGACTGTCGAGCCGTGTCGCCTGGGTGGTCTCCGATCCATCCGGCCTGCCTGGCGATGCGCATGATTGGCTGGAGCGGCTGGCGATGCCCTATTTCGCCTGCGCCGCCGAGTGGTACGAAACCATCGGCATCGGTGTAACCGGCGGAACGCTTGACGCGATTGCTCGCAAGCACCTGGGCGACCCGTTCTTCAACCTGATCCTCAATCCCGGCCATCTCATCCACATCGACGAGTGGCTCAACACGCCGGTCTATCCGCGGTCCACTGAGCAGCTCCGGTCCGGACAGGCCATTCAGTGCGACATCATCCCGGCGGTCGGTGCGCCCTACTACTCGGCCAATATCGAGGACGGGATCGCGCTGCTCGACCAGCGGGGTCGCGACGAGCTCAGGGACAAGTTCCCGGCAGTGGCGGAACGCATGGCAGCCCGCCGCGCTTTCATGGCAGACGTGCTTGGCGTTCGGCTCAAGCCCGAAGTCTTGCCTTTGTCGAATCTTGCGGCGGCGTACCCACCGTTCCTGCTGGCGCCGAACCGTCTGCTCGCGAAGCGCTAGCCGGCGTCGGCTCGTCCTGCGTGATCAATCGTGCGCTGCGATAGCCGCTCAGGTAGATCCAGAGCCAGTTGAGAGCGATGAAGATGCGGTTCTTCATGCCGATCAGGAAGTAGATGTGGGCAAACCCCCACGTCCACCAACCGATCCAGCCGGTGAGCTTCAGCCAGCCGAAATCGATCAGCGCTCGGCTCCGGCCGACGGTCGCGATGTCGCCCAGATGGTGATAGTGGAACGGCATCGCAGTCGCATCGCCGCGTAGCCGGGCCCGGATTACATGTGCCGCGTGCCGCCCTGCCTGCTTCGCGGCATCGCCGATGCCGGGGATGGGCTTCGGTAACACCGCCGTATCGCCGATCGCGAAGACTTCGGGATATCCTGGCACGCTGAGGTCCTCCCGCACCTTCACCCGTCCGGCCTTGTCCGCTTCGACGCCCAGCCATTTCGCGGCCGGCGAAGCGAGCACCCCGGCTGCCCAGATGACGGTGTTCGACTTGATCGAGCCGTTGGCCGTGTCGACGCCATCGGCATGGACGGCCGTCACAGGCGTGCCGAGCAGGACCTCTACGCCAAGCTCCTTGAGCGCGCGCTGCGCATACTCCGACATCTCGGGCTTGAAGTTCGGTAGCACCCGCGGCCCGGCCTCGATCAGCACGACGCGCGCGTCCTCCGGCCGGAAATTGCGAAAATCGTCGCGCAGCGTGATGCGCGCGAGCTCGATCACGGCGCCGGCAAGCTCTACCCCGGTGGGGCCACCGCCGATGATCACGAAGGTCAGGAGTTCTCGCCGTCGCGCCGGGTCGCCTTCGAGCTCGGCTTTCTCGAACGCCACGAGCAACCGGCGACGCATCGCCGTCGCGTCTTCCAGTGTCTTGAGCCCGGGAGCGTAGGGCTCCCAGTCGCTGTGACCGAAATAGGCATGACGCGCGCCGGTCCCGAGGATGAGGTAGTCGTACGGCACCATGGTCCCGTCGGCGAGCGCAACCTCTTTCCTGTGGCCGTCGACGCCGGCGACCTCGCCCATCAGCGTGCGGACGTCGGTGCGCCTGTGAACGAGATGGCGGATCGGCCAGGCGATCTCCGCCGGCGCCAGCGACGTCGTTGCGACCTGGTAGAGCAGGGGCTGGAAGAGGTGATGGTTACGCTTGTCGATCAGCGTGATGTGTGCGCCCGAGCCCTTCAGCGCCTTGATCGCCGCGAGCCCGCCAAAGCCCCCGCCGACAACCACGATCCTCGGTTTGTCCTTCATGGCCATGCCACTCCGTTCGCCCCACACTGGAAATAGGCCTCAGCGCCGGCCGTCGCAACCACCGAGCCATCCCGCTGGCCCGCAGCGGCCATGCGTTATCGCGGGGCCAGGGTGCAGCGAAATTCAAATTTGGCCCTCCGCCCTAAGGCGGTGTACCGGCTCGCCGACAATCACCACGCTGGCTCCCACTATGGGAGTGGGCTGTCGTTCCACAAAGGCTTCCGGACGGAACGCTTGTATCGAGGCGATAAGCTCGATCACGCGTCGCCGCGAGTCCCAGAAATCGATGCTCTGGTGCTCTTCGAGCGCTCCGGCCGGGTTGAGGCAACCAATGCTGGCGACATAGAGCTTCTCTTCAGGGGGATGCACCGGATGGATCAAAATGCCCGTCCGCTGATCGGTGTCGAGCAGCCGAATCGCGGGCATCGGGGTCTCGCCGGCAAGGGCGTCGCTGGGGGAGTAGCCGATGGTCACGAACCGTCCGAAGTGCGTCGTGAGCGGATACCGGCCGGCCTCGATCCGCCGCCCGTTGTCTGCCACGGAATTGTCGCCCGGCCCGCCGGCCTCCACCATGAAACCCGTGAGACTGGATTGCGCCACCCCGTCGATGGTCACGCCGTAGCGGCCATAGGTGCGCGCCAGCGCGCCGTTCCTATGCATTCCGAGCCGCTCGATGCGCAGTTCCCAGTTTTGCGGCCGGTTTGCATTCATTGTTGCGTGTATAGCCGAATTTGGCGGCGGATGCAGGTTGACGGCATCGGCGGGCCTGCTTCAACTGCGCCATCATGCGCCTCAAGACCGGCCTCAATCCCTATGGCCTCGCCTACCATCTCGGCATCCAGGCGGCAGGTACCCCGCGGTCCAATCCGAGGCCGGCGGGGCTCGACGGTTACATGGCGCTGGCGACGGAGCTTGGTGCCAAGACCCTGGAGCTGTGGGAAGGCTGGACCGGCAAGATGACCGAGGGCGAGCTCGACGCGCTCGGCGTCCGCCTGCGCGATCGCGGCATGGAGCCGATCGGCAGCCTCGGACTGCAGACCGCGGATTTCGCCAACTCCATCCGCATCGCCCGCCACATCGGGGCGAAGGTGATGCGTGTCGCCTTGACGCCGATCCTCTGCGGCGATCGCAACGCTGCCGGTTCTCGCTGGACCGAGCTGGTCGAGGGCACCTGGAGCAAGTTGCGGCAGCTCTCCCGGATGGCCGCTGACCATGGCCTCACTGTCGCAATCGAGAACCACCAGGATTTCACCAGCCGTGAGCTGGTCCGCTTCTGCGAAGAGGTGGGGCCGAATGTCGGCATCGTCTTCGACACCGCGAACAGTTTTCCGGTGGCGGAGTCGCCACTCGACTTCGCGCGCGTGATCGCGCCGCACGTCCGCTACCTGCACCTCAAGGACTACAACGTCCAGTTCACCCCGGAAGGGTACCGGCTGGTCCGCTGTCCGTCTGGATATGGGGCCGTCCCATTCGCCGGCATTGTCGAGATCCTCGCCGAACATCACGACACAATGCTCGCCGCCATTGAGATCGGCGCGCTCGAGGCGCGCCACGTGCGGCTGTTCACGCCGGACTGGTGGAACGGGTACGATCCGATCGCGGCGCCGCAACTGGCCGCCGCGTTACTCGCGGCGCAGCGTAATCGGCTGCCTGACGAGGCCGACTATCGTACGCCCTGGGAACTCGGCGACGATGCGGCGTTACCGGAGTTTGAGCTGGCGCAGGTGCGCCGCAGCGCGCAGAACCTGCGCGCACTGGGACTGATGTAGGGGATTGGGATGGAACAGGAACTGAAGGGCCAGGTCGCCTTCGTCACGGGCTCGGGCCGTGGTCTCGGCTCCGCGATGGCAAAAAAGCTTGCCGCGATGGGCGCCGACGTGATCGTCCACGACCTGAGTTGGGACGCGCCCGCCAAATATGGCGAGGCCGCGACCCTCGACGTGATGGTCAAGGCCATCGAAGGGATGGGGGTGCGCAGCATGGGGGTTGCCGGCAACATCGGCGATCGCGCTGCGGTGGCCAAGATGCATGCCGACATCACCACCAGGTTCGGCGACCCCGATATCCTCGTGAACTGCGCCGGCGGCGACATCGGCGCGGCTGGCGGTAAGCCCGTGCCGAACAATATTCTCGGCATCCCCTACGAAGACATCCTGGCGCTGACCAACAACAACCTGATCGGCACGATGCTGGTGACGCAGGCCTTCGTACCGGCGATGGTCAAGCGCAAGAGCGGCGTCGTGGTCAACATCGGTTCGACGGCCGCCCATCAGGGCTTCTCGAATGGCGGCATCTACGCCACGCTGAAGGCCGCTATTGTCCATTACACGCGCTGCCTCGCTGTCGAAGTCGCGAACGACGGCGTGCGGGTCAACGCTGTCAGTCCCGGTCCGAGCAAAACGGCCCGCTTCCAGGCGACGCGCGTGGTCGACGAAAAGATGATGGACTCATCGATCACCTCATTCCGGCGCTACGCCGAGCCCGACGAGATCGCTGACGCCGTGGCCTTCCTGTGCAGCCCGCGCGCGAAATTCATCAACGGCCAGGTGCTGCGCGTCGAGGGCGGCGAGCAAGTGTTCCCCGGCTGAGCGCTGCCGAGTATCTTCCCCACAAGGCGATGAATTTCGCCCCTTCTCCGGATTGGACCGAACCATGGCTGCCACACTCACCATCCCTGACCTTGCCGCCAAGGCGGTCCTCATCACCGGCGCTTCGACCGGCATTGGCGCCGCCGTCGCGATCGCGATGGGCGCGCAGGGCGCGAAGATCGCCGTCCACTACAATTCGAGCGAGGCCGACGCCCAGCGGGTGGTCGACACCATCACCAAGGCCGGCGGCGAGGCATTCGCGCTCAAGGCCGACGTTACCGATGTCGGGCAAACCACGAAGCTGGTCGAAGACGCGGCGAAGCATTTCGGCCGGCTTGACGGGCTGGTCAACAATGCCGGCCTGATGGTGGAACGCCGCAACTACGCCGACATGACCGAAGAACTGTATGATGAGGTGATGAACCTCAACGCTCGCTCAGTGATCTTCGCCACCAAGGCTGCCATTCCATGGCTAAAGAAGCAGGGCGGCTTCGTCATCAACACTACCTCGATTGCAGCGCGCAACGGCGCCTCGGGCGGAGCAGGACTCTATGGGTCCTCCAAGGCGTTCGTGTCCAACGTGACCCGCGGCATGGCGAAGGAGCTGATTCCCTTCGGCGTCCGCGTCAATGCGGTGGCGCCTGGCTTCATTGAAACAAAATTCCACGACCGCTACTCGACCGATGCACAGCGGACCGCGGTACTCGGCACTATCCCGCAGGGCCGCCTCGGTACCGCGGAGGATTGCGTGGGCGCCTACCTGTTTCTTGCCTCCGATACCCTCAGCGGCTACGTCATCGGCCAGGTGCTTGAGGTCAATGGCGGCCAGTTGATGCCCTAGGCAGCGAGTGCGCGGAGCCTCTCGAGTTCGCTCGCCGGAATCACAATGCCGTGCAGCATCGACTCGCGGCGGTTGGCGTAGCGCCGGTCGCCCGGCAGCCGGTCCTGCCCCGCGTCGTGGATGGCCGTGATCAGCGTTTCCATCCGCTCGGTGAACGTTCGGACCTGGCCACGGCTAGGATCGATGAGGATGTAAGTCTGCCCACCATGCGGCGTTGCGGCGCCGGGATGCCCGCTCCAGTCGATCTCGAATGAGTAGTCCCCGCCGGCTAGCGCGGCGCCCATAATCTCCATCAGCATCGCGATCGACGATCCCTTGTGCCCGCCGAACGGCAACAGCGCGCCACCCTCGAGCACCGCCTCGGGATCGGTTGTCGGCTTGCCGTCGCGATCGACGCCGATGCCCTCGGGCAGCATCCGTCCCTCCCGCCGCGCGATCTGCACGTCGCCATTGGACCAGCCGCTCGACGCCTGGTCGAACACCAGCGGCTCGCCTCGAGCGCGAGGCGCCGCAAAACCCATTGGGTTGGTACCGTAGAGCTTCCGATGACCACCGTGAGGCACGACGCTGGCCATCGAGTTGACCATTGCCAGCGCCACGAATCCCTCGCGCGCGAACGGCTCGATGTCGGGCCACACTGCGCTAAAGTGATGCGCATTGCGAACCGTCAGCACCGCGATGCCGTTGGTTTTCGCCTTGGCCATCAACGGTGCGCGCGCAGCCTCGAGCAGCGGCAGCGAGAAGCCATTGCGGCCATCGCCGCGCAGCATGCCCGGCGCGACATCGTCGAGCACCGGAACTGCTTTGCCATCCACCCAGCCGCTGTCGAGCGAACCGAGGTTGCCGTTCACCCGGAAGATGCCATGGCTATGCGCGCCGTCGCGCTCTGCGCCCGCCATGTTGGCCGCGAGGATCGTCGCGACCTCGTCATTGCACCCATGCTTGCGGAAGATCGCCGCAAGCAGCACCGCAAGGTCGTCACAGGAGATGCGAACCTGAGTCACGCGACGATCCGCGGCCAGGTGTCGCTCAGCTTGTAGCCCTGCGGCCACGGGTCCGTCGGATCGAGCATCTCGGTGCGCTTGCCGCTGATCCAGGCGCGGCCGGAGATCGAGGGAATGATCGCGGGCTTGCCGCCCAGCGTCGTATCCGCCTCGATGCGGCCGAGGAATTCCGAATCGATGATCGAGCGCGCGAGGTAGCGGTCGCCCACCTGCATTTGTCCCTTGGCGCGCAGCACCGCCATGCGGGCCGAGGCGCCCGTGCCCGTCGGCGAGCGGTCGATCTTGCCCGGCTGGATGCAGACCGCGTTCGCCGCCGTCAGCACCCCGTCGCGCTCTTCCACCGGTCGGGCGATCTGGCAGAACGAGAAGTGCGTCCAGTCGGCGTTGGTCGGATGCCGGAAGCCGAGCTGCTCGTTGGCCGCCCGGGTGATGCGGATGCCGGTCTCGGCGAGCGCGCGCGCCTCGTCGGGTACCACCTTGAAGCCGAGCGCATCGGCGTCGACGATAACGAAGCTGTCGCCGCCATAGGCCGTGTCGACCGTCAGCGTCCCGATGCCTTTCACTTCGAGTGTGGCATCGAGCTTGTCGGCAAAGCTCGGCACGTTCGTCACCGTGATACGCTCGGCCTTGCCGTTTCGACACTGCGCGACGACTTCGACGAGCCCGCCGGGCGCTTCGAGCGTCAGCCGGGTCTCCGGTTCGGTCATCGGCACGATGCCGGCATCGAGTAGCACGGTCGCGACACAGATCGAGTTCGACCCGCTCATTGGCGGGGTGTCTTCGGGCTCCATGATGATGAAGCCCATCTGCGCCTTCGAGTTCTTCGGCGGCACGAGTAGGTTGACATGCCGGTAAACGCCACCCCGCGGCTCGTTGAGCACGAAATTCCGTAGCGTCTGGTCGGTCGCGATGAAGCGCGATTGCGCCCAGAGCGTGTCGCCCGGTGGGGGCGTCACGCCACCGACGATCACATCACCGACCTCGCCCTCGGCATGGCAGGAGATGATCTCGATGGCCCTACTTGTCCTCACCGGATCACCTGCGCTGGCTCGCCAAGCACGTCCCATTTCGGCGTGACGCCGAGGCCGGCTTTGTCCGAAGCGGTCATGAAGCCGTTCTCGCGCTTCGGTGCGCCGTCGGCGATCGAGACGGTGACGTAGGAGTTGAAGTCGGTCGCGGTGAAGCAGAAGCGCTCGGGCGTCGATCGTGCGAGGTGCGCGATCGTCGCCGTGACGATGTCACCGCCCCAGGTGTCTTCGATGGTCATCGGGATGCCATGCGAGACGCACAGATCGCGCATCTGTTTTGCCTTGGTCAGGCCGCCGACCTTGCTGATCTTGAGATTGATGACGTCAAATGCATCTTCGGCGATCCCCGTCACGAGGTCGCCGACGGAGCCGATATTCTCATCTAGCACGAAGGGCAGGGAGGTGCGCCGCCGGATCGAAACGCTCTCCTCGTAGGTCATGCACGGCTGCTCGATATAAACGTCGAGATCGCGCACGGCGCTCACCACGCGGGCGGCGTCGGCCTTGGTCCAGCCGGTGTTGGCGTCGGCCACGAGGATATCCGATGGCTGGAGGATTGCCCGGCAGGCCTTGATGCGCGCGATGTCGTCGGTAGGATTGCCGCCCACCTTGAGCTGGAACTTCGTGTAGCCCTCAGCGCGGTAGCCGGCGATCTTCTCGGCCATGCGCGACGCATCTTCCTGGCTGATGGCGCGGTAGAGCGCGATCTTGTCCTGCTCGGCCCCGCCCAACAGCTTGTAGACCGGCAGGCCGGCGACCTGGCCGAGGATATCCCAGCACGCGATGTCGATCGGGGCCTTCACGTATGGGTGTCCGCGCAGCACCGCGTCCATGTGGTGGTTGAGCGGCCAGAGATCGGTCGGGTCATGCCCGATCAGCTTTGGTCCGATTTCGTCGAGCCCGGCACGCACGCCCTTGGCGTAGCTCGGCAGGTACGCCGAGCCGAGCGGGCAGCACTCGGCGTAGCCCGTGATCCCGGCGTCGGTCTCGACCGCGACGACAGTCGAGTCGAACACCTCCATGAAGTTGCCGCCCGACCAGTTGTAGCGGCCCTCCTTGAGCGGCAGGTCGACCTGGTAAACGCGGATAGCGGTGATTTTCATGGGAGTGCCTCAGACAAGCGAGAAGCCGTGCGCGAACGGGTCGCGATCATCGATGAAGATGGTGTTGATGCCAGTCTGCCGGGCCCAGCCGGCGATGGACGGCACGATCCCGTCGACATTGCCGACGCGCACCGCCTTTTCGACGCGGCCCTTGAAGATCGAACCGATGATCGACTCATGTATGAAGGCGCCGCCCACTTGGAGCTTGCCGCGCGCATACCACTGCGCCATGCGCGCCGAGGTCCCAGTGCCGCAGGGCGAACGGTCGATCGCCTTGTCGCCGTAGAACACGGCGTTGCGCGCGGTCGAGCCATCCTTCAGCGGCTTGCCCGTCCACATGATGTGGGTGCAACCGCGGATGTTGTCATTCTCGGGATGAACGAAACTGTAGCGCTCGTTCATCGCCCTGCGTAGAACCGGACTCCAGCGCAGCAGGTCGCCCACCGTTACGTCCGCGAGATCGGTGAAGTTCTCCTGCGGATCGACGATGCAATAGAAGTTGCCGCCATAGGCTACGTCGACCTTGAGCTTGCCCAGGCCCGGACACTCGATGTCGAGGTCCCGGGAGTGGAGGAAGCTCGGCACGTTGGTGAGCCTCACCTCGTCCACATACTCCCCGTTCATCGTGTATTCGGCGACCACCTTGCCGGCCGGTACATCGAGGTTGACCACGCCCGGTGTCTTGGGCTGCATCAACCCATTCTCGATGGCCATCGTCACCGTGCCGATCGTCCCGTGCCCGCACATGTAGAGGCAGCCCGAGGTTTCGATGAACAGTACGGAGATGTCGCAGTCCTCGCGCGTCGACGGATAGAGGATCGAGCCGCTCATCATGTCGTGGCCGCGTGGCTCGAACATCAGGCCTTTCCGGATCCAGTCCCAGTTGGCGAGGAAGTCGGCGCGCCGCTCCATCATGTTGGCGCCCTTGAGCAGCGGCCCGCCGCCGCTCACGAGGCGCACCGGGTTGCCGCAGGTGTGACCGTCGATGCAGGAAAAGGTGTGGCGTGCCATGGCGAAGTCCTAGAAGCGTTGCGGCGAGAACGGGGAAAGATCGAGCGACGGCGCCGCGCCGGTCACGAGTTCGGTGACAAGCCGGCCGGTCGCGGCCGATTGCGTGAGGCCGAGATGGCCGTGCCCGAAAGCGTAGATGATATGCGGGGAGGGACGCGAGCGGCCGATCGCCGGCAGCGAGTCCGGCAGCGACGGCCGAAACCCCATCCACTGCTTGCCGCCTTCGGTCCTAAGGCCGGGCATGAACATCGCGGCCTTCTTCAGCATCGCCTCTGACCGCTTGAAATTGGGGGGCAGAGCCAGGCCCGCAAGCTCCACGGCGCCGCCGACGCGAACGCCGGTCGAGAGCGGCGTGACGACGAAGCCGTGGCCGGGAAAAACCAGCTGCCGTCTGAGGTCGAAGGCGCCAGGTGGCAGAGTGGTATTGTAGCCGCGCTCCGTATCGAGCGGGATGAGGTCACCCAGGGGTGCCGTCAGCGCGCGCGACCAGGCGCCGGACGCGACCACCACCTTGTTCGCCATCAGGCTCGAGCCATCGGACAACTCAATGGTTACGCCGTCGCCCAGCGGGCGCAGCGCTTTCGCCTCCGCTCTGCGGAAGGTCGCGCCGCGATCGACTACGACCTTGCCGATGGCCAGCGCGAAGTCATAGGGGTCGCTGACGGTCTGCCACTTCGGAATGAACGTGCCCACCACGAAGCGGAGGTCGAGCCCCGGCTGCAGGTCGGCCAACTCGCCGCCGCGCACGATACGCACCTCGATGCCCTCGCGCGTCTTGGCGTTGATCTCGCCCATCGCTGCGCGCAACTCGCCTTCGCTCTCATAGAGTTCGAGTACACCGTCCGACCGCACGAGAGCGCTGAGGCCGGCGCTCGTCACCAGTGCGTCCATCTCCTGTCGTGCCAGGCGCATCAGCGTTGCCTGCGCCTTTATCGCGGCATCGACGCGATCGGGCCAGCCGGCCCGCCAGAACCGCATCAGCCATGGCGTGATCTGAGCCAGATATTCCGGCCGCACCGTGAACGGCCCCAGCGGATCGCTCAGCCAGCGCGGCAGCTTGCGCCACATGTCCTTGGTCGCGAGCGGCATGATGTCGGAGAAGGCGAACGCCCCGGCATTGCCGCGGCTCGTTTCCTCCGCCATGCCCTTGCGGTCGATCAGCAGCACCGAGCGGCCGGCCTCGACGAGCTTGAAGGCGCTCGCGAGGCCGACGATACCGGCGCCGATGATGACGACGTCGTGCTTCACGTGACCTCAGGCAGCGGTCTTGAGTTGCGGGCGGGTGTCGAGCGCCTGCTGCACGATCGCCGCGATTTTCTTGCGCTCCTCGCCCTCGAGCGTGAGGCGCGGCGCCCGGACCCACTCGCTGCCCTCGCCAGTCATCTGGTTGGCGAGCTTGATGTACTGCACCAGCTTGGTCGCCACATCGAGATGCAGCAGCGGCATGAACCAGCGGTAGAGCTCAAGCGCCTCGGCAGTGCGCCCGGACTTCGCGAGCTTGAACAGCTGCACCGCCTCGCGCGGGAAGGAGTTGGCAAGGCCCGAGACCCAGCCGGTCGCCCCGAACAGCGCGTTCTCGAGGAACAGGTCGTCCACGCCGCAGACGATCGCAAAGCGATCGCCGAGCAGGTTGATCATGTCGGTGATCCGACGGCTGTCGTGGCTCGATTCCTTCACGGCGACGATGTTTTTCTCGCTCGCCAACTCGGCGAAATCGTGGGGCTTGAGGTCGACCTTGTAGGCCACGTGGTTGTTGTAGATCATGATCGGCAGTTCGACGTTCCGCGCCAGTGTGCGGAAGTGGTTGATGCTTTCGCGCGCATCGGTCTGGTACACCATGGTCGGAAGCGCCATGAGCCCGTCGGCGCCGGCCGCCTTCATCCGGTTGGCCGCGCCAATCGCGAGCCTGGTGGTGTACTCGGCGACGCCGGCAATCACCGGCACGCGGCCATTCACGGCCTTCACCGCCGTGCTCACCACTGCGGCCTTCTCCTCGAGGTCAAGCGACGAGTTTTCGCCGAGCGTCCCCAGCATCACGAACCCCTCGCAGCCCGCCTGCAGGCAGGAGTCGATGTGCTTGGCGGTCGCGTCGAGATCCAGGTCGCCGTTCTGCTTCATCTCTGTCATCAATGCGGGGATGACGCCGCGCCAGGTGAGTGTCATGTCGAAGGTCCTTCAGTGGGGGAGTGAGTGATGCGAATTGGGTTCATCGGCACGGGCACGATTTCGGCGGCGGTGGTCAGCGGGCTGCAGTCGCGGCCCGATGCCCCTGAGGTAATCGTTTCCCCGCGCTCCGAGGCGGTGTCTGAGGCGCTGGCCGCGCGCTATCCGAAAGTCCGTCGCGCCAGATCCAATGCGGAGGTCGCAACGGCCGATATCGTATTCCTTGGCATGCGCCCGATGCATCTCGAGGAGGCGATGGCCGGCATCGGATTCAACCGGGGCCAGATCGTAGCGAGCATGGTCGCGGGGTTCGGCCTCGCCGACATACGGCAGCGCTGGCCTCAGGCGACCGTGTGCCGCTTCATTCCGCTGCCCGGCATCGCGTATGGCGAAGGCCCGATCGCGACCTATCCGGAGGTACCGGAAATCGTCCAACTGTTCTCGCCGCTTGGAGACCTGTTCGTCACGCCGGACGAGGGGCGGCTCCATTTCGGGGGGCTGAACGCGTTCATGTCGACCTACTTCGAACTGCAACGGGCGCTGATCGACGTCGGCACCAGCGCCGGCATCTCCGAGCCGGACAGCCGCCGCTTCGTCGTCTCTCTGCTCGGCATGCTGGCTCATGAAGCGCAGCGGACTCCTACCACGGCTTTTGATGGCCTGGTGGAGGAACATCAGACCAAGGGCGGCCTCAACGAACGTGTCCGCGCCACGCTGCTGGAGCAGGGCTGGTTCGAGGCCCCGCGCACTGCGCTCAGCGCCACGACCACGCTGAGCTACAAGAAGCTCCGTTGAGTCATGTGCCAAGATACGCCTCCACAATGGAGTTGCTCTTGCTTAGGATCTCGGCATCGCTGTCCATGCGGATATTGCCGGTCTCCAGCACGTAGCCGTAGCTTGCCAGCTTCAGCGCCAGGCGCGCATTCTGCTCGACCAGCAAGATCGTCACGCCGCTCTTGTTGAGGTCCCTGATGATGCGGAATGTCTCGAGCACCAGCTTCGGCGCGAGACCCATCGATGGCTCATCGAGCAGCAACACCTTCGGCCCATGCATCAGCGCCCGGCCGATCGCCAGCATCTGCTGCTCGCCGCCGGAGAGCAGCGAGCCGTCCTGGTGTTGCCTCGCCTTGAGGATCGGGAACAGGCTGAAGGCGTGCTCCATCCGCTCCCGCCGTGTCCGCGCATCGGCCACAGTGAAGCCGCCGAGCTCCAGGTTCTCACGCACGCTCAAGCCGCGCAGCACATGACGGCCTTCCGGCACGTGCACCACTCCCAGCCGGGCGATCTCGCTCGCCTTGCGGCCGACCAGTTCCTGGCCTTCGAACGTCACCGAGCCGGCGCTCGCCCGCACCAACCCCGAGATGGTCTTGAGCGTCGTGGTCTTGCCCGCGCCGTTTGCGCCGAGCAGCGTCACAATCTCACCGGCTCGCACTTCGAGGTCGATACCATGCAGCGCGCGGATCCGGCCGTAGCCTGCTTCCACGCCCTTGAGCGACAGCACCACGGGAGCTTCAGAGCGCAAGGGCTGCCTCCGCATCTTCGCTGCCCAGATACGCCTCGATCACCCGTGGATTGGCCTGGATCTCCTTCGGCGCCCCCTCGGCGATCATTACCCCATGGTCGAGCACGCTCACCCGTTCGGAGATGCTCATCACGAGGCTGGTGTCATGCTCGATCAGCAGCACCGCGACACCTCGTTCGTCGCGAATGCGACTGATCAGCGTCACTAACTCGGCCTTCTCGCCCCTGGTCAGCCCGGCCGCTGGCTCATCGAGCAACAGCAGCTTCGGTTCGGTCGCGAGCGCCCGCGCGATCTCGACGCGTCGCTGGTGCCCATAGGCCAGCGTCGTCGCATCGCGCCCCCACTCGTCGGCATCGATGCCGACAAAGCGGAGGCAGGCGCCTGCCACCTCGTGGATGTGCTCCTCCTCGCGCCGCTGCGCCGGCACCCTGAAGATTGCCCCGATCGCGCCAGCGTTGGTGCGGCAGTGCTGCCCCGACATCACGTTCTCGAGCACGCTCATTTGCCGGAACAGCCGCACGTTCTGGAACGTCCGGGCGATGCCGGCACGCGTGACCTGCCAGGGCTTCAGCGACAGCATTTGCGCGCCGCCGAAGGTGATGCTACCCCGCTGCGGCTTGTAGAATCCGGTGATGCAATTGAACAGCGAGGTCTTGCCGGCGCCGTTCGGCCCGATCAGACTGGCGATGGCGCGCTCGCCGACGGCGAAATCGACATCCTGCAGTACGGTGTTTCCGGCAAATCCGAGGGAGACCCCGTTGAGCTCGAGGAGGGCCATCAGCGCTTGCCTCCGCTGGGCCAAATGCCGCTCGGCCGGAACAGCATGATCAGCAGGAGCCCCACCGCGAACACGAGGTAGCGGAAGCTGCCGAGATCGCGCAGCAGCTCCGGTCCGAGCACCACGACGAAGGCGCCAAGGATGACTCCCGGGATCTTGCCCATGCCGCCCAGCACCACCGCCATCAGGAACAGCGTCGATTGCTGGAACGAGAAGCTCTGCGGCGAGATCGCCGTGAGGTTCACCGCAAAAAACGCACCGCCGATCGAGCCGTAAATGGCGCCGATGATGTAGGCCGCGAGCTTCACGCGCACCCGGTCGATACCCATGGCCTCGGCCGCGTCTTCGTCGTGCCGCACATAAAGCCAGGCGCGCCCGAGCCGCGAATTCGCCAGTCGCACCGAGACGAGGATTGCGATGACCGCCAGCACCAGGAAGACGTAGTAGAAATCGACCTGGCGTGCGATGTGCCAGCCGAACAGCCAGGGCTGCTCGATGCCCGAGATGCCGCTCGCCGCGCCGGTGATCTGCAGGTTGCGCGCGGCAATGCGCACGATCTCGCCGAAGCCCAGCGTCACGATGGCGAGATAGTCCGAGCGCAGCCTGAGCGTCGGGCCGCCGATGATGACACCCGCGATCATTGCGACGATAACCGCCACCGGGATGGTGGCCCAGAAGTTCCAGCCGAACCCCGTGGTGAGGATACCGACCGAATAGGCGCCGACCGCAAAGAATGCGGCATAACCGAGGTCGAGCAGGCCGGCATAGCCCACCACCACGTTCAGCCCGAGCGCCAGAATGGTGTAGAGCAGCGCATTGGTGAGGATGACCGTGGCATAGGGGCCGAACGCCTGCGGCGCGATCACCATCGCCGCGAGGATCACGACGATCGTAATGCCCCGCTTCTGCGGTGTGTCGAGGATGGCCGACAGGCCGCCCCAGGCGCTGGGCCGAGCCTCGACCGACTGCGGGCCGGGAGAACCGGGTTCGAGCGCCATCACATGCGCTCCTGCTCGGATTTGCCGAGGAGGCCGGTGGGCTTGAACACCAGCACCAGGATCAGCACCGAGAAAGAGAACACGTCCTTCCATTCGCTGCCGATGCCGGGGATCTGCGTGCCGAAGCTTTCGAGCAGGCCGAGCACCAGGCCACCCAGCATTGCACCGGGGATCGAGCCGATGCCGCCGATCACCGCGGCAGTGAAGGCCTTGAGCCCGATGATGAAGCCCATGAAATACCAGACGGAGCCATAGTAAGCTCCGGCCATGGTCCCGGCGGCGCCCGCCAGAGCCGAGCCGACGAAAAAGGTCACCGCGATCACGCGGTTGACGTCGATGCCCATCAATTCGGACATGTCGCGGTCGACGGAAACCGCGCGCATGGCGCGGCCGTACTGCGTGCGCGTGATGAAGAGCTCGAGCGCGATCATCAGGACCGCAGCGGTGCCGGCCAATGCGATCTGCTTGTAGTTGATGAACACTGGCCCGAGGTTGAGGCCGGCAAATCCGAGCTTCGGGCTGAATGCCAGCACCTGCCCGTTGCTGATCGTCAGAACGCCGTTTTGCAGCACCAGCGAGACCGCCAGAGCGGTGATGAGAATGGAGAGCCGCGGCGCCCTCAGCATCGGCGCATAAGCGATACGCTCGATGACGACGCCGAGAAACCCGACGGCAATCATCGCGAGAAGGATCGAAAGCCCCACGCCCACCCAGCTGGTGCCCGCGGCGCCGGCAACGGCCGAGAGCGCCAGCAGCCCAGTGAAGGCGCCGACCATATAGAGGTCGCCATGGGCGAAGTTCAGCAGCTTCACCACGCCGAAGACCATGGTGTAGCCGAGTGCGACGAGCGCGTAGAACGAGCCAAGCACCAGGCCGTTCACCAACTGCTGCGCGAGAATGGTGGTCAATGTCATTAGCAATTGGCCCCAATCGTGCGGAGGGACGGAGCGTCCTTCCGCACGCGATTGAGTTCGGCCGTTACTGGGCCAGCGTCCAGGTGCCGCCCTTGCCGACGACGACCACGAAATTCGAGCGGCCCAGGGTATGGTCCGGCTTGAAGGTGATCTCGCCGGCGATGCCCTTGTAGTCCTCCGCCTGCAGCGCCGCGATCAGCTTGGCACTGTCGGTGCCGCCGGCCTTGCTGATGGCGTCGGCGAGCAGCTTCATGCCGTCATAGGTGAGCGGGCCGTACGAGCTCGGCGCGACGTTGAACTTGGCCTGATACGCATCGGCAAAACTCTTGGCATCGGGCAGGAACTCTGCCGTCGGGCTCGAGAAGGCATAGACGCCTTCGGCTGCATCGCCCGCGAGCTTGAACAGGTTCGCTGACGTCGAGCCGTCGCCGACATAGATGTCGCCCTGATAACCACCCTCGCGGAGCTGCTTGATGAAGGGGCCGCCATCGTCGTCATAGGCCGTCCAGAACACGGCATCCGGGTTGGCTGCCTTGATCTTGGTCACGACGGCCGAATAGTCCTGCTCGCCGTGATTCACGGTCTCGAAGGCCGGCACGCTGCCGCCCGCATCGGTGAAGCTCTTCTGTGCCAGCGTCGCGAGGTCCTGGCTGTAGGCATCGCCTTCGTTGACAATGGCGATGGCCTTGTAGCCCTTAGCCTTCCAGAACTCCAAAGCCTTGGCGACCTGGTCGTTGCCGGTCGAGTTGATCATGAAGGCGTTGCCCGGGTTCGCCGGGATCAGCTTGGTCGAGTTCGCGGCGGTGATCACGAACGGCAGCTTGGCGTCGCCGAAGATCTTGAGCGTCGGGATCGTTGCGCCGGAGCAGTAGCCACCGACGACGGCGGCGATGCCCGACGAGGCGAGTTTGGTCGCGGCGTTCACGGCCTGCTGCGG
Source organism: Devosia sp. (assembly GCA_051953275.1). Taxonomy (GTDB): domain Bacteria; phylum Pseudomonadota; class Alphaproteobacteria; order Rhizobiales; family Devosiaceae; genus Devosia_A. The sequence continues at coordinate 7,322 of JBQCIY010000082.1, read as the reverse complement.
ATCGCAGGCGTCGTCACCGATGACGGCCGAATAGGTGTTGCCGCCACCGGCCTTGTTGATCTCATCCATGGCGAGTTGCACGGCATTTGCCATGTCCTGGCCGTAGGTCGCCTGGCCGCCGGTGGTCGGCACCAGCACGCCGATCTTGATGTCGGCGGCGTAAGCCGTACCGAGCATGAGGGCGAGGGCGAGGCTCGCGACCGCCGATGTCTTCAAGAGGTTCATTCATCGTCTCCCTGTTGCAGTCTTGGTGTTCGCCGCTTGGCGGCACGTCACGATCGGTGTGGCCCGAGCGGCATAGGATGCGTCTGCATGCATCTTGTCGACAGATTGCACGCATGACATTTTCGTGTCAATCGTTGGGGTAGTGAGGTTCAGCCTGTGAGTAGGCCGATGAGCGGCAAGGCAGTGGCTCCGGCTCGGCCGGTGCGTGGTGCGGGCGTGCAGACGGTTTACGAGCAGTTGCGGCTCGCAATCGTCAATCTCGATCTGCCACCCGGCAGCCCCCTTGATGAGGTACGTCTGTCGCAACAATTCGCCCTGTCGCGCACTCCGGTGCGCGAGGCTTTGGTGCGTCTCGCCGGCGACGGGCTGGTGACCACGCTGCCCAATCGCAGCACCGTCGTCGCGCCGATCGATTTCGAGAGGCTGCCGGTCTACTTCGAAGCGCTGACCCTGATGTATCGCGTCACCACGCGGGCCGCCGCGCAGCGCCGCATGCCGAGACACATTGCGGCGATGCGCCAGGCTCAGGCGCAATACGTTGAGGCGGTCGCGCGCAACGACGCTGTCAGCATGATCTCGACAAACCGGGACTTCCATCTTGCGATCGCCGAGGCCGGCGGCAACAGCTACTTCACCAGCTGGTTCTCGCGCCTGCTCGACGAGGGCCGGCGGCTGCTGCGGCTCTACTACTACGCCGCGTTCGACGACCATCTGCCTCGCAAATATGTCGACGAGCATGAGGCCATCATCCGGGCCATCGAGAAAGGCGACGCCGATCGCGCCGACGAACTTGCCGCGCTCCACGCCGCGCAGATCGTGCGCCAGATCCAGAGCTATATCGCCCGCGACGTCACCGCCACCATGCGGTTGAGCGACAAGCCCGCGAGGCGGTCTCGGTCGGCGCGCGCGAGCTAGCACTCAACTCTCCTCCAGCGTCATGAGGCTGGCGTTGCCGCCCGCCGCAGCCGTGTTGATGCTGATCGAAACCTCATGCACCAGCAGGTCCAGGTCGATGTCCGCCGCGCTTTGCACCGGAACGATCGGCCCCGGCAGGGCTGCGACCTGCTGAGCAACCTCTGCCAGTCGCATGGCATCGCCTTCGACCAGCACGGCGTCCACCCCGTCGCCGGACCAGCCGCTGATGATCTTCGCCCGTGGCTCCAGTTCCCGCGCCGCCGCTGCGCCGACGGCACTGCTGTCGACGATGGCGCGATTGCCGGTCGCCGCAACGGCATCGAGCATCCGGCTCAGCCCCTCGCGGCTCTGGGCTAGCAGCAGGACCTCGCCACGCGGCCGTGTGCGGTAAAGATTGCTCTCGCCGACGGGACCGGGCAGGGCGACGACGTCCGGCGGCGCCGCGCCATGTCCCTGGATCATGCGGCGCACATAGAGCGGGCCACCGGCTTTCGGCCCGGTACCGGACAGGCCCTGGCCGCCGAACGGCTGCACACCCACGACGGCGCCGATGATGTTGCGGTTGACGTAGATGTTGCCCGCGGCGATGCGGTCGGACACCCGATCGATGGTTTCGTCCAGCCGCGTATGCAGCCCGAAGGTGAGGCCGAAGCCCTTGACGTTGATCGCATCGACGGTGCGGTCGAGGTCGCGCCGCGCATAGCGCACCACGTGCAGAACCGGACCGAACACCTCACGCTCGAGATCCTCGATGCGGCCGATCTCGATGATCGTGGGTCGCACGAATGTTCCCGCCGCGTCGACTGGCAAAGGCCCTTGCGTGACCCGATTGCCACGCCGCTCCATCTCGCGGATGTGCGCCACGATCCGGTCTCGCGCCTCCGCGGTGATCACCGGGCCGACATCGGTGGCAAGCCGATCCGGATTGCCCGTGCGAAGCTCGCCCATCGCGCCCTTCAGCATCGAGAGCGTTCGATCGGCCACGTCATCCTGCAGGCACAGCAGCCGCAATGCCGAGCAGCGCTGGCCCGCGCTGTCGAAGGCCGAGGACAGCACGTCCACCACCACCTGCTCGGTGAGCGCCGAGCTGTCGACGATCATCGCATTGATGCCGCCGGTCTCCGCGATCAGCGGCACCGGCCCGCGTGGCGCCAGCTGCTTCTGGATCAAGTGCGCCACCTCGGTGGAACCGGTGAACACCACGCCTGATACTGAGGGATGTCCGCACAGCGCCGCACCGACATCTCCGGCGCCCGGCAGGAACTGCAGCGCACCGCGCGGCACGCCCGCCTCGTGCAGGATCGCGACCATCGCCGCAGCGGTGAGCGGCGTCTCCTCGGCCGGCTTGGCGATTACTGCGTTGCCCGCCGCGAGCGCCGCCGCGATCTGTCCGGTAAAGATCGACAGCGGGAAATTCCACGGGCTGATACAGACCATCGTGCCGAGCGGCTTCGCTGCCGACCCAAGCGCCTCGGCCTGGGCCGAATAGTAGCGCAGGAAGTCGACCGCCTCGCGCACCTCGGCGATGGCGTTGCTCGCCGTCTTGCCTGCTTCGCGCATCATGAGCGCGAGAAAGTCCGGCAGACGTGTCTGCAGGAGGTCCGCGGCCTGGCGCAGGGCAGCCGTGCGCCGGAGCAGGGGAGACCAAGCCGGTGTTGCCCCCGCAAAGGCCTGCTCGACCAAGGCAGCGGGAGCGAACTGCGCGATCCCGACGAGGTCGGCGGGCTCGGCCGGGTTGTGCACCTCGACGGCCGCACCGGTCACTGGTCCCGACGCCAGCACCGGCTCCGCCGTCCACCTCCGCGGGCTCTCGCGCAGTCTGTCGCCGAGTTGGGAGAGCACGGTCTCGTCGGAAAGATCGAGCCCGGCAGAGTTCTGCCGGGCTTCGAGAATATCTCTCGGAAGCCTGATTTGCGGATGTGGCGCTCCGGGTGGCACAACCGCGCTCGCGACCTCGGCCGGATCTGCCACCAGCGACGCGATGTCGACTGACCGGTCCGCGATCCGGTTCACGAACGAGGAGTTCGCGCCGTTCTCCAGCAGCCGCCTTACGAGGTAGGCGAGCAGCGTACCGTGCGTCCCCACCGGCGCGTAGATGCGGCACGGTCGATCCAGGTTGTCCTTACCCACCACGTGGCCGTAAAGCGGCTCGCCCATGCCGTGCAGGCATTGAAACTCGTAGTCACCCACCTGGAACGCCGCTCCAACCAGCTCGTAGATGCTTGCCAGTGTCTGAGCATTGTGCGTAGCAAATTGTGGAAACACCGCATCGCGTGCCGCCAGCAGCCGCTTGGCCGAGGCAATGTATGACACATCGGAGTAGACCTTGCGGGTGAACACCGGATAGTCGCTGAGCCCATCCACCTGCGCCTGCTTGATCTCGCTGTCCCAGTAGGCGCCTTTGACCAGCCGCACCATCAGGCGGTGGCCGCTGCGGCGCGCCAGCTCGACCAGCCAGTCGATCACGAACACGCAGCGCTTGCTGTACGCCTGCACCACGAAGCCGATGCCGTCCCACCGCCCGAGCTCCGGATCGAGGCAGAGCGCCTCGAGCAGGTCGAGTGACATCTCCAGCCGATCGGATTCCTCCGCGTCTATGTTGAGCCCGATATTGAAGGTCTTGGCGCGCAAGGCCAGTCGCTTGAGCCGGGGCAACAGTTCGGCGACCACCCGGTCCGCCTGGCTGCGCCGGTAGCGCGGATGCAGCGCCGAGAGCGTGATCGAAATGCCCGGCCCCCGGATCGGCCCGCGTCCTGCGGCCTCCTGGCCGATGGCGTCAATGGCATCTTCATAGGCCTTGAGGTAGCGCGCCGCATCTTCCTCCGTTGTCGCGGCTTCCCCGAGCATGTCGTAGGAGTACTGGAAGCCCTTGCGCTCCATTCGCCGCGCATTGGCGAGCGCCTCGTCGATCGTCTGCCCGGCAACGAATGTCTCGCCCATCATCCGCATGGCCATGTCGACGCCCGCGCGGATGATCGGCTCTCCGCCCCGCGCGATCAGCCGTCCGAGGGCTCGCGCCAGCCCTTCTTCGGGGATCGCCGAGGTGATCCGTCCGGTGACCATCAGGCCCCAGGTGGCGGCATTGACGAAGAGCGACCGTTCCGCTCCCAGGTGCGCCCGCCAGTCGCCCTGCGAGACCTTGTCGCGGATCAGCGCGTCCCGCGTCGCATCGTCCGGAATTCGTAGCAGCGCCTCGGCGAGGCACATCAGCGCGACGCCTTCCTCGCTCGACAGCGAATACTCGTGGATCATGCCGGCGATGCCACGGCTGGGCCGGTCGGTCCGGAGCTGCTCCACCAGCCGACGTGCCGTGCGGGCGATTTGTCCCGCGGTGGCCGCATCCACCCGCGCCGCCTCGATCAGCGGTGGAACACACTCCGGCTCCGGCGGTCGCAGCGCTGCCCGAATAGCGGCTCGTAGCGGCGAGGGGGAGTGGGTGGCGCTGGCGATATCGAACCGCGCGAACGGGGCAAACCCGTCCGGCCGTGCCGCGTGCTGTTGCTCGCTTGCCAGCGTCATTGTCTCTCCGACCCTCGACCGAGAGCCTAGCGGTGTTTTTGCGTAGCACCATTGCGATAATCAGCGAGCGGCCGTAGGAATGACGCAAAAGTGGAAAAAAGTGCGGAGATATGACGACGCTGGACCAGACCGACCGCCGCATCCTCGCCGAACTCCAGCGCGACGGCCGCATCACCAACGCCGAGCTCGCCCAGCGCGTCGGCCTGCCGCCCACCTCGATGAGCGACCGTTTCCGTCGGCTGGTCCGCCAGGGCTACATCGCCGGATTCGGCGCCCGACTCGATCCGCACGCGCTCGGGCTTGGGTTGCTCACCTTCGTCGAGGTCTCGCTCGACAAGACCACGCCCGACATCTTCGAGCGCTTCGCCCAAGCGGTGAAGCGCGCGCCCGAGGTGCTCGAATGCCACATGGTGGCGGGCGGCTTCGACTATCTGGTCAAGGCCCGCCATGCCGACATGGCCGCCTATCGCCGCTTCCTCGGCGAGACGCTGCTCGCAATGCCGGGCGTGCGTGAAACCCGCACCTACGCCGTGATGGAGGAGGTCAAGAACGACGGTCCACTGCCGCTGTGAAGGCGACTAGCCCTTCACAGCCCCCGCGGTCAGGCCGGCCACGATCTGCCGATTGAAGAAGATATAGACTAGCAGCGGCGGGATCGTGATCAGCAGGATGTTCATGAACAGCAGGTTGTACGACGTGTTGAACTGGCTCTGGAAGTTGAACAGCGTCAACTGCAGCGTCACGTTCTTGTTGCCCGGCAGGTAGTAGAGCGGGTTGGTGAAATCGTTGAAGATCGCCACCGACTGCGTGACGATCAGCGTGACTACCACCGGCCGCAGTAACGGCAGCACGATGCCGAAGAACAACCGCATCGGGCCGGCGCCGTCGATGATCGCCGCTTCGTCCAGCTCTCGCGGCACCGTCGCGATGAAGGCGCGGAACAACAGCACCGCAAAGCTCAGGCCATACGCAACTTCGATCAGCACCATGCCGTGCAGGGTCTTGAATATGCCCAGGCCCTGCAGCACCCAGATGGTCGGCACTACTGCCGGGGGAATGATCAGTCCCGCCAGCACCAGAAAGTCGATGGTTCGGGTCCAGCGGGAGGGCCGGCGCTGCAGCACGAAGCCGACCATCGCGCCGAACACCACGAGCAGCGTCACGCTCGCCACGGTAAGGATGATGGAGTTGATGAACGCCGTCACCAGCATGTAGTCGCGCGTACTGAGCACCTCGACCAGGTTGTCCCACAGATGCCATGTCGTCGGCAGCGCAAAACTGCGGTCAGAGGACTCACGCACATCCTTGAGCGCGTTGATGACGATGAAGGCAAAGGGCACGATGAACACGACGATCGAAAGCAGGATCGCTGCGATGCCGCCGACGACGTGGATAGGCCGGCGCCGCGTCATGCTTCCACCTGCCGGCGGTTGAGGAACCACGAGAGCGGTACGATGATGATCGACACCACGACGAACAGCACGACGTTGCCCGCGGTCGAAAGTCCATAGAATCCCGCCTGGTATTGTTTGTAGATGACCGACGCGATGACGTCCGAAGTGAAACCCGGGCCGCCTTTGGTCATCGCCCAGATGAGATCGAACGACCGCAGTCCGCCGATGAGGCTGAGGATGACCACCGTGGTCGTCGCGGGCATCACGAGCGGCAGCGTGATGTTCCAGAACCTGTCCCAGCCGGTCGCCCCGTCGATGGCCGCGGCCTCGTAGTAGTCCTGCGGGATCGAGACCAGCCCCGCCATGTAGATCACGGTCGCGAGTCCCACTCCCTTCCAGACATCAACGAGCGCCACCGAGATCAGCGCCAGGTGCGGATCCGTGAGCCAGCCCGGTCCGTGGATGCCGAACATCGCCAGCGTTGTGTTGATGACGCCCTCGGTGGGATGCATCATTGCCGTAAAGGTAATGCCCACGCCGACCGTCGACACCAGCACCGGGAAGAACACCACCGAACGCAGATAGCCGCGGGCGATGATCTGGCTTGTCAGCAGCATGCCCAGCAACAGCCCGAGTACGACCTTCAGTCCCGACGTCATCACGCCATAGATCAGCGTGTTGATGAGGCCCTGGTACAGGTTCTGCTCATGGAAGAACTGGACGAAGTTGGCGAGCCCGATGAACGTTGCGCTCTGGAAGTTCCAGCGTGTCAGGCTGAAGAACAGGGAAGCGATCGTCGGGAACAGGTAGAACACGGTGAAGACGATCGCCGCCGGCAGATAGAACCAGTTCGGATAAGGCGACGGCGTTCGTCGGACTTCGGCGCTGGGCGGCGTCGAAACGGCGCTCTCCGTCACAGCGGCCATCGGTCTCTCCTCACGACGACTGCGCCCAGCATTGCGCTGGACGCAGCCAAGATCAATCAGTCGGCAATCACCAGCCCGAGAGGCCGAGCTGCTGCGCCTGCTTCTTCACGTCATCGTCATACTGCGCCGCACCGTCGGCCGGTGAGGTGATGCCCGATCCGACTGCGACCGTTATCTGTTCGAGCGAGGGTCCCTTCACCGGCGACAGGAACTCGAGCGCCGGGGCGTTGGTGTCACCCGACTGGAAGTAGGACTGCAAATCCGACACCGCCGGCGGGACGTCGGCAGGCAGTGTGCAGCCCTTGATCAGGTATGGACCGGTGCCGCCGCCGGCCTTGTTGAG
>JBQCIY010000081.1:0-6125 GCA_051953275.1 Devosia sp. | reverse complement strand
CACCTTCTTTGCCAACCGCTGGACGCGACCCTATCTCGATACCGCCATCAAGGCCGATCAGGCGAACTCGAAATTCGTCGGCAATTCCATCAATGCCATGGAGACGCTGCGCTACTTCGGCGGCGATAAGTGGATCGCGGGGCGCTTCGCCGAGCAGGCGCGCGAGGTGCGCGACAGCTGGGCCGCGTTCGCGACCCGCCGGATCTTTTACGCGCTGGTGTTCGGCGCGATGCTCGCGGCGCAAATCGGCATCACCTATTTCGTGCTCCTGCCGCGCTACCGGGCTGGCGAGCTCACGATCGGCGACGTGGTGCTGTTCGACTCTCTGCTCCTGCAGCTCAACCGGCCGTTCCAGACCATCGGCTCGTCGATCGACGACCTGCTGCGCTCGTATTCGCGCTTCATCCCCTTCGCCAAGATGTGGGGCGCGCCCGAGGAGCCCGACGTCGCGCCACATCCGGACTTCCGGCTCGCGAACGGCACGGTCGCCTTCGAGGACGTCGGCTTCGCCTATCGCGACAAGCCGGCGGTCTCGGGTGTCAGTTTCGCGGCGCGGCGCGGCCGGCTCAATTTCCTCACGGGCGAGACCGGCTCGGGCAAGACCACGCTGTTCAAGCTCGCGCTCAAGTCGCTCGAGCCGAGCCACGGCCGGGTGCTGGTCGATGGCGAGCCGCTGAGCCAGATCGCGCGGGCCGACTGGTACTCGGTGATCGGCGTCGTGCCGCAGGAGATCATGCTGCTCAACGACAGCATCACGGCCAACATCATCCTCGGGCGTCCGCTCGATGAGAGAAAGCTGCGCCACGCGGTCGAGCGCGCCTCGATCTCTCGCTTCATCGACAGTTTGCCCGAGGAGTTCGAGACCCGCATCGGCGAGCGCGGCCTCAAGCTCTCGGGCGGGGAACGGCAGCGCGTCGCCATCGCCCGCGCGCTCTATGCCGATCCGCAGATCCTGTTCCTAGACGAGGCGAGCTCGGCGCTCGACGAGCGCACCGAGGCCGAGATCATGGGCGAAATCCGCAGTCTCGCCGACGAGATGACGATCATCGCCATCACGCATCGCAAGACGGTGATCGCGCCCGGCGATGCCGTGGTGGAGCTGACGCCCGACGGCGTGCGCGAGAAGATTGCAGCCTAGGCAGCGCTCAGGCCTGCCCGAGCAGAATCGCAAACGGCGTAACGGCGAGGGTAAGCACCAGCACCACGAGCCAGATCGATTGGAAGACCGTCATTCACGTCATCGGTTTGGACACGAAGCGCAAATCCTCGGGCAATATGGTGAACGAGAGGTAAACGCTCAGCCGGGTCGCGGCTTGTCCTTGGGCTCCAGCCGTTCCAGCAGTACCGGCTGGCCGCCCTGCCAGACCACGATGTCGACGAGGTCGCCGTTTTCGGTCAGCATCGAGGCGACGTATTCGGTATCCCGCACCGCTTCGTTGAGCTGCATGTAGGGCGGGCCGACCGCACCGCCCATGGCGATGCTCCAGCCGCCACCCTGCGGAATGATGTCGTAGCGGATGTGCGTCATGCTCGTGGTACTCGATGCCGACGCTCTTGAGGCTCCAATGCATTGGCAGGGTTGGCGGTTTCCGCCTCCGTCGGATTTTATCCGGCACATGGCTTTTGTTAATGACAGCCGGCCTTGAGCGTGCGACCCTTTCGCCCATAGACCGGTTTGAGCCCTGCCCGGCGGGCAGTATCGCCAAAGTTGTGAACCGGGCGTGGACCAACGCAATCTCGTATCCCGGCGGCCGAGGAGATTGGCGATGGCGGATTTATCGAATCTCAAGCGCGTCCTCGTGGCCGAGGATGAAGCCCTGATTCTGCTCGATGTGGCGCAGAGCCTCGAAGACTTCGGGGTGGCCGAGGTCATCACCGTCACCACGGTCGAAGAGGCGCTGCTCGCCGTATCGGCCAATGCCTGCGACGCGGCGGTGCTCGACGTGCATCTGGGCCGCAGCGGCAGCAGCGCGCCCGTCGCCGAACAATTGCGGGCACGGGGCATTCCCTTCATCGTGACCTCGGGCTCCGAGGTCGAGGAGGCCGGTCATAGGGGGGCGCCGGTTCTGGCCAAGCCCTTCTCCTCGGCGCAGCTCGTTGCTGCCCTCAACCAGGTGACGAGGCTGCGGTCGGCGGTCGCCTGACCGGCCGCCGGCGCATTGCCCCTTGCCAAGCCGGCGAACTTGTCCCACGTTGGCGGTCGAGTTCAACCAACTGAAGGAGGTGATCCAGTGCATCAGAAATCGAAGGTTTCGGGGGGTCTTGGATCGTTGCGCTTCCTTATGGAGCAGCCTCTGTAGTTGTCGCAGCGGTCCCGGCAGCTGTCTGCCAGAGACCGCGATGAGACCACGAGATCGGGGGGCCGCCGTTGGCGGCCCCTTTTCTTTTGCCCGTGCCAAAATGTGACGGGATCGTGTCCTGCGGATGAATTGCAGGTGAACGGAACGCTCCGGCCGAGTTCAGGCTTTGGGGTAGAGGCTGCCCGTTCGCAGCGTCACCATGACAACCAAAAAGACCTCAAGGAGACTCCATGTCACGCTTCAGCAAGCTCAGCACCCTCGCCAAATCCGCAGCTGTCGCCCTCGCTCTGGGCGGCGCGTCGCTGGCGGCGGTTCCCGCCCAGGCCGCCCCGCCGAGCTTCGATTTCCACTTCGGCTTCGGCGGCGGCGGTATCTCGATCGGCGGCGGCAAGTATTGCCTGAGCGACCGCCAGGTTCGCCGCTTCCTGCAGTGGCAGGGCTACGACCAGATCCGCTATACGGATCGGCGCGGCCGCATCGTTTCGGTGCGGGCCGAACGGCACCATCAGGAATATAAGATCTCGGTCGACACGTGCCGGGCGCGGATCATCAGCGTGCAGCGGATCGGGCATCGCTGGGATTGGCCGGGCAACGACGGCAACTGGTGGGACCATCGCCATCACTGATTGCCCGAGCTGACAATCGAAGGGGCCGCCAATCTGGCGGCCCCTTGCTTTTTCCTCTATGACGCCGCCCATGAACGCCCTCACGCAAACCGCCCCGGCGACGCGGCTCATGCCGTACCAGTCGCGGCGTACCTTCGCGATCATTTCGCATCCCGACGCCGGCAAGACGACGCTGACGGAAAAGCTCTTGGCGAGCTCGGGCGCCATCAACCAGGCTGGCGCCGTGCGCGGCCGCGCCAATCAGCGCGCCACCCGCTCGGACTGGATGGAGATCGAGCAGCAGCGCGGCATCTCGATTTCGTCCTCGGTGATGACGTTCGAGCACGACGGGCTGACCTTCAACCTGCTCGACACCCCTGGCCACTCCGACTTCTCCGAAGACACCTACCGGACGCTCACGGCAGTGGATGCGGCCGTGATGGTGATCGACGTCGCCAAGGGCATCGAGAGCCAGACGCTCAAGCTGTTCGAGGTCTGCCGGTTGCGCGACATCCCGATCATCACCTTCGCCAACAAGGTCGACCGCGAGGGCAAGGACCCCATCGCCATCCTCGACGAGATCGCCGACACGCTGGCGCTCGATGTGACGCCGGTGGTGTGGCCGCTGGGGCAGGGCGTCGACTTCAAGGGCATCGTCGATCTCGTCGGCCAGCGCGTGCGGTCGCCCACCGGCGAGCTGCTGAAGGAGTTCCACAACCCCGACGAATTGCTCAACGATGCGACTCTCACCGCCGATCCGGTGATCAAGGCCTCGCTCGAAGCCCTCGAGCTGGCGCGCATCGGCTACCCCGAATTCGACCTCGCGACCTATCGCGCCGGCCACCTGACGCCGGTGATCTTCGGCTCGGCGCTGAAAACTGTCGCCGTGCCTGAGCTCTTGCGCGCGCTCGGCGCGTGGGCGCCAGAGCCGCGACCGCAACCGGCCGAGCCGCACGCCATCAACCCGAACGAGCCCAAGGTCACCGGCTTCGTGTTCAAGGTGCAGGCCAACATGGACGCCAACCACCGCGACCGCGTGGCCTTCCTGCGGCTGAGCTCCGGCACCTTCCAGCGCGGCATGAAGCTCAGGAACGTGCGCACCGGCAAGGACCTCGCCATCGCCAATCCGATGTTCTTTTTCGGGCACGACCGCGAGCTCGCCGAAGAGGCGGTGGCGGGCGACATCGTCGGCATCCCCAATCACGGCACGCTGTCGGTCGGCGACACGCTCACCGAAGGCGCGACGATCAAGGTCACCGGCATTCCGAACTTCGCGCCGGAAATCATCCGCCGCGTCCGGCTCAGCGATCCGATCAAGGCCAAGCAGCTCAGCAAGGCGCTGAGCGATCTCGCCGAAGAGGGCGTGGCGCAGGTGTTTCGCCGCATGGTCGGCGCCGACTACATCGTGGGCGTCGTCGGCCAGCTGCAGCTCGAAGTGCTGCAGGCGCGCATCCTCAAGGAATACAACGTGCCGATCAGCTTCGAGAGCATCAATTTCGAGATGGCACGCTGGGTTCGCGCCGACGACAAGAAAGAGCTCGATCGTTTCATCAGCGCGCAGAAGCTCGAATTCGCCGAGGACAAGGACGGCGATCCAGTCTATCTCGCGCAATCGGCCTGGTGGCTCGCCCGCGCGCAGCGCGACTGGCCGAAGGTCGAGTTCCTCGCCACCAAAGAACGACACTGACCTTTCAACTCAGGAGCATCCGATGACCATCACCCGCCTGCAGCCGGGCAAGCGCATGAGCCAGGCCGTCAAGCACGGCAACACCGTTTATCTCGCGGGCCAGGTGGCGAACGACCCCAACGGCACCATCGAGCAGCAGACGCGCGAAGTGCTGGCGGCGATCGACAAGCTCTTGGCCGAGGCCGGCACCAGCAAGTCGAAGGTATTGAGCTGCCAGGTCATCCTCAACAACATCGGCGATTTCGCCGCGATGAACTCGGTTTACGATCAATGGATCGATCCGGCCAATCCGCCGGCCCGCGCCTGCATCGAGGCCCGCCTCGCGGCGCCGGCGCTCAAGGTCGAGATCATCGCCGTCGCGGCGCTGGACTGAACCCGGACAGGAGGGAAGCATGAGCAACGAGACGGTCGGCTTTATCGGCCTGGGCCTGATGGGCCACGGCATGGCCAAGAACATCGTCGAGAAGGGCTTCCCTCTTACCGTCACCGCGCACCGCAATCGTGCGCCGATCGACGACCTGATCAAGCGCGGCGCGGTCGAGGCCGCGTCCGCCCGCGAGGTCGCGGCGCGCTCGAGCATCGTGCTGCTCTGCGTCACCGGCTCGCGCGAGGTCGAGGCGGTGATCCGCGGCAAGGACGGGCTCAAGGCCGGCCTCAAGCCCGGCTCGGTGATCATCGACTGCTCGACCGCCGACCCGACCTCTACCGTCGCACTGGCGGAGGAACTTGCGGCCGCCGGCATCGACTATGCCGATGCGCCGCTGTCGCGCACGCCCAAGGAAGCATGGGAGGGCAAGCTCGACACCATGGTGGGCGCCAACGAGGAGACGTTTGCGCGTATCAAGCCGGTGCTCGAGACCTGGGCCGGCAAGATCGTCCATATCGGCGGCATCGGCGACGGCCACCGGATGAAGCTCCTCAACAATTTCGTCTCGCTCGGCTATGCGGCGATCTATGCCGAGGCGCTTACGCTCGCGAGCAAGGTCGGCATCTCGCCGGAGCGCTTCGACAGCGTCATCCGCGGCGGCCGCATGGATTGCGGTTTCTACCAGACCTTCATGGGCTACACGATCGAGGGCAACCGCGAGGCCCACAAGTTCACCCTCGCCAACGCCCTCAAGGACTTGACCTATCTCGAGTCGATGGCCGACGCCGCGCACGTCATCAACCCTGTCGGCAATGCGGCCAAGAACGCGTTTTCGGCCGCGGTCGCGGCCGGCGGCGGCGGCAGCGAAGACTACGTCCCGCATCTGCCGCAGTTCGTCGGCCGTGCCAACGGCATCGATCTTACGCCAAAGAAACTCAAGAGCTGATCATGAACACCCGCACCCTCGGCAAGACCGGCTACATCGTCAGCGAGATCGGGCTGGGCTGCTGGCAGCTCGGCGGCGATTTCGGGCCGGTCGGCGACGATACCGCCAACGAAATCCTGCGCACAGCGCGGTCGCTCGACGTCAATTTCTGGGACACCGCGGACGTCTATGGCGCCGGCCAGTCCGAACGTCGCATCGGCGACTTCAAGGACAAGAAGGG
>JBQCIY010000080.1:0-22706 GCA_051953275.1 Devosia sp. | reverse complement strand
TGCTCGCCCTGCCCGTTGGGCCACCAGAGTTTCGGCTGCCTGATGGTGACGTTGTGGGTGAAGACGTTCTCGCCGGGGCGAACCACTACCTTATCGGCGATCACCTGCCCGTCGATTCGGTGTTCAAGTTCCACTGAACCTTCAGCAAAGGCGAAAACACGAGTCGTTATAGACAGTTCGACGGAGTTCCTGCCATGCGCCTGCTCGACGGTGACGCTCTCCTGCCGCGCCAGTTTCGAGCGGCGCAGGGCCATGCGACCATAGACGCCGGTGGGCATGAGGCAGATGCCCCAGTCCCAGCCGGCATGGCAGGCGGTCTTGCGCACGAAGTTCATGTGCACGCCCGGCAGGCCATTGGTGACGTAGTTGTACGTGTACGGAATCGGGAACGGATGGGCGTCGGCGCGAGCCTTGGCCACATCCTTGGTAACGGCGAATTCGAGCCGCAGCGTATTGGTGCCAGCACGCACCTTGCCGGTCACGTCGATATCATAACGGATGAACTGGTTCTGCGTGCGTGCCACCTCTTCCCCGTTGAGGAGGACCGTCGCGATACAGTCGACGCTCTCGAGTGTGAGAGTCAGGTAGCCATCGATATCCGATGCATCAGCGGTGAAACGCCGTTCCATGGTCCATGGCGTATCATGCACCCACATGACGACCTGCTCGTTGGCACCGAAATACGGATCGGGGATCTCGCCGGCCTCGAGCAGCGCCGTATGCACGTCGCCCGGGAGGGCGATCTTCGCCTTGGTCTTCACCTTCGGCGACGTCAACACATATTCGCCGCTCAGATCGAGCTCGGAATAGGCCGTCGGCGACGGCCTCACGGCGGTGGCGGATTTCGCCATGCAGTCCTCCAAACGGGCGCCCACCGGACTTCGGCCAAGCGAAAGTGCAAACGTTTGCATCCCAGCGCGCCGGCCTTCTTAACGACCTGTCAGACGGGTGCCAATGGCGTCGCAAATATTCTCCCCGCTTGACACGTGACCATTTAGTCACGTATTGTCGGAAACGTGGATGCCGTCTTCAAAGCGCTGAGTGATCCCACGCGGCGCCAATTGCTCGACACCCTGCGCGACAGGGGCGGCCTAACTCTCACCGAGCTCGAACAGGGGCTCGGCATGACGCGGTTCGGGGTGATGAAGCACCTCAAGGTGCTGGAGGAGGCAAACCTGGTGCTGACCCGCCGGGATGGGCGGTTCAAGTACCACTACCTCAACGCGCTTCCGATCCAGGAAGTCGCCGATCGCTGGATGGCGCCTTACGGCAAGCCGCTGGCCCGGTTCGCGTTGAATTTGAAGAACGCGTTGGAGAGCAAACCACCGATGGCCGACAAACCCGATCTCGTCTTTTCGACTTACATCCGGACGACGCCCGAGCGGCTCTGGGATGCCCTCACCAAGCCCGAGCTGACGCAGAATTACTATTACGGCGGCCGCGTGCAGCCCGACCTGAGGGTCGGTGGGCGGTTCTACTATCTCGACCCCAAGGGCGAAATAAATCTCGACGGCGAAGTGCTCGAGATCGATCCCCCCAGGAAGCTCGTCACCACGTTCAAGGCGGCGTGGTCGCCGCCTGAGGGTGAGATCACGCGCGTGATGTACGAGATTGAAGCGATGGGCGAGGTCTGCAAATTCACCATGACCCACTTCGACTACGAAAAGTCGAAGGCCGGCGTCGAAGAAGGTTGGCCGATCATCATTTCGGGCCTCAAGACCTTCCTCGAGACCGGCAAGCCGCTCAATATTCCGATCATGGGTAGCTAAAACACAGTTCTATGAGAAGGGAGACCACAATGACCAAGTATCTGTTGAACTACCATGGCGGCTCGGCGCCCCAGAGCAAGGAAGAAGGCGAGCGCGTGATGAAAGCCTGGACCGACTGGATGGGCGTCCTAGGCAAGGCGCTAGTCGACGCCGGCAATCCCGCCGGCCAGAGCAGGACCATTGCCGCGAACGGCAAGGTGACGACCGGCGGCGGCGCCAATCCGTCGACCGGCTACTCCATCCTCGAGGCCAAATCGCTCGAGGACGCGGTGAGCCTGTCCAGTGGCTGCCCGATCTTCAAGTCCGGTGGTTCCATCGAAGTCGCCGAGCTGATGCAGATGTGATCGTTGGGGGCGGGCTCGAGAGCCCGCCTCTTCTATTCCGCCGCCTCTTCGGCCGGCGGAGCGTCTGCGTCGGGCTCGAGGAACCCGCCCGACTGCCTGAGCCAGAGCTTGGCGTATTCGCCGCCCACTTCGAGCAACTCGGCATGGGTTCCCTGCTCGACGATCCGGCCCTGCTCGATGACGACCAGCCGGTCGAGCGCCGCGATGGTCGACAACCGATGGGCGATGGCGATCACGGTCTTGCCGCGCATCAACACCTGCAGCTGGCCCTGTATGGCCGCTTCGACCTCGCTGTCGAGCGCCGAGGTCGCCTCGTCCAGGACGAGGATCGGCGCATTCTTGAGCAGGACCCGGGCAATGGCGATGCGCTGCCGCTGACCGCCGCTGAGCTTCACCCCGCGTTCACCGACATGCGCGTCGTAGCCGGTTCGCCCCTTGGGATCGACCAGCGTCTGGATGAAGTCGTGCGCCTCGGCGAGCTTAGCCGCCGCGACGATCTCATCTTCGGTGGCATCGGGCCGTCCGTAGGAAATGTTTTCACGCACCGACCGATGCAGCAGCGACGTATCCTGCGTCACCACACCGATCTGCGCGCGCAGTGATTCCTGCGTAACCGTCGCGATATCGGTGCCGTCGATCAGCACCCTGCCGCCCTCGGCGTCGTAGAACCTGAGCAGCAGGTTGACGATTGTCGATTTACCGGCGCCGGAGCGCCCGACAAGCCCGACCTTCTCGCCCGGCCGGATGTGCAAATCGAAGTCGTCGATGACGCCCGCTTCCTTGCCGTAGTGGAAGGTCACGTCATCGAAGCGGATGTCGCCGCGGACATTGGCCAGCACCCGCGCGCCCGTTCGATCAGTGATCGCGTGCGGCAGCGCGAAGGCATTCATGCCGGTGCGAACGGTGCCGATGTTTTCGAACAGCGCCGACAGTTCCCACATGATCCACTGGCTCATGCCGAAGAGGCGGAGCACCAGGGCGGCGGCGGCCGCGATCGCGCCTGGCGTGATCGCCGAATTGAGCCACAGGCCGATGCCGATACCGAACACGGAGGCAAGCAAGGCCAGGTTGAGCAGGTAGATCGCCGCGTTGAGCACGGTGGCGATCCGCATCTGCGTATAGACGGTGGGAAGGAACTCCTCCATCGCCTCCTTGGCGTAAGCCTCTTCGCGGCCGGAGTGCGAAAACAGCTTGACCGTCGGAATATTCGTGTAGGCATCGACGATGCGGCCGGTCATCAGCGCCCGCGCGTTGGCCTGCTTCGATGAGATGTCGGCAAAGCGCGGGATGAAATAGCGGAGCAGCCCGCCATAGATGATGAGCCACAGCACAAACGGCACCGCCAGCCGCCAGTCGTTGGCGGCAGCGAGCGCAATGGCGCCGATGAAGTAGAATCCGACGTAGTTGAGGACGTCGAACACCTTCATCGCCGAGTCCCGGACGGCGAGCGCGGTCTGCATCAGGTTCGTCGCGATGCGGCCGGCGAACTCGTCCTGGAAGTAGCTCATCGATTGGCGCAGGACGTAGCGGTGGAGCATCCACCGAATGCGCTGCGGGATGTTGCCCATCATGCCCTGGTTGATCACCAGCGACTGGGTGGTCACGACAATCGGCAGTACGACCAGGATGAAGACGCCCATCAAGACCAGCCGCGGCCACTCGGCGGCTAGGAACGTCGCCCGATCGGCGCGGCTCAGCCAGTCGACCACATTACCAATGAAGCCGAAGAGCACGACCTCGCTGAGTGCAATTGTCGCCGTCAGCACCGCCATCGCCAGAAGCAGCCGCTTCGACCCGTTCAGGTAGAACAGAAAGAAGGCAAGCATCTTTCCCGGCGGCTGCTGTGGTTCGGCAGTCGGATAAGGATCGAGGCGGCGTTCGAACCAGCGCAGCATGGGAGGTCACCCGGCAAGTTGAATTGACGCAGAGCTTGACGCGGCTCAGAGCCGCGGGCTTGGTGCGTGCCGACCGCGACACACCTTCCTGCTGCCGCAATTGGCGCATTGAGGGAAAATGCCGTCGGGTCGGGCTATAAGATTACAAGAAGAATCGGCCGCCTGCCAGCCACGGCAGGATTTTCGATCAGGGACAGTTTTGCCGCATGCGCACCGAAACCGAGCACACGATCTTTCTCAAGGACTACACGCCAACTCCGTATGCGATCGACAAAGTCGAACTCGAGGTGCGCATCGGACCCGAAACGTCGCATGTGCGGGCGTTGCTGACCGTTTCGCCGCGTCCGGCCACTGCGCCCGGCACCCCGCTTGTGCTCGATGCGGACGAATTGACGCTGCGGTCGATCGCAATGGATGGCTCGCCGCTGCCGCTCACGGCCTATGAGGCAGCGCCCACCACGCTCACCCTGGTCGAGCCGCCGAGCCGGACCTTCGTCCTCGAGACCGAAGTGACGCTCGAGCCGGAGAAGAACACCCGGCTCATGGGCTTCTATCGGTCGGGGGGCACATGGTGCACGCAGTGCGAGCCGGAAGGCTTCCGCCGCATCACCTACTACTATGACCGCCCGGACATCCTCGCGCCGTTCAAGGTGACGATGCGGGCCGACAAGCTGCTGGCTCCGGTGCTGCTCGCCAACGGCAACCTCATCGATCATGGCGATATCGACAGTGGCGAGCACTACGCCGTGTGGGAAGACCCGTTCCCCAAACCGTCCTACCTCTTCGCGATGGTCGCGGGCGACCTCGGCTCGATCCACGACGAGTTCACCACGGCGAGCGGCCGCAAGGTCGCGCTGGGGGTCTACTGCAGTCACGGCAAGGAGGATGAGTGCGTCTTCGCCATGGACGCGCTGAAACGCTCGATGGCCTGGGACGAACGGCGGTTCGGCCGCGAGTACGACCTCGACATCTTCAACATCGTCGCCGTCTCCGACTTCAACTTCGGCGCGATGGAGAACAAGGGCCTCAACATCTTCAACGACAAGCTGGTGTTCACCAAGCCCGAGACCGCCACGGACGACGACTATTACGGCGTCGAGCGCGTCATCGCGCACGAGTACTTTCACAACTGGACCGGCGACCGCGTCACCTGCCGCGACTGGTTCCAGCTCTGCCTCAAGGAAGGCCTCACGGTCTATCGCGACCAGGAGTTCACCTCCGATGAGCGATCGCGCCCGGTCAAGCGCATCGATGACGTCCGGCTGCTGCGGGCGACGCAGTTCGTCGAGGACAGCGGCCCCCTTGCCCACGCGCCGCGGCCGGATAGCTACAAGGAGATCAACAACTTCTATACGACCACGGTCTACGAAAAGGGCGCCGAGGTCGTGCGCATGCTGGCAACGCTGCTCGGCCAGGCGGGCTTCCGGCGCGGCATGGACCTTTATTTCGAACGGCACGACGGCGAAGCCACCACCATCGAGGCGTTCATCAAGAGCTTCGAGGACGCCAATGGCGTCGACCTGCAGCAGTTCCAGACCTGGTACCTGCAGGCCGGCACACCGGAAGTGACGGTCGCCGACAGCTATGATGCCGCGACGCAGACCTACAGGCTGACGCTCAGCCAGAATACCGCTCCAACGCCGGGTCAGCCGGAAAAGCAGCCGCTTGTGGTGCCGGTGAAATTCGGACTCATCGGGCCCAACGGCTCGCCCATGGGCTGGAGCAGTGCCAGCGGCGAGGTACGCGACGACCTGCTGGTCCTGAGCGGTCCGAGCGCGACCTTCGAATTCACGGGAGTGTCCAACAAACCGGTGCCGTCCCTGTTCCGGGAATTCTCCGCGCCAGTAAAGGTGGTCAACAGGCTGACGCAGGCCGATCGACTGTTCCTTGCACGGCACGACAGCGACCCGTTCAACCGCTGGCAGTCGTTGCAGGACGTGGCGCTGGCGCTCATGCTCGGCGCCATAGGCGGCACGCCGTGGGCCGACAGCGACGTCGCCGCGCTGGCGGAGGCGCTGAACGATACCATCGCCTCCAAGTCGCTGGATCCTTCGTTCAAGGCACTGGCATTGTCGCTGCCCAGCGAGTCGGTCGTTGCGCGGGCAATCGGCAGCAACGTCGATCCGGACCGCATCCGCGCCGTACGCCTCGACCTGCTCGAATCGCTGGCGCGGCGGCAGGCCGGAGTGCTGATGGAAACCTATCGCGCCAACATTCCGCAGGGGCCCTACTCGACCGACATCGCCCAATCCGGCATGCGCTCGCTCAAGAATGCCTGCCTGTCGTGGTTGGTTCTCGCGGGCAGCGATGGCGCCGAGTTGGCGCGCCGGCAGTACGAATCGGCGGCCAACATGACCGATCGCTATGCGGCACTGGCTGCCAGCGTGGCCGCATGGACGCCACAGGCCGAGGCGCTGCTGGGCAATTTCCGCACGATGTTCACCGCCGATCCATTGGTGTTCGACAAGTGGCTCGTCCTCAACGCCGTGGCGCCCGAGCCCAATGTGGTGCAACGCGTGGCGGCGATCCTCGCCGATCCGGGCTTCCCCAGGAACAATCCCAACCGCCTGCGAGCATTGGTCGGCAGCTTCGCCCTTTCCAATCCCTCCAAGTTCGCCAAGACCGATGGATCGGGATTCCGGTTCGTCACCGAATTCGTGGCCGATGTCGACAAGCGCAATCCGTCTGTCGCGGCGCGTATCCTCACCGCGTTTCGCATCTGGCGCAGTTACGAGCCGGTGCGGCGGGGAGCGGCCGAGGCGGCGCTCACGGCGTTGCGCGATGCCGGCGGGCTCAGCCGGAATACCGCGGACATTCTCGAACGAACGCTTGCGGGTTAACGAAGCACTAACGTAGAAGAATTTTTCTTCGACCTCTAAGTGACTCTTCCGACTCGTGAATTCCGGCCATGTGACAGAGCCTGCCGTTTCCCCCTATGGACAGGGGCAAGCGACTGATTCAGATTGCAAATCAGGGCGTGGCGTACACCTGTTTTCGCAATCTTTTCTGGGGCAATGCATGCAGTCGGCGGAGGCATCCGGCGTCAGGGCAAAGGGAGTGGATTCGCGCTCCAGCCGCGACCCCGGTTTCCGACGCATTTCCTTCGGCGCGCCATCCCTTCTCACCTGCGCCATTGTGGCGGTCGCGCTGGTCGCGGCAATCCTCTACGTCGTGACCGACGCCGCGCGGACGTTGGACGACGTGCACCAGCGCAATGCACTCATCGTGCAGGTCAACGCCACGCAGCCGCGGCTGCTGCGCCAGTTCACCATGCCGGCCACAGCCCGTCGGCTTTCGCCGATCGATGAGGCCGAGGCGACGCAAGGCATCGTCAGCCGGGGCGCACTGGCGTTCGCCCTGGCGTTCCTCGTGATCGGCCTTGGCTATCGCCGGCGTTTGCCGAAAGCGTCAGGCACCGACGTGGCTCTGGGCGACCTGCTGGGGACCATCCCTTATGGCGTTGCATGCTGGAGCGAGGACGGCCGGCTGATGGTCTGCAATGAGCAATACCGCTCCCGGCTCAACGCCGATCCGGTCGACTCGCGGCCCGGCGCGCTCTACTCGGCTTCGATCCGCCGGCTGGTCCAGGGCGGCTATATGGAATTGATCAGCGACGACGCGCAGAGCCGCATGATCGAGCTCCATCGCGAAGACGGCTCGCGCCTGATCATCGACGAGCGGCCCCTCGACAGCGGTGGTTTCGTGACGCTGGTCACCGACGTGACCGAGAACCGCCGCACCGACGACCTCCTCGTCTCAATCCGCGAAGAGCAGCGTGTCCTCGCCCGCCGCTACCACGAGGAAAAACTCCGGGCCGAAGCGGCCAGCCGTTCCAAGACCTCGTTCCTGGCGCATCTGAGCCACGAAATCCGCACTCCGCTCAATCACATCATCGGCTTTGCCGAGTTGATGCGGCACGAGACCTATGGCCCCCTCGGCGACGACCGCTATTCCGAGTACGTGGAATCGATCCGCACGTCGGGCCAACGGCTCCTCAGCTTCTTCGCCTCCATCCTCGACTATGCGGAACTGGAAGGTGGCCGGCGGTCGCTGCAGGAAGAAGAGCTCGGCGCTGACGAACTGCTGGCGGCGGCGACGCGCCGCTTTTCGGCGCTGGCGCAGCGCAAGGGCATCGCCCTGTCGCTCGGCACGGCCTGCGGCGCCTCCATCATCGGCGATCGCTTCTCGCTCGAGCGCGTGCTCGGCAATGTCCTCGACAACGCCATCCGCTACACGCCGGCCGGTGGCCGCGTGCGCATCGCGGCCTACGCGGCGGCTGACGGCGTAGTGATCGAGGTCACCGACACCGGCATCGGAATGAGCCCCGAAAGGCTCTCGTCACTGTCGCAGCCGTTCGCCTATGGCGATGCGGCCCTGACGCGTGATCGCGAGGGCGCCGGTCTCGGTCTCGCTATAGCGCGGACCATCGTCGAGCTCAGCGGCGGACGACTCGCCATCGATAGCCGGCTCGGGCTGGGCACCACCGTGGCGATCTCGCTGCCGCTCCACCGCGATGCTGGAACGATCGACGTCGCCGCCTAGATGTTTCGCGCTGCCGCGTACCAGCGCGCGGCTGCATCGCGGACCTCACCGCGCATTTCGTCGATGTCCTCGGTCAATCGCGCGAAGCTTGGCGTATTGGTGAGCTGGGCGAGCAGGTCGCGGAACGCGTCCGTCCAGCCCTCGGCACGGAAGGGGTCGGCCAGTGCGGCGCTCATCACCTGCAGCACGGTGGAATAGCTCGCGTGGATATCGGCGAGCCTTGCCCCCTCCGGCACCAGCCCGATCTCGCCGAGCCGCGCCAGCACGACGGCTGTCGGCGCCTGCATCCGGTTGATCGCAGCACGGGCGAGAAGCTGTGCTGATTGCGCGATGAATTCGAGGTCCACCAGCCCACCATCGACAAGCTTCAGATCGAAGGGATGCCGCGGTGGCCGCTCCTTGGCCATCAGCGCCCGCATCGACAGCACGTCATCGACGATCTTGGCGACATCCGGCTTCCGGTCCAGCACCTCGGCGATGGCAGCGTTGATATCGGCGCCGAGATCGTCGTCGGCCTCGATGGGGCGAGCGCGGGTCAGCGCGAGATGCTCCCACGTCCAGGCGCTTTCCAGTTGGTAGCGGCGGAAGGCACCCAGGCTGCTGGCGAGCGGACCGGCGCTGCCGGAGGGACGCAGCCGCATGTCGGCTTGATAGAGAACACCCTCCGATGTCGGGGCGGTCACGGCGGCAACCAGACGCTGCGTCAGGCGTGCGAAATACTGCGTCACCGCCAGGGGCCTTTGTCCGTCGGATTCCTCCGCCGTTCCGGCGACGTCGTACATCAAGATGAAGTCCAGGTCCGACGACACCGTCATTTCGCGGCTCGCCATCTTGCCGAACGCCAGGAGCCCGATACGCGCGCCCGGCACTCGCCCGTAGCGCGGCTCGAACTCGCGACGCACCGCCTCGAACAACCGGTGCAACAGCGTCTCGGCCAGCGCGGTGAACTGCTCGCCGGCCTGCCGGGCGCTCACGGTGCCGGAGAGCAGTCCGGCCGCGATCAGGAATTTCTGCTCCTGCCCAATGATGCGCGCGCGGTCGATTACATCCTGATAGTCGCGGGCGTCCGACAGGAATGCGTCGACCTTGCCCACCAGCGCCGAGCGGCGGCTGACCTCATCGGCGAAGGCCGGATCGATCAGCGCATCCATCACATGTGCACGGTGGATCACTGCCTCGGCCATGCGCGGGGCGGAGGCCATGAACTGCACCAGCAACTCGCGCAGATCGGCATGACTGCGCAACAGGGCGAAGAGCTGCACGCCCGAGGGAAGCCGCCCGAGGAAATTGTCGAAACGCTGGAACGCGAGATCGGCGTTGCCAGTGTTGGCGATGGTGGTCAGCAAAGCGGGCAGCAGTTCGGTCAGGTGCGCTCGGGCCGCCGCCGCCCGCGTTGCGCCGTACCCGCCATAGTGCCACTTGCGGATCGTGGCGGAGACCATCGCGGGATCGTGGAATCCCATTTTGCTCAGGGTTTCGAGTGTTGCCGGGTCGTCGTCGCTGCCAGTAAAGACGAGGTTGCCGCCGGCCACCCCAAGACTCTCCTTCTCGCGGAACAGCTCGGCGTAATAGGTCTGCACGCAATTGAGGGCCACGCGGTAGTCCGTCTCGAAGGCGGCACGCGAGGGATAGTCCATCAAATGCGCGATGACCTCGACACCTTCTTCCGTCTCCGGCATCACGTGCGTCTGCTCATCGCGCAGCATCTGCAGCCGGTTCTCGACCGCGCGCAGGAACCAATAGGTGCGCGTCAGGTCGTCCGCCGTCGTCTGGGCGATCCATCCGGCGCGCGCGAGACTGGCCAGGGCGTCTACCGTCGGCCGCACGCGCAACGAGCGGTCGCGGCCACCGGCGATGAGTTGCTGCGTCTGGGCGAAGAATTCGATTTCTCGGATACCGCCGCGGCCGAGCTTGACGTTGTGGCCCTCGACCCGAGCGTCGCCGACGTTCTTGGAAATGTTGATCTGCCGCTTCATCGCCTGGATGTCGGCAATGGTCGCGAAGTCTAGATGCTTGCGCCACACGTAAGGCGCGAGCTCGGTGACGAACGCCTCGCCAACGACGACGTCGCCGGCACAAGGCCGCGCCTTGATCCAGGCAGCGCGCTCCCAGTTCTGGCCGCGGCTTTCGTAGTAGGCCAGCGCGGCATCGGTCGAGAGCGCCACCGGCGTCGAACCGGGGTCGGGCCGCAACCGCAGATCGGTGCGAAACACATAGTCGTTGCCGACGCGGTCCTGCAGCAGCGCCGCCAGCCGCTGGACGATGCGCGAATAGACCTTCGTGCTTTCGTCCGCATCGGTCACCACGCCGGCGTCGCGGTCAAAGAACGCGACGATGTCGATATCGGATGAATAGTTGAGTTCGCGGCCGCCATGTTTGCCCAGGGCGAACAGCGCCAGCCCGGACTCCCCCGGCGGCACCCCGGGCTTGAGCGTACCCCGGTCGCTCGCAAGCCGGAGGAGCACGTTCAAGCCGGCATCGAGTGCCGCATCGGCGAAATCCGAGAGCGCCGCCGTCGACTGCGCCGTGGTCCAGCGACCGGAGGTTTCCGCTGCCGCCGCCAGCAGCGCCACCCGGTCCTTCGCGGCTCGCAGGACATCGCCGATCGCCGCCTCGTCAGCTGCCGTTACCCCGGCCGCCGCCGTACCCGCGAGCTCGGCTCGCAATGCAGCGTCCGATTCACGCAACGCCCCGTCCAGCCAATCCGGGAAGCGGGCATTGAGGCCATTGAGGTAGGGCGAAGCGGTGAAGAGATCGGAGAGCGAAACAGGCATTACCGGACGCTAGCGGCGGCGCTCCGGCGGAGCAAGCATCGCTCATCCGGCTGGGGAACGAGAATTTGACGACTGGTTTTCCGGCCGCACCGCGCTATCCTTTGGTCAGCCTCGCTCCGACGGACCAAACGACCATGCGTCTCGCCTTCTCCGCCGCCTTCCTCGCCGCGCTTGCTTTCGCCGTTCCAGCCCACGCGGCGGGGTTAAGCGGCATCGGCGCCGATCTCTTCGGGAACTATTTTCATTTCCCGAACAAGTCGAACATCGCCAAGCCGCCGGTGCGCGGAATAAGTGCGGGCCCGTTGCACATGCAGTTGCAGCACACCAAGCTCGAGCAGATCAGGAAGCTGTTCGGCGGCACCATCCGCACCCAGGGCAGCGAAAAGACCCTCGCGAACTGGCTCTGCTATCATACCGACGGCAGTGGCAAGGCGCCGGCGGCCAATACGTGGTTCATCTCCAATATCCTGGGCGGCGGCGAATTCGTGATGATCGTTGCCGAGCAGGCGGCCAGCCCGGGCCAGATCCCCGGCGATTGCGATCCGGCGCCCAAGACCTTCCAGCTTCCGAATCTGGGTATCCCCGGGCTCGGTGCGTCGAGCGCCGACCTGCAGGCAGCTTTCGGCATGGCCTCGATGGGCGGCGCCATTGCCTATCGGGCCGATGCCCCCGGCGCGGACGCGCTCGGCACCGCGAACAACGCCCAGTATATCGGCTACCTGATGTCGGGCGGCCGGGTCGCGGCCTTCGGCGCGGGCGAAACGTCGGTCCCGGTGGCCCCCAAGAGCGACTGAGTTCAGGCCCCGGTGACGGGCAAGTCGATCACAGCGCGCACGCCTGGATTGTTGTCCTCGATGCGGAACTCGCCGTGGTGGAGCTTTGCCACCGCGGCCACGAGCGACAAGCCCAGGCCAGAGCCTTGCTCGGTGCGGCTTTTCTCCAACCGGACGAAGCGCTCGACGACGCGGGCACGATCTTCCGGCGGAATGCCGGGCCCGTTGTCGCCGACAGTGATGCGCACCCTGCCAGCCTCGGTGCGAACGCTGACACTGATATGGCCGAACTTGCCCTCCGACGGCTCGTAGTATTTGAGCGCGTTCTCGATCAGATTGACCACCGCCTGCCCGATCAGCTCGCGGTTGCCGCGCAGGTGCACGCCGGGCGCAATGTCGGTCTCGAGTGTCATCCCGGCCTCTTCGGCCGCCGGCTCGTAGAGCTCGGCGACGTCGGCCGCCACCGCGCTGACATCGACATCGGCCAAAGCCCCGCTCGGCGCGCCGGCCTCGGCGCGCGCGATCATCAGCAGCGCATTGAAGGTACGGATCAGAGCGTCGCTCTCGCTGAGGGTCGTTTCGAGCGCTTCGCGCTGCGCCGTTTCGCCCGCCCCGTCGCGCAGTGCGGCTTCGGCTCGCGTGCGCAGCCGGGTCAGCGGCGTCTTCAGATCGTGCGCGACGTTGTCGGTAACCTCCTTGAGGCCAACCATTAGCGCTTCGATACGGTCGAGCATCGCATTGAGGTTGGTGGCGAGGCCGTCGAACTCGTCATTGCGCTTGGTCACCGGCACGCGTTCGCTCAGGTTGCCGGACATGATCTTGGCCGATGTCGCGTTGATCGTATCGATGCGTTTGAGCACACGGCGTGCGGTCACGACACCGGCGAGGATCGAGAAGGCGAGGATGCCGAGCACGGCGAGCAGGAAGCCCTGCAGCACGATCACGGTGAAACCCCGGCGCTCGACCACGTCGCGGCCGACGATCAACCGCATGTTGTCGACGACCTGGGATTTCACCACGGCAAAGCCCTTTGTACTGTCCCCCGCATAGGCGGGATCGCGGTCGTAGTTGAAGCTGAAGGTACCGTCGTTCTGCAGCACGTTGGCGGGAAAACCGCTGACATTGCCCGCGATCTGCAGCCCGGAATTGTCGCCGAGATAATAGATGCCCGGCCCCGGCTGGCTCGACAGCCGCGCCACCGCGAAGACGATGCCGCGCACGCCCTCACGCTGGTCGATGCGCTTGAGCAGATCGACCTCGCGATCGATCTGCGCCGTCTGCTGCTGCTGGATCTGGATGCTCGACTGGTAGGCGATGAACGCCAGCAGCAGGATCGAGAACAGCACGAACAGCGCGATGAACACCGCCGTCAGGCGGACGGTCGTGGTTCGCCAGAGCTGGGCGAACCTATTCACGGATCATGTATCCGGCGCCGCGTATGGTGTGGAGGAGCGGGTTGGCGTGGCCCTTGTCGATCTTGCCGCGCAGCCGGGACATGTGGACGTCGATCACGTTGGTCTGCGGATCGAAGTGGTAGTCCCAGACATTTTCGAGCAGCATGGTGCGGGTCACCACCTTGCCGGCATTCTTCATCAGATATTCGAGCAGGCGGAACTCGCGCGGCTGCAGCAAAATACTCTCGCCGCTGCGCTCGACCTTGCGCGACAACCGGTCGAGGCTCAAATCGCCGACCTCGTAGCTGGTCGCGGCTTCCGATGGACTCGAGCGCCGCGCCAGCACCTCGATGCGGGCGAGCAGCTCGGTGAAGGCATAGGGCTTGACGAGATAGTCGTCGCCACCGGCCCGCAGGCCGGTGACGCGGTCGTCGACTTCGCCGAGCGCCGAAAGAATGAGAACGGGAGTCTTGTTGCCCTCGCCGCGAAGCGACTCGATGATGGAGAGACCGTCGCGCCTGGGCAGCATGCGGTCGACGATCAGCACGTCGTAGTCCATGCTGGAGGCCATGGCGTAGCCGGTTTCACCGTCGGTGGCGTGATGCGTCACATGTCCGGCTTCATCCAGCGCCTGGATCAGGTAGCTGGCCGCCTCGCGATCGTCCTCGATCAAAAGGATCTTCATGACGCTGATCCCAATATCCGGTTTGCGGCGTGCAATAAAGCGCGGCCCCGGAGCCTTGCGGCACCGGGACCGTCGTCGGGGGGAGACTTAGCCCTTGCTCTCGGTCAGCGGCAGACCGATGAAGCGGACGTTGCCGTCGCGCTCGGCCTTGATCAGCGCCGTGCCGCGGCCGGAGTTCTTGACCGCCTGGATGGCGTCTTCGAAGTCCTTGCCGGTCGTGACCTTCTTGTTGTCGACCTCGAGGATCGTGTCACCGACCTGGAAGCCCTTGTCGGCTGCCACCGAGTTCTGGTCGACGTCCTGGATCAACAGGCCATCGCCATTGCCGTTCGGCACCAGCGTCAAACCCACGCTCGACTGCGTCGGCGCTTGGTCATTCTGCTGCGGGGCAGTCGGCTTGGTGTTGTCGGCGGTCTTGTCCGAGTAGGTGCCGAGCGTAGCGGTCAGGGTCGTTTCCTTGCCGTCGCGCCACACAGTGAGCTGCACCGACTGGTTGGGCTGATCGCCGGCGATGGTCCGCGACAGCGCCAGCGCGTTGTCGATCTCGGTGCCGTCGACCTTGGTGACGATATCGCCCGACTTGAGGCCTGCCTTGGCGCCCGGACCGTCGGCGGTGACGTCGGTCACCAGTGCACCCTTGGCATCCTTCAGGCCGACGCTATCGGCGATGTCGTGGGTCACGTCCTGGATCTTCACGTCGAGGAAACCACGCGTCACTGTTCCCGTCTTGATCAGCGAGCTGGTGATCTGCTGCACCGTCTTGGCCGGGATGTCGAACGCGATGCCGACGTTGCCGCCATTGGGCGAAAAGATCTCGGTATTGACGCCGATCACTTCGCCCTTGGTGTTGAACGTCGGGCCACCGGAGTTGCCCATGTTCACCGCGGCATCGATCTGCAGGAAGTCGCCGTAGTTCGAGCCGGCCACGTCGCGGCCGCGCGCCGAAACGATACCGGCCGTCACGGTGCCGCCGAGGCCGAAGGGATTGCCGACCGCGATGACCCAGTCGCCGACACGAGCCTCGTCGGTCGCAAACTTCACGAACGGCAGGTCGCTCTCGCCGTCCACTTTCACCACAGCGAGGTCCGTCCGCTCATCGGTGCCGATGACCTTGGCCGGCTTCTGGTCGCCATTGTCGAAGGTCACGGTGACCTTGTTGGCATTGGCGACGACGTGGTTGTTGGTGACGATGTAGCCGTCGGCGGAGATGATGAAGCCCGAGCCGGCTGCGGCGAACCGACGGCCCTGCGGAGCCTGCTGGCCCTTGCCGTGGTTCTGGCCAGGACCATAGCCGAACTGCTGGAAGAACTTCTTCAGCGGATTGTCGTCGGGCAGGTCGGGGATCTGGCCGTTGAAATCGTTGCCCTGATCCATCGACGGATCGGGGGCCTCGCGGCCCTCGACGGTGATCGAGACCACGGCAGGCTTCACGGCGTCGACGAGGTCGGCGAAGCCGGGGGCATTGGTCACCGCAGGCGCGGTGATCTGGGCAGCGGGGAGGACCTGGGCCGCCGCCATCGGGCTCGATGCGGCGAGGAAGGCCGTACCGCCGCCGAGCCCGACAAGGATAGCGAGCGCCGAAGCGCCAATCCACTTGCGGGTACGGTGCAGGAACGGGGAGCGCATTATTTGTTCTCCTTCAAATAGCTCTCGCGGGTGCGATGAGACCTATATGGGCAGTACGCGCTTTCCGCGAAGTTGCTCCATCATTAACTCTTTGTAACGCCGACAGGACTTGGCCGGCCTGAGATTTCAGGCCTGGTCGCCGCGCAATTCCGCGAGCGCACGCTGTTCTTCCGGGCTGAGTTCGCCCGCCGGCGCCGCGAGCGCGCGCCGCCGCCGCCGGCTCGCGACAATCAGCACCACCCCGCCGATGATCAGGATGCCCGGTGCGGCAATCCACAGGATCAGCGTGTGCCAGGCAAAGACCGGCTTCAGCAGCACGAACTCGCCGTAGCGCGCAACGAGGTACTGCCGCACCTGATCGTCGGTGTCGCCCGCCTTCAATCGCTCGCGCACCAGCACGCGGATTTCGTGCGCAAGGTCGGCGTCGGAATCGTCGATCGACTCGTTCTGGCAGACGAGGCAGCGAAGGCCTTCCGAGATCGTCCGGGCCCGCGCCTCGAGGGCCGGGTCGGACAGCATCTCGTCCGGATTGACGGCAAAGGCCGGCAAGGCCAGCCACAGCATCGTCAGCAGGATGAGGATGGCCCTCATTCGGCTGGCGCCGGCTTGACCGCGGCGCGCTTGGGCACGCCGACCCGCAGCCGCCGGTCGGTCAGCGACAGGAAACCGGCGAAAGCCATGACGATCGCACCCAGCCAGATCAGCGTCACGTACGGCTTGTACCAGGCACGCACGACCTGGCTGCCGTCGGCGCTCTTTTCTCCCAACTGGAGATAGAGCTGGCCGAAACCATAGGTCTCGATTGCGGCCTCGGTCGTGGGCGTTCCGCTCGCGGTGTAGACCCGGCGTTCCGGGGTCATCCGCCGATCGGCCTCGCCCGGCTTGCTGATGGTGAAATTGCCCATCTCTGCCGAATAGTTCTCGGCACTGGTATCGGTGATGCCGGAAAAACGCAGGGTGTAGTCACCGATGGTTTTGGTCGTTCCCGGCTCCATCGTGGTGATCAGCTCGAGCGACCACGCCGACGCGGCAACGATGCCGATGACGCTGATCCCCAGCCCGAAATGCGCGATCGCGGTCGAGAACGCCGAGCGCGGCAGGCCGGTCAGCCGCCGCAGGCTCTGGCTCGGCGCCATGCGGAAGAAGCCGGCCCGGTCCACCAGTTCGGCGACCGCGCCGAAGGCGACCCAGAAGCCGAGCAGGAGACCGAGCGGCGCCAGCGAGATCGAGGCGCCGCTCAGTGCAAAGATCAGGATGGTGACGAAGATGGTCGCACCTGCCGCGCCGGCGAGCCGCTGCGTCACCGCGACGAGGTCGCCCCGCTTCCAGGCGAGGAACGGGCCGAACGGCAAGACAATCAGGAGCGGTGCCATCACCGACCCGAAGGTCAGCGAGAAGAACGGCGCTCCAACCGAGATGGTCTTGCCGGTGAGCGCTTCGAGCAGCAGCGGATAGAGCGTGCCGACCAGCACAGCCGCCGCCGCCGTTGCGAGGAACAGGTTGTTGAGGATCAGCGCCCCTTCCCGGCTGATCGGCGCAAAAAGCCCGCCGACGCGCAGCGCCGAGGCGCGGAATGCAAAGAGCGTGAACGCACCGCCGATGAACACCGCGAGCAGCGCCAGGATCACCAGCCCACGCGTTGGATCGACGGCAAAGCTATGGACCGAGGTCAGCACGCCCGAGCGCACCATGAAGGTGCCGAGCAGGCTCAGCGAGAAGGTGATGATACTGAGGAAAATCGTCCAGATCTTGAGCGCGTTGCGCTTTTCCATCACCAGCGCCGAATGGAGGAGCGCGGTGCCAGCCAGCCACGGCATGAAGCTCGCATTCTCCACCGGATCCCAGAACCACCAGCCACCCCAACCAAGCTCGTAGTAAGCCCAGTACGAGCCCATGGCGATACCGAGAGTGAGGAAGCACCAGCTCAGCAGTGCCCATGGCCGCACCCAGCGCGCCCAGGCTGCGTCGATGCGGCCCGAAATCAGCGCCGCCACCGCAAAGCTGAAGCAGATCGAGAAACCGACGTAGCCGGTATACAGAAGCGGCGGATGGATCGCGAGGCCGATATCCTGCAGGATCGGATTGAGCCCCTGCCCCTCGAGCGGTGCTGGATCGAGCCGCAAGAACGGGTTGGAGGTGAAGATGGTGAAGCCGCCGAACGCCGCGACCAAGGTGCTCTGTACGCTCAACACCAGCGTCATCAGCTCGCGCGGCAGGTTGCGGCCGAACAGCGCCACTGCGGCTCCCATGCCGACGAGGATCATCACCCACAGCACCATCGAGCCTTCGTGATTGCCCCACACGCTCGTGATCTTGAACAGCAGCGGCTGGAGCGAATGCGAGTTGTCGTAAGCGAGCTTCAGCGAAAAGTCGGAGGTGACGAACGCCTGGATCAGCGCGGCGAACGCTGCAGCCACCAGCAGCAACTGCAGCACCGCGCCCTGGCGCAGCATCAGCGTCACGCGCTCGCTGGTCCGCCACGCGACGAAGCCGGCGACCGCGGACACCGCGGCAATGGCGGTGGCGAGGATCAGCGCGAAATGTCCGAGCTCGATGCCCATCAGCTGCCCGCCTCGTCCGGCCGCCACTCGCCCTTGGCTTTCAGTTCGTCGACCAGCGCCTTGGGCATATACTTCTCGTCGTGCTTGGCGAGCACGTTGGTGGCGGCGAAGCTACCGTCGGTCGCCACGGCGCCCTCGATCACCACACCCTGCCCCTCGCGGAACAGGTCGGGCAGGATGCCGGTATAGCGGGCCACCATGTCGGTCGTCCCGTCGGTCACCACGAACTCGTTCTGATCGCCGGTCTTCTTCCACGTGCCGGCCTTCACCAGGCCGCCGAGCCGGACAGGCGTTCCGGCCGCCACCTGCTTCTCGTGGATTTCGGTGGGCGAATAGAAGAACACGATCTGGTCGCGCAACGCGAACAGGATCAGTCCCAGCGCCAGCGCTAGCACCACCCCGAGCCCGGCGATCACACTGATGCGTCGCTGCTTGCGCGTCACTTCTGTACCAGCCCATTGTCGGCCGCCAGCACGTCGAGTTCGGTACGGACCTTGGGATCGGGATACGCCTTTCGCGCCGCGTCGAACGCGGCCTGCGCGTCGGCCATGCGGCCCTGGACCATGCGCGAGCGCACCAGCTGCGTCCACTCCGCGATGGAGCCGCCCTGCGCCTTGAGTCGCGCATCGAGCCCATCGACCATGGCGTCGATCTGCGATTGATCCGGCATTGCGGGCGCTTCGGCTGGGGGCGGCGCGATCGAGGGGGCCGTTGCCGGTCCGCTGGTTGAAGCGGCCGACGCCGACGGCGGATTGAGCTCGGCCTCGGCGTAGGCAAGTCCATTGCGCGCCGTCACTGCCCACGGCTCGTCACCCTTGCCCAGCTTCAGAAGCGCGTTCCAGTCGCGGACTGCGTTCTGGTAGTCACCGGTGCGGGTCTCCTCGCCGGCAATATAATAGCGCGACCGCACGTGCCTGGGGTCGAGGGCCGCCGCCTGCCTGAACAGCGAGATGGGTTCGCCCGCCACACTGCCGCCGTTCTGCATCATCAGCGCTTCGCCCAGGTCGGTGAGGCTGTCGGCGGTCGGCGTTGTGAGGGTGTTGACCTTGCGTAGCGCCGTCACGGCATCGGCGTAGCGGCCCATCTGCATGTAGGCCGGCGCAATTACGGTCCAGCCGCGCAGGTCGTTCGGGTCCTTGGCCAGGCGGGCTTCGATCGCCTTGATGGCGGTCGGCAGGTCCATGCCCGCTCCGGTCTCGGCAGCGCGGTCGGCGAGCGGCTCCGCCGGCAGGTTCGGGCTGCCCAGGAACTTGTACGTGCCGAGCGCCAGCACGGCCACCAATGCGATCGGCACCCAGACGAACAGCCGGCTGCCCGACAGCCGCCCTGCGCCTGCCGTCTCGCCCTTGAGCTTGATCAACTCGCGCGCCAGTTCGCCGCGCGCTGCCTCCGCTTCGGACGCTCCCATGCGGCCGCCGGCCACGTCCGCGTCGATCGCGGCGAGCTGTGCACGGAAATGTGCCGTCGTTGCATCCGCTACCGAGGGACCCGCGTTGACCGTCCGTCCCGCGCCCGCGTAGTAAAGCGTGGCGCAGGCGATCGCAGTGAGGACTAGGGCAAGCAACCAGATGGTCATGGCCTTGAGGGTTTCAGATGCGGTTCCGGCCGGGGCATCTATAGAGAAATTCAGGCGAAATATGCAGCGGCGGCGCCCCCATTGGCAGGCGCCGATTGCCGCAGTCAACGCCTGAGCCGATGTCCAAGGGTTACGATTTCGCGATCTTCGGCGCCTCGCCGCTCGCGACCCTGCTGGCCGGGCTTTTGGCGCACGATCATGGGCGACAGGTGCTGCTGATCGCCGATCCGCCCTCAGCGGAGCGGCTGCCGCGGCAGATCGATATCGCGCTGCCCTTCGCCACACGGCCGCAAAGCTGGCGGCTGTTTCGCGAGGCGGAGGCCGAAACCCGGGCTGTGCTCGGCACGATCGATGCTGCCCAACACCTGGTTCCGAGAACGGTCGAGATCGTCGCCGACCGTGCCGGCACCGCCATCGCCCTTGCCCACATGTCTGAGATGGCCCGGGCGTTTGGCGTCGACGCCCGGGGCGGACGTTTCCATCGTGTCACCCGACTTGAAGGCGAGATCAGCGCCCGTGACTCTAGGGCACAGATGGTCGGGCCCGCTGCCATTGGTTTCGATCTCACCGGGGACAGGCCCGCCCGTCTCACTGTCTCCGGCGAGGCAGTCGAGGTCGGCCAGCTCGTTCTTGCCGACGACGCCGCGATCCTCGCCAACCTGCCCGAGCGGCAATGGCCGTCGCTGCTCGCCGCACAGGCGATGACGGCTACGCTGACCTCGCCGGCGAAGCGGCTGGCTGCTCCGGTGATGCGCTATCCTGACCGTGGCGTGACGCTGGCCCAGCGCGCCGATGGCTCGGTCCTCGGCCTCGTCGACGGCGCCGACTCCGTCGAGATTCGCCTCGCCTCATGCCTGCCCGGACCTTTCCCGCTGCAACGCCGCGCCACCACGCACTTCCAGCGCATCGTGAGCACCGATGGCGCTCCGGCGATCGGCCGTCTCGATCCATCGCAACTGTTTGTCATCGCGGGTCTGGGCGACGCGGGTGCGTTCACGGCCCCGCCGCTGGCGCGGCTGCTGGCCGGCGCGTCCACCGACGCGGAAGCCGACTGGTTCGCCGCGCACGCCCTCACCGCCGAACGCACCGCGATCGCCGATCTCAGCGAGTCCGTCGCATGAGGCTGGCGGCCGACGCAGCGCACCAGTTCGGGGGAATCGAGCTCGACCGCAGCTCGCCACTGCGCTTCAAGCTCAATGGCCGGCCGATCGATGCTTTTGCCGGCGATACGGTACTGACCGCGACGCTCGCCGCGGGCATCGACGGCTACGGCACGCTGGGCGACACGCCGATCGGCCTCAGCGACCGCTTCGCGCCGCTGGTGACCGCCAAATCCATCCCGCCACTGCCAATGGAGCTTGTGCCGGCCGTCGATGGCGTGGAGTTCACCTCGGTTGGCCTGCACAAGCGCAAATGGTTCGGCAGGGAGCCGACGCTCTGTCATCGGCTCGAGACGCTGCCGGACGCACCGTGGCTCAGGGTGGAGCCGGTGCGGACTCTGGAGACAGACCTGCTCGTCATTGGCGGCGGCGTCGCCGGCCTCGCGGCGGCGGACGCGGCGGCGGCCGACGGCCATCGCGTCCTGCTGGCCGAGCGCCACCCCTGGCTTGGCGGCGACGCGCGCTATTTCGGCCCGGTGGGCGATGACGAGACGCCGGAAGCCGTCATCGCCCGCCTCGTCGCGCAACTCAAGGTGCGCAGCAACGTGACGGTGCTGACGCGGGCCGACGTCTTCGGCCTGCAGCCCGGCGAAGCGCGCCTGCACCGGGTCGTGGTGGAGGGCAACGCGGTGCGTGGCGAGGTCGTCGCCGTCCGCGCCCTCCGGGTCGTCCTCGCCACCGGCGCGATACAGCGGTTGCCGGTTTTTCCGGGTAATCGTGCGCCCGGCGTCCTCACCGCGATCGGCGCCTACCATCTCGCCAAGCGCTACGGCGTCTCCGTCGGAGCGAGCGCGATCGTCGCCACGCAAAGCAACCATGGTTATCGGCTGGCGATGCGCCTCAGCGATGCGGGCGTCAAAATCGGCCGCGTCGCGGACACGCGGATTCATCCACAATCGCGCTTCATCGATTTCGCCAAGGCCTCGGGCCTGACGCTGGCATCCGGCCAGTACCCGGTTGCCGCCGAAGGTGGCCGCATCACTCTCGCTCATACTGAAGGTCCCGCGGCGAGCACGGTGTTCGAGGCAAGCCAGCTCATCGTGTCCGGCCCTTGGCAGCCCGACCTCAGCCTGTGGATGCTGGCGGGCGGGGGCATCCGCTGGACGCCCGAACGCAACGCTCTCATCGCCTCGGGCCAGGTGCCGCAGGTGGCAATCGCCGGCTCTGCCGCGGGATATCGGTCGATGCCGGCCTGCCTCGCCAGCGGCGTCGGCGCCGTGGCGCAGGTGTTCGGCGGCGCAGCAGAGCCGATCGACGACGCCGAGCCCGGCACCGCCTACGAGACGCCGGACGGTCCGACCCTGGCCGCACCGGTATCACCCGAACTCCCGTCATTTCTCGACGCTGGCCGCACTCTCGCGGTCCGCCCGGCGCAAGGCCTGGGTAAACCCACAGCGCGCGCGCATGCCGCCGCGCTCGGCGACGTCGCGGCATCCGTCGAGCTCGGCCTGATCGCGCCTGCCGATGCCGGCGCCATCGCCGAAGAACGCGGTGCGCCCGGGGCCGACCTTCTTGCCTCCGCCTGGCGGCCTGCGCCCGATCCAGCCCCCGCCGGAGACGAGGTTCCGGCCTGGCTTGCGCACCGCTTCGGGGACGCCCCCAAGCGC
>JBQCIY010000079.1:0-7316 GCA_051953275.1 Devosia sp. | reverse complement strand
GTCGATCCGCTGGCGGCGACGGCGCCGTGGGTCGAAAGCCGGATCGACTGGGACACCACCATCGCCTTCCGCGAGTACATGTGGGATCTCGGGCTCGGCGTCGCCGAGGCGATGGACACGGCGCAGCGCGGCATGGGGCTGAGCTGGCCCGAGGCGCAGGAGCTGATCCGCCATGCGCTGTCGGCCGCCAAAGCCCGGCCCGGCGCCCTCATCGCCTGCGGCGTCGGCACCGACCAGCTGGCGCCGTCGCCCTCCGTCACCCTCGACGATGTACTGCGCGCCTACGAGGAGCAGTTCGGGTTCGTCGAAGGCCTCGGCGGCCGCGTCATCCTGCTGGCGAGCCGCGCCCTCGCCGCGGCGGCCAAGGGTCCTGACGACTACATCCGCGTCTACGACCGCCTGCTCGACAACGCGCAGCAGCCGGTGATCCTGCACTGGCTCGGCGACATGTTCGACCCCGCGCTGGCCGGCTACTGGGGCCATGCGGACGTCGACCGCGCCATGGATGTCGCCGTCGATATCATCAATACCCACGCCAGTAAGGTCGACGGCATCAAGATTTCGCTGCTCTCGGCCGAAAAGGAGATCGCCATGCGCCGCCGGCTCGCGCCGGGCGTCAAGATGTACACCGGCGACGACTTCAACTATGCCGAGCTGATCGCCGGCGACACCGCCGGTTACTCGCACGCACTGCTCGGCATCTTCGACGCCATCGCGCCTGCGGCCTCGGCGGCGCTCGCGGCGCTCGCGGCCAACGATCGCGCCGGGTTCGACCGCATCCTTGCGCCCACCGTGCCGCTGTCGCGACTGATCTTCGAGGCGCCGACGCGCTTCTACAAGACCGGCGTGGTGTTCCTGGCCTGGCTCAATGGCCTGCAGGAGCATTTCCTGATGCTGGGCGGCCAGCAGAGCGCGCGCTCGCTCGTCCACTTCGCCGACATCTTCCGGCTGGCCGACGCGGCCCGCATGCTGCGCGATCCCGATCTCGCCGCCGCGCGAATGCGCGCTTTGCTCGCCGTCGGCGGCGTCGAGGGCTGAGCATGACAGACGTCCCCGGCCTCGCGATCAACCTCGCCACCGTCCGCCAGCAGTTCGACCTCAGGGCGGCCGCCGAAGCCTGCGCCCGCCATGGCATCACCTGGGTCGCCCCCTGGCGCGACCAGATCGCCGCAACCGGCCTCGCCGAAGCCCGCCGCATCCTCGATGGCAACGGCCTCAGGGTCACCGGCCTCTGCCGCGGCGGTATGTTCACCACCGACCCCGATGCCCTCGACGACAATCGCCGCGCCATCGACGAAGCCGTCGCGCTCGGCGCCTCGTGCCTCGTCCTCGTCGTCGGCGGCCTGCCCCAGGGTTCGCGCGATATCGCGGCCGCGCGCCGCACCGTCGAGGACAGCCTGGGCACGCTCCTGCCCTACGCGGTGGCCAGCCACATGCCGCTCGCCATAGAGCCGCTGCATCCGGTCTATGCGCCGGATCGCGCCTGCATCAACACGCTGGCGCAGGCGCTCGACCTCTGTGACACGCTGGGCAGCGGCGTCGGCGTCGTGCTCGACACCTACCATTTGTGGTGGGACCCGAACCTCTTGCGCGACATCGCCCGCGCCGGCGAAGGCGACCGCATCCTCGCGCATCACATCAGTGACTTTCTGGTGCCGACACGCGACCTGCTCAACGACCGCGGCATGATGGGCGACGGCGTCATCGACTTCCGGGCGTTCCGCCGCGCCGTCGAGGCCGCCGGTTATTACGGCCCGCAGGAGGTCGAGCTGTTTTCGACTGGCTGGTGGGGGCGGTCCGGCGACGAGGTACTTGCCACTTGCATCGAACGCTTCCATTCGGTCTGCTAGCGGCGACGGAACAAGGGGGCGGCACATCGGCACGTCGGCGAAACCTGCGCAGCGCGGCAACGGCACCACGCGCGATCCGGAGCGCACCAAAGCGTCGATCCTGAGCGCCGCGACGCGCGAGTTCACCGAAAAGGGTTTTGGCGGCGCACGGGTGGACAACATCGCCAGGCGCGCGAAAATCAACAAGCGCATGCTCTACCACTATTTCGGCGGCAAGGAGCTGCTCTACGTCGCGGTACTGGAGGAGAGCTACGCTGCCATCCGCTCGGCCGAAGGCGCGCTCGACCTCGGCCACCGCGCGCCGCGCGACGCAATGCAGGAGCTCGTGCTCTTCACCTGGCACTACTACCTCGACCACCCCGAATTCCTCAGCCTGCTCGGCACCGAAAACCTGATGCGCGGCAAGTTCGTGAAGCGCTCGCAGCGCGCTCAGATCATGAACTCGCCGATCATCGCCGCGCTCGACGACGTGCTCGGGCGCGGCGCGAAGACCGGCGTGTTCAAACCGGGGCTCGATCCGCTCGATGTGTACCTGACGATCGCCGGGCTCGGCTTTTTCTACCTCTCCAACCGTTACACGCTGACCGCCGCCTTCGGGCGCGACCTCATGGACAAGGCCGAGCTCGCCCGCTGGGGCGACCACATCGTCGACGTCGTGCTGACCCACCTGACGCCCTGAACCTGCGCGACTAAGCCCATCCAACCGCTCGATGGTCCCGCTCTGGACTGTGACAATCGCGTCTGCTGTTATCTTTCCCCGCGACCAGTGAGCCAGCAATGTACAAGTTCGACCCCAGGGGCGAGCCGCCTGAAACCGCCTTCCGGGCGATCGCGATCGATCAGCTGGATGAAACGCTCGCCGATCTCGACAAGCCGGATCGCGAGCATCGCAGCGTCGTGCACGAGGCGCGGCGGCGCTGCAAGAAACTGCGTGGCCTGCTGCGTCTGGTGCGCCCGGGCTTCGCCGAATTCGACCGCGAGAACGGCGCGATCCGGGATGCCGCCGGGCTGCTGTCGCATCTGCGCGACAGCGAGGTGATGCACGACACCTTGCGCGCGCTCTCGGCGTGGAAGAGCGATCCGCTGTTCGACCGGCTGGCTGCGGCGCTCGCTGCAGATACGACCGACCAGGCCCCGGCGCTCGCCCCCTTCCGCAGCCGGCTGCGTGACATTCGGGCCCGCGCCGAAAGCTGGTCGCTCAGCAAGCCGCATGCGGATACGCTGATCGGCGGCCTGCGCAGTACCTATCGCAGTGGCAGGCGAAGGATGCGCAAGGCGGCGCGCACCGATGCTGCAACGGCGTTCCACGATTGGCGCAAGGCCAGCAAGTATCATGGCTTCCATCTCGATTTGCTGCGCAAAGCCGCGCCCGAGATGCTCGACCGGGAGATCGAGGTCGTGGACAAGCTCTCGGGGCAACTCGGCCAGCACCACGACCTCGTGGTTTTGCGCACGGCGGCGCAGAACCACAAGCTCGCCGTGTCCGATGCCGACCGCGACGCGCTCGTCGAACTGATCGGACAGCGCCTCGACGAGCTCGAAAAGGACGCGCTCGAGCTCGGCCGCCAAGTCTATGCGGAAAAGCCCGGCGCCATTGCGCGCCGCATCGGAGCCTATTGGAGCAGCGCCACATGAGTGCCGACAAGCGCGAGATCGAGCGCAAGTTCCTCGTTGTCGGCGACGGCTGGCGCAAGAAAGCCGGCGAGCCCAGCCACATCGTCCAGGGTTATCTGGCCCGCGGGCGACAGGCGACCGTGCGAGTGCGGATCAAGGACGGCAAGGCCGCGACGCTCACCATCAAATCGCGCGAGCGGGGGATTTCACGCGCCGAATTCGAATATCGCGTCGCCCTCAAGGACGCGAAAGTACTGCTCAAGCTCTGTGGCCGCTCGCTGGTCGAGAAGGACCGCTACACCTTTGCGCAGGGCAAGCTGACCTGGGAAATCGACGTGTTCTCCGGCGCGCATGACGGCATGGTCCTCGCCGAAATCGAACTGCCGCACGCCGACACGCCGGTCTCCCTTCCCAGCTGGATCGGCGAAGAAGTCACCTCCGACCCCCGCTACCGCAACTCCAGCCTCGCCAGCGAGGAGTAAGCGCAGAACCCGCCGTCGGCACTCCTCGCCCGTTTACCGGGGACACGCGCAGCGTGGTGGAAGGGTGCCCCACGTACCGGCGCAAGCGGCCGCCCCTTCCGTCGCGCTAGCGCGCGCCGCCTTCCCCCACAGGCGGGAGAAGGACCCGACTGCAATCCTCGGCTCTTGCTTTCCCTCCCCCGCGTGGGGCTTCGAGCCGTGCCGAAGGCAAAATCGCTCCAGTGGAGCGATTTTAGGTGAGAAGGCCATGAGAGCTACGCTCGCATGGCGCGGGCGGCGCGCTTAGCGAGCGAAGCGAGCTTAGCAAGCCGGGGTGGGGGGACTCACCCCATGCACCGGGTCCCCAACCGACACGTGTTCATCTTCGCAACCCCCAGTGTTTCCGCCCCTCTCACCCCCATTTCAAAAAACTTATGCCCGGTGCTTTGCGCCCCCTTATATTCCCCTCATCCCCTCGCACTGCGAGGTCGCGACGAACGGTCTGCGGGGGGAGTTGGGGATCACGGGAGTCGTCCCGTGGTGGGCCAAAGCGGGAGCCGAGGCGGATGGCACAGTTCCACCGCCCTCCACGCGGCGTATGCCTGAATCCACCCCAACGCGTCGGCGGGACGAAGGTCCCTATTTGCCGACTACCGGCTTGGACCCTAGTCCCGCCGAGGCCGCTTCTTCCCTCACCCTTCCGGGTCACCGGACGCGTCCGCTCGCCCACATGTTCACTTTTCGTTCTTTACTTCGGCCATATCCTCGCCTACCGTCCGGACTCAGTCCCGCGAGCGCCCATGCCCAAAGCCAAGACCGCCTATGTCTGCCAGTCCTGCGGCACCGCCCATGTGCGCTGGCAGGGCCGCTGCGAGGGCTGCGGCGAATGGAATTCCATCGTCGAAGAGCTGATGGAGTCCGGCGTCGGCGCCGGCCCGAAGATGGCGACCGCCGGCGGCCGGCCGGTGGCCCTCGTGCCGCTCTCGGGCGAAACGGAATCGGCGGCGCGGGTCACCACGGGCCTGGGGGAGCTCGACCGGGTGACCGGCGGCGGCTTCGTCATGGGCTCGGCCGTGCTGGTCGGCGGCGACCCCGGCATCGGCAAATCCACCCTGCTGCTGCAGGCCGCGGCGGCGCTCGCCAATTCCGGCAAGCGCGTCATCTATGTCTCGGGCGAAGAAGCGGTGGCACAGATCCGGCTGCGCGCGCAGCGCCTCGGGCTCGGCGGCGCCAACGTCCAGCTCGCCTCCGAAACCAATGTCGAGATCATCCTGTCGACCCTGCAGGCCGGCGAGGCCCCGCATCTGGTCATCATCGATTCCATCCAGACGCTGTGGACCGACCGGGTCGACAGCGCGCCCGGCACCGTCACGCAGGTGCGCACCTCGGCGCAGGCCCTCA
This sequence comes from Devosia sp., assembly GCA_051953275.1. Taxonomy (GTDB): domain Bacteria; phylum Pseudomonadota; class Alphaproteobacteria; order Rhizobiales; family Devosiaceae; genus Devosia_A. Next base: position 1,990 of record JBQCIY010000079.1, on the reverse strand, counting down.
CCCGCTTCGCCAAGAAGTCCGGCGCCGCGATCGTGCTCGTCGGCCACGTCACCAAGGACGGGCAGATCGCCGGGCCGCGCGTGGTCGAACACATGGTCGACGCGGTGCTCTATTTCGAGGGCGACGCCAGCCACACCTTCCGCATCCTGCGCGGCGTCAAGAACCGGTACGGCGCGACCGACGAGATCGGCGTGTTCGAGATGACCACGCTGGGGCTGCGGGAAGTCGCCAATCCATCGGCCCTGTTCCTCGACCAGCGCGACAAGGATTCGGCCGGGTCCGCCGTGTTCGCCGGCATGGAGGGCACGCGCCCGGTGCTGTGCGAAATCCAGGCGCTGGTCTCCCCCTCGCCGCTCGGCACGCCGCGCCGCGCCGTGGTCGGCTGGGATGCCTCGCGGCTGTCGATGGTGCTCGCCGTGCTCGAGACCCGCTGCGGCGTCCGCATCGGCGCCAACGACATCTACCTCAACGTCGCGGGCGGCCTGAAGGTCAACGAACCGGCGGCCGACCTGGCGGTGGCCGCAGCCCTCATTTCCTCGCTCACCAATTCGCCACTGCCGCCCGATGCCGTCTATTTCGGCGAAATCTCGCTCGCCGGCGGTGTCCGGCCCGTGGTCCATGCGTCGCTGCGGCTGCGCGAGGCGCAAAAGCTCGGCTTCAAGTCCGCCGTCACCGGCAAGCTGGGGGCCGGCGATACTGCCAATGGCCTCAGGGTCGGCGAATATTCGGAACTTGCCGACCTCATCGGGCGGATCGCGGCACAAGGAAAGCGAGTGGCCAGCAGCGAGTAGCCCGCACCCTCTTTTCTGTTCGCTATTCGCTGCTGGCTGGCCGCTATTCGCTCCCGTGCCTTGGCACGGCCCGGATTAGCGGCTAAACGGTGCGGAAACGCGGTCCGGGGTCAAAACAAGCATGGTTTTCACTGGTGTCGACGTCGGCGTCGCCGTCCTCGTTCTGATCTCGGCGATCCTCGCCACCGCACGTGGCTTCACCCGCGAAATCCTGTCGCTCGCGACGTGGGCGGGCTCGGCGGCCATCGCCGCCTACATGTATTTCTACCACTCCGACATCGCCAAGGCCTACATCAAGGAAGACATCGTCGCGACGGGCGTCACCGTCATCGGCTCCTTCCTCGTGGCGCTGATCGTGCTGCACCTTTTGACCATGTGGATCGGCGACATGGTGGTCGATTCGCGGGTCGGGCCGCTCGACCGCACTCTGGGCTTCGTGTTCGGCGCCGCCCGCGGCATCCTGATCTGCATCGTCGCGGCGGTGTTCGCGAACTTTCTTTTGGGCGGCGACCCGGCCACCGGCCGCAAGATGCCCGACATGATCGCCGAGGCGAAGAGCTACCCGCCGCTGCTCGATGCCGGCAACTACCTCATCGGCCTGTTGCCGCCCGACATCGAAAAGCAGCTCACCGACTTCCTGCAGAAGCGCAACCAGAACACCGAGGCGGCGCCCAACGACACGACGCCGAACGACACCACCAGCACCGACAGCACCGACAATGGCAGCAGCAGCGTCGAGCCGCCGCCGGCCGATGTGTCGAGCCTCCCAGCGGCCAACGGGGCATGACGGACAACCCCGCCCGCGCTTCGTCCGATCTCGATGGCGACACGCTGCATGAAGAGTGCGGCGTGTTCGGCATTCTGGGCCACCCCGAGGCCGCAACGCTCACGGCGCTCGGCCTGCACGCGCTGCAGCACCGCGGCCAGGAGGCGGCGGGCATCGTCTCGTTCGACGGCCGGCAGTTCCACTCCGAGCGGCACCTCGGCCTCGTCGGCGACCACTTCACGGATCCGGCGACCGTCAGGCGCCTGCCCGGCAACATGGCCATGGGCCATGTCCGTTATTCGACCACCGGCGAGACGATCCTGCGCAACGTGCAGCCGCTGTTCGCCGAACTCGACGTCGGCGGCATCGCCATCGGTCACAACGGCAACTTCACCAATGGCCTGACGCTGCGCCGCGAGCTCATCGCCGGCGG
>JBQCIY010000078.1:0-5236 GCA_051953275.1 Devosia sp. | reverse complement strand
TTGTCGTCGCTGCCGCCGAAGTAGCCCTTGAGGCCGACGGTGAAGCTGGCGCTGCCGCCGGAGTGGAGCCGCGCGTCGCCGGTGAGGGAGAGCGGCGTGCCCAGGCCGTGGAACTGGTATTCGGTGCCCAGGTGCAGCGACAGGTCGCCCAGCACGTAGCTGCCGCCCAGCGACACCCGCCAGTCGGGCGTCGCGTAGTAGGCGACGTCGCCGATGGCGAAGGCGCCGCCCTTGTCGAGCAGGGCCGGATCGACATAGTCGAGCCCGGCGAGACCGGCCCAGCCTTCGAGGCTGAACTGGCCGAGATAGAGCTCGCCCTCAGGGCCGATGGCGCCGAGCGTGGCGCCCGGCGCCTTGACGAAGCCGGCCGTGACGCCGAGCAGGTAGGTCGAGGGATCGCGGGTGAAGGCGTGCGCCGCGCCGCTGAAGGTCAGGCTGCCGTTCCAGATGGCGCTGCCGTCGAGCTGGAGGCCGAAGCGATCGCCGATCGGCGCCGAGATCGAGCCCGCGGCGCGTACGCCGGCGCTGCCGGTCAGGATGCCGGGATCGAGCTCCCACTTGCCGTTGATGCCGGAAACCGCCGGCAGCTGGGTATTCGGCTGGACGATCGTGCCGGCCGGTTCGGACACCACAAGATCAGCGGCCATTGCCGCGGCCTGCCAGGCGCAGGCGGCGGTAGTACCGAGGAGTATAATGGTTAGAATACGAACGGACGACATGGGCAGCCCTCTTTCCCAATTCGTATGATCTTTTGATCATTACATGGCCACGTCTCCGTCACAATTGCCGCATTTCGCATTTTCCACGATGTTGCGAATCTACATCAGGCGCTGTGGAAACCCGGCGGGCCGGTCAGACGCGCAGGCCGGTGAGCCCACGTGGCTTGTAGGTGGAGAGGAGCGCCGCCAGCAGCAGCACGACGAGGCCGCCGGCGCTGTGCAGCACCATGGCGTTCTGGCCCTCGCGGCTCGCCGGCCCGATCGCACCCGCTGCGGCGAGCGCCGCCAGCGCACCGATGGTCCGCGTCTGGAGCAGCAGCACGACCAGCGCCACGGCGGTGAGAATGAGCTTGATCGCCACCCAGTAATGCTTGAGCAGGCCCCACGGCGTGCCGAGGCTCGCGACCACGCCGACGACGAGCGACGCCACCGCCGCGGGGACGATGACCCACCAGGTGACCAGCGGCAGCGCGAGATAGACGCTGCCCATGCCGTCAAGCCCCGCTACCGCGAGGACCAGGAAGGCCGCGACGGCGCCGGCGAACCCGACCGACGTCACCACGTGGACGAAGAGGATCAGCTTGCGCAGTGCCGGCGGCATCAGCTGCCCGCCGGCATCGGCATCGCCGCATGGTTCATGTGGGCGAGGGGATTGTGGCCGAGCGCGATCATCACCGCCGCCAGCAGCAGCAGGACCAGCAAGCCGGCGCCGATGAGTTTCACCCAGCCCGGCACGCCGGTCGCCGGTTTCGCATTTGCCATTCGCGTCGCCTCCAAGCACATTGAATGCGATGGATCGATACATAGTGTCTCGATCATGGTCAACCCGTCTCGAAAACCCCATGCCGAAGCTCTGGACTGAAACCATCGAGGACCATCATCGCGCGGTGGAGGGAGCGGTGCTGGATGCGGCCGCCGCGCTGGTCGCCGAGCACGGGCTGACCGGGGTCACCATGTCGGCGGTGGCGGCGCGTTCCGGCATCGGTCGCGCGACGCTCTACAAATACTTCCCCGACCTCGATGCGGTGCTATCGGCCTGGCATCGCCGCCAGCTCGACCGGCACCTGCTGCACCTCACGGCGGCTGCCCAAGCGGCAGCGAACCCGCTCGCCAGGCTGCGCGCCGTGCTCGTCGCCTATGCCGAGCTCCGCCCTGGCCATGACGGGGATGCCGACACCGCCGCCATGTTGCATCGCAGCGCCCACGCCGCATCGGCGCACCAGCACCTCGCCGGCTTTCTGCGCGAGCTGATCGCCGGCGCCGCGGCGGCGGGCGAGATCCGCACCGACGTGCCGCCGGCCGATCTGGCGGCGTTCTGCCTCGCCGGGCTCGACCGCCTGCCGGCCGGCAAGCCGGCCGGCCTCCGGCGCGTCGACCTCGTGCTCGATGCGCTGACCGCAAAAGCAAAGGGCGGCTCGCGCCGCCCTTGAGGCTCCCGGTCCGGGGAGAGGCTACTTCTTGGCCGGGGTCGTCACCGTGACGTTCGGCACGTTCAGCGTCGCCGAGGTGCCACCGCCCGAGTGGTTGATGACGAGATAGCCGCCGGCGATCAGCAGCAGCACGACGATGACGATCGCCGCGATCATGCCGGCGCCCATGCCGCCGTCGCCGCCGCCCCCGGTGTCGATGATGGTTTCACGATCTGCCATTTGCTTCACCTGCTCTTGGATTTGATGCGGTGTGGAAACGGGTTCTGGTGCGGCGCGGTTCCGCCGCAACGCCGATCCGGGCCGAGCCTGAAAATCGGCTGCGAGCGGCTGTCAGCGCCCTGTCAGGAAGCAACCGGAGCACGCCAAGCGCGTTGAAGGCGCAATCCTCTTTGCCGAGGACACCGGGCACTCCCGGGGGCGATCGCATCGGCCTCGAGTCTGTCCGCTTCCGCCGGGGTGAGGCACGCGATCGCCCTCAACGCGTGCAGCATCCCGGCGTCAATCAAACCGTAACAAGAAGGTCAGGTCATGATCCGGATCGCCGCGCTCTCCACCCTCTATGTCACCGCCATGGGCCTGATGGTCATGGCCTACGCGCTGCTCCCCGCCGCCAACTAGCGCTTTCACGTCCCGATTGCATCGGGCCGTGAGCTCCGGTCTCCACTTGTGCTGGAAGCGCTCTCTGGCGGCGGCGCGAACTCTTCAGGAAATCCTGCCGCGCTTGAGCGACGTCGTGATCGGCGCCGGCCGCTCGGCCCTGGTTTTGATCCTGACGATTTCGCCCGAGCGGCTGGCCGTCGCGAACGCCTCCATCACCTCGAGCACGTGCAGCGCAAGCTCGCCGCTGGCGCGGTGCGGCCGGTCGTTGAGGATGCCGTAGGCCATGTCCGCGACGCCGAGCGAGCGGTAGTTCGCATCGGCATAGGGGATGGTCACCGGCACGTCCTCCCACGTCTCGGCGCGCGGCTTCGCGATCTTTACCTCGCCCCCGAACCAGTTCGGGTCGGGCACCAGCATCGAGGCCTCGGTGCCGAACAGCTCGTAGGGCAGGTGGCTGTGCTTGGGCACGTCGAAGCTCAGCGTCACCTGGATCAGCGCGCCGGAGACGAACTGCAGCGTGCCGGTGACGTGCGTATCGACCCGAACCGGCATCATCTGGCCCTTCCTGGGCTCCGACCGGATCGGCCGCTTCTTGTGCGGCGTCGCGCTCATCGCCTGCACCGCCTTGACCGGGCCGAGGAGGTTGACGAGGTCGGTGATGTAGTACGGCCCCATGTCGAGCACCGGGCCGCCGCCGATGTCGTAGTAGAAGGCCGGATCGGGGTGCCAGTATTCATGGCCCGGGCAGGCAAAGAATGCCGTTCCACCGATGACGGTGCCGAGCTTGCCGCTGTCGATCACGGCGCGCGCCTGCTGGTGGCCGCCGCCGAGGAACGTATCCGGCGCCGAACCGACCCGCACGCCGGCTTTCTTCGCCGCGGCGACGAGTTTCTTGCCTTCGGCGAAGCTCACCCCCAGCGGCTTTTCGCCGTAGATGTGCTTGCCCGCGGCCACCGCCTTGAGGCCGACCTCGACATGCGCGCGCGGGATGGTGAGGTTGACCACGATGTCGACGGCGGGATCGGCGAGGAGATCGTCGACCGACCTGGCCTTCACGCCGAACTCGGCCGCCTTCTTGCTCGCGACCTCCGGCCGCATGTCGGCGAGGCCGCGGATGTCGAGCACCGGGAAATCCCGCATGGCCTTGAGATACTGGCTCGAAATATTGCCCGCGCCGATGATGCCGACGCCCAGTCGCTGCCTTGCGGCCATGAAGTCCTCCAGAATGGCTGAATGGCGCCGCATCCTCCGGCCGCGCCGTGCCTCGCCTCGACATCTACCCGGCGCCCTGACGCCTCGCCAGAGGGGATGAGGTACGTACGCCGGATTTTGTGCGCGGCCGCGCCGCCTGTTATGAGCCGGCGATGCCGCCCTTGCCCTCGACCTTCGACTACCGCCCGCCCACCGATCCGTGGATCGACATCGTCTATGAGGACGACCGGCTGATCCTGTGCAACAAGCCGAGCGGGCTGCTGACCGTGCCGGGCAAGGATCCGTCGCTCAGCGACTGCCTCGAGGCGCGCGTGCAGGCGCGGCACCCGGACCGCCCGGCGACCAAGGTCGTGCACCGGCTCGACAAGGACACCTCGGGCCTGCTCCTGCTCGCCTTCGACAAGCCGGCGCTGGCCGCGCTCGGCCGCCAGTTCGAGCACCGCAGCATCGAAAAATACTATGTCGCCCGCGTCTGGGGCGACGTTGCAGGCGAGCGCGGCGTCGTCGACCTGCCGCTCGCCACCGACTGGGAGAACAAGCCGCGCCAGCGCGTCGATTTCGAACGCGGCCGCCCAAGCCGGACCGAGTGGCAGGTGCTGGCGCGCGAGGGCGGGGTGACGCGGGTGAAGCTCACTCCGCTGACCGGCCGCACGCACCAGCTGCGCGTCCACATGCTGGCGCTCGGCCATCCGATCCTGGGCGATACCTTCTATGCCGAAGGCGAGGTGCGGGCCGCCGCGGACCGCCTGCAACTCCACGCCGAAATGCTCGGCTTTGCCCACCCGGCCGACAACCGGCCGCTGCGCTTCGTGGCGCCGGCGCCGTTCTGACTGCATCCGGGGCCGGCCGGCTGTCACAATCTCACCTAGAAATTTCCCCTCGCCTGCCATCCCGGGCAACTAGCTTGCCGCCCGGGGGTTGCAGCAGGAGTAATGCGTTATGCACGAGAAAACCGAGCAATCTGAGGGACTTATCGATACCCTTGCGGAGGGAATCGCGGCCGTGATGGCGGCCGGCGAGCAGCTCGACGAAACCGAGCTCGAGCAGTCCGAAGAGATGGCGGACCTCTTCCTCGAAGAGCTCAACCGCCTGTGGGCCGAGGGCTCGCGCGAAGCGGCGTAAGCTCGCTTGCACTCAATGCGTGGGTCGCGTAGTTGTGACCCCACGCACCCGTAGCTCAGCTGGATAGAGCGCTGCCCTCCGAAGGCAGAGGTCGCACGTTCGAATCGTGTCGGGTGCGCCAAACCACCCACCAGTCGGAATAGATCTGCGAAC
>JBQCIY010000077.1:0-2522 GCA_051953275.1 Devosia sp. | reverse complement strand
CCGCGCACTTCGGCTGGCTCGGAGAATTCGCCGGCATGGATCTGTTCACCTCGAGTGCGCTGACCCGCGAGTGGCTGGGCTGGACGCCGACGGGTCCGTCGCTGCTCGACGATCTCGAGCACGGCACCTATTTCGACGCGCGTCCGGCCGCCGCCTGACCGAAACGACGACGCCGCGTCGGTCGCCCGCATCGCCGGGCGGCCGGGCCTTAACGATCGAGGCGGCGCCCGGCCCCGACGATCTCGTGCTGGCGCTCCGGGCCATCGGCAAGGCGTTCGCCGCCGGTCGCTGAGCCGGGAACGGCGGCGCAGGAGCCGCGTTGCGGCTGCATGGTCCCCTTCTGGCTCACCGTTCTAACCTGGATGTCGCTCGGCGCCGGCGTCGTCTCGGCGCTGTGGATCGCGCTCGACGTGCTGCGCCATCCGCAGCAGATGGTGGTGATGAACCTCGTCTGGCCGATTTGCGGCCTGTTCGGTCCGGGCCTGATGATCTGGGCCTACTACGCCTGGGGCCGGAGCAGTGGCGAGCAGCCTTTCGCCGTCAGCGTGTTCAAGGGCGCGCTGCATTGCGGCAGCGGCTGTACGCTGGGCGACATCGCCGCCGAAGCGCTGCTGCTCTCCTTCCCCGGCCTCGCCGCGGTGTTCGGCCTGGGCTTTCTGTTCGGCGACGAGATGTTCGCCGCCTGGGTACTCGACTACATCCTCGCCTTCGTCATTGGAATTATCTTCCAGTATTTCGCCATCGTGCCGATGCGCCACCTGTCGCCGGGCGAGGGCGTGGTGCAGGCGGTCAAGGCCGACGCCGCGTCGCTGACCGCCTGGCAGGTGGGGATGTATGGCTTCATGGCCATCGCGCAGTTCGGCCTCTTCCGCGCTGGGCTGGGCCTGAGGCTCGCGGCTTCGATGCCGGAATTCTGGTTCATGATGCAGATTGCGATGCTCTGCGGCCTCGCCACGAGCTACCCCGTCAACTGGTGGCTGCTCCGCGCCGGCCTCAAGGAAAAGATGTAGCCCGCGCCGCGCCGGCCGCCCGCGGCTTAACGTAAATGAACGAAAGCTAAACTGCCTGTCCCGCTTTGGTTCAGTCTGGGGGCCATATCAGGAGGTCAACGACGAACCGAGCGGAGGCTCACATGGACTACCAGCACTACTTCGACATCGCCGACGCCGCCATCATGCTGCTGCCGCTGCTGCTCGCCGCGAGCGTCCTCGCGCTGTCGCTGCGCTTCATCCACTGAGCCGCAGCACCGCCCCCTCGGCGACCTAGCGCTCGAGCATGCCGGTATAGTGGTCGTCGAGGCCGTCGGCGTTGCACTGTGTGCCGGGCTTGTTGCCGAGCATGTAGGTGCCCACCAGCCGGCCGGAGCCCTTGGCCGAGGCGAACACCCCGCGGCCGCGCACCACCTTCCACACGCCGGCATCCGTCTTCTGGCACTTGCCCGTAGTCACCCGGAACGCCAGCGTCAGGCTGTTGCCGCCGCCGCAATCGAACCGCTTGCTGCCGTTGAACACCATCTGGCCGCCGTGGCCGGAGCCGCCCGAACTGGTGGTGTGCACCGCGGGGTTCGGGCAATCGGCGAGTTGGCCGCGCACGATCCTGCCGACCCCGAGCGTGGGCAGCGTCTCGTGCACCGTGAAATTGACCGGCTTTGCGCCGGCGGCCGCCGCCGGCTGCGCCGCGACCAGCATCGAGATCGAGGCGGCGGCGAGCAGCACGCGCCGCAGCGCTGCTGAACGGGTTGGGCTGAACATGACGAACCTCCGCTGGAAGATGCCGCGAGGCTAGCGGCTGCCGCCCGCGCGGATTTGATCCAGATCAGATGCGGCCGCGAGCGCCTTGAGCGCTTCGGCCAGCACGGCGTGCACGTCGCGCCGCGCCGTCCCCTCCGCGATCAGCACCCGCTGCACCGTGTGGCCGTTGTAGAGCGACACCATGAAGTCCTCGACGCCGAGCTTGCCGTAATCGCCCAGCGGCACCGCCACTGCCTCCGTCACCAGCCGCGGCCCGTCCGCCCGCATCGCGCAGAGCGCGAACAGCAGCCGCAACGCGTCGGACTTCGCCGCCAGCGCCGCCCGCACCGCCAGCACGTCGCCGCCGGCCGCGTGCGCATCGGCCGCCACATCGAGCGTGAGCGCCGCCAGCATGGCGCGCTTGGCCGAGAGCGGCGCGGCCCGCGCGGCAGCGATTGCCGCTTCGGCCTGTGACAAGTCGAGCGCCATCAGGAGGGGAGCCTGCCCCCTCAAAACCACGTTCACCCCAGGTGCTTGTGGAAGAACTCGAGCGTGCGGGCGCTGGCCTTCTTGCACGCCGCCTCGTTGAAGTTCGTCGCGCGGTACGAATTGCAGAAGCCGTGCCCCGCGTCATAGGTGTAGATGTCGACATTGGGGTGCCGCCGCTTCAGCGCCTCGATCTGCTCGAGCGGGATGCCGGTGTCCTTGTCGCCATAGTGCATTTCGAGCGGCACCATCGGCTCGAGGTCGATATAATTGGGCACGCCGCCGCCGTAATAGCCCGAGCCGGCC
>JBQCIY010000076.1:0-16378 GCA_051953275.1 Devosia sp. | reverse complement strand
AGGCCGGGGAATTCACCTGACCTTGTGGTTTCATTGCCTACCGGCCAGCCCAAGAGTGCGGCGGTATTGGGCGACGAGTTTCCATCAGGGCCGTCCTTCCCCCAGGCCGAGCCTTCGCCACCTGCGGCACCAGTCGCCGAGCCTCACCGGCCCGAGGCCGCGCCAGACTTGACGGACGAAGACTCCGCCATGCGCGATATCGAAGGTGGGTGGTCTCGCGGCGGCGTCCGAAGGGCCGGAAACATCAAAGATGTCAGTGCCGCGGTGAGTGCGGCACAGTTGGCGGTCGAGCAGGTGTTGGCCCGGGGCAACGTCGATCCCGACCCGGCCGAGGCCATCGGGCAGGCGGCCTTCGGCAGACCCAGGGGCCTGCCGCGTCCGCGCGATGGCGGCCGGGACGATCTGAAACAAATCGCTGGACTGGGCCCCATGGACGAGTCGGCACTCAACAACCTGGGCATCTATCACTTCGACCAGATTGCCAACCTCGACGAGCGCGAAGTGCTCTGGCTCGAGAACCACGCCTTCGCGCGCGGCCGCATAGGCCGGGAGGAGTGGCAGCAGCAGGCGCGGCAACTCGGCGCCGAAACAGCAGCGCTGCGAGTCGGACGTTAGGCGGCCTTACGTACGCCGATCACGCCGTTGACGAAGTCGACGATCGGCTGCACGTCATCGCTGTTGTCGAGCAGGGCGGGCGAGCCTTGTGACTCGATGACAAACGCCTCCGCGTCGCGCCGCCGCCGCATCATCTCCTCGAACGTCTCGCGACGGAGCTGCTGGGTCAGCTGGGTGCGCATCATCATGAGCGGCGCATGCCCGAGCGCATCGAACAAGGGCCATTGCGCAACGAGGATGTCGTCGAGCCCGAAAGGTTCCAGCAGCCTGATCAGCGTGGGATCAAACAGGGGTTGCAGCCGGCCCCGGCGGTCGACGAAGTGCGTCCGCATCGCGAGCGCCTCGAGCGCGGGCTCCGGCACCTGAGGGTAGTCGTTGGCCATCATGCGCCGCAGCATCGGCTTGAGGCTCGCCTCGCCACGGATGCCGGTCAGTTCGTGCAAAGTCGTGCGCAACCGCACGAGTCCGCGCGGATCGGAGATCGGCCCCGCATCGATCAGCACGGTGCCGGCAATCAGCGATGGACGGTCGGCTGCCAGCGCCATCACGGCCTGTCCACCATGACCCTGGCCCAGAAAGATCGCGCGTTCGATGCCGAGCGCGCGGCAGATCCCGATCAGGTCGGCCGCATCGGCCACCGTCGTGTAGTCTCGTATCCGGTGACGGTCGCTCGACCGGCCGCGGCCCTTCGCGTCCACCAGGACGAGTGGCGTCGCTTCGGGCAGCAGGGTTCGGCCCAGGCGGACCAGATCGAAATAGTCGACCATGTTTCGGTTGTAGCCGGGCACGCAGACGACCGGCGTGCAGCCTGGACCGAGTCGACCTGCGACATGCACGGCGACATGTTCGTTGGCCGGCCCCACCGTGATCCGCACGATGGGCAGTGCGTCGAACTGCGAATGTTGCTGCGGCAGGGGGCGCGGCTTGGCCATGCCCCAAACTAGCCGAGCCTACCCGGCAATGGAATGCAGCGCTGCCACCGGGCTTATCGTCGTTCCGCCCAGGCGGGCGCGATAGACCAGATAGTTGCCAAGCACGCGCTGCACGTATTTGCGCGTCTCCTGGAACGGGATCAGCTCGACCCAAACCACCGGATCGACGTTGGCCTGCCGAGGGTCGCCGAACGCCGAGATCCACTTGTTGGCGTTGCCGGCGCCGGCGTTGTAGGCGGCCGCGGCCAGCAGCAGCGACCCGTTGTAGGCCTGCAGCTGGGCCGCAAGATAGCTCGATCCGAGCAGCGTGTTGTATTCGGGATCGTTCGCCAACCGGCTGGACGAATAGGCCACGCCCAGCTTCTTGGCGGTTTCCTTGGCCGTCGCCGGCATGAGCTGCATCAGGCCCTTTGCCCCAGACGACGAAACCGCATTCACCTGGAAACGGCTTTCGGTTCGCGTGATCGCGTAGATCGCCGCCATGTCGATATCGGCGAGCTTGGTGGTCGGCAGCCCATCCTTGGGAAAGCTGAAGAGGTCGAGCGGCGTGCCGCGTTTGTCGGCGATATCGGCAATAGCGATCGCGAGGTGATGGGCATCGATCTTTTGCGCCAGCCGGGCCGCGAGCACCAGCTCACCTCCGTCCTTGAGCTGTGTCTGCGCGAGGTTGCGGAGCAGGGCAGAGGCCATGTCGTTCTGATCGTCGGCCATCAGCAGCTTGATCGCCTGCACCACGGGACGGCCGTCGAACACCGTCTCGCTGCCGGCCGTCGAGGGCATGTCGCGCAACTCGACCGGCTTCAGCCCGAGTTCGCTGCGGGCCAGCAGGCCGTAATAGATCGTCCCATAATGCGCCGCCGCCGTGTAGGCCGCCTTCGCCCCTTTGCTGTCGCCGAGTGCGGCCTTGGCGCGTCCGAGCCAGTAGTTCGCCTGCGTCACCGAATCCGGCAGCGTCGAAAGCTTAGCCTCGGCCGCGAAATGCTTCTCCGCGGATTTGGGGTCGTTGAGGAAGCTCAGTGCGATCCAGCCGGCATGGAAGCGCGCTTCGACCAGCCGGCCCTCCGGGCCGGAGGTGTAGTCGGCCGCTGCGGTATAGGCGCGCTTGGCGTCGCCGGCCGACAACAACTGGCGGATCAGCGTACGCCGTTCGTACCACCAGTCCTCGGCCACGGGGTCGTTTGCCTGGCCCTTGTTCAGGTAGGCGATCGCATCGTCCCACAGCTGCGCCTGCCGCGCGCGTTGTGCTCGCGAGAAGTAGTAGATCGGGCTGGTCTTATAGGCGGGATCGACCTTGTCGAGCAGCGCCTTGGCGTTCGGCTCGTTGCGTGACACGGCGTTGCGCGCCACCGCCAGCGATTTCTGCGCCGGCGTCATGAACTTGAACAGGCGCTCTACGGCAGTCGCGCGATCGTCCATCATCAGCCGCTCGGCGCGCGCCCAATGGTCCTTGGCGGTGAGCAGGTCGCCGACCGCACCGAGCACCTTCTGTTCGGTCTGCGGATCGAGAGTGTTGTTGATCCAGATCTCCCGTGCGATCGCCGCGGCCCGATCCTTCTTGCCGTCGTCGACATAGGCCCTGGCCAGCGCAAGCTGCGCATTGAGCGTGTTCGGCATGCTGCCCGCAAGTGTCGCGATCAGCGTGGCGTCGGAGGCATCAGCCTGCAGCAGCGCCTGTTCGATGCGGGTCTTGAACACGCCCTCCGAAACAAAGTCCGGCGCATCCTTTTCGAAGGCCTGCACCTGGTCGTAGGGGATGGCGCCGTTCCCGTAGTAGATGGCCGCCCATTCGACCGTGCGCCGCTCGAGGTCGGACGTCAGCTTGGTGGCCGCCGCGTAGGCGTCGGTGTACTTGCCGTCGGCGACGAGCCCAAGCGCGGTCTTGAAGTCGCTGGACGAGGTGGGGACGGGCGCCGGTAAAGGCTGCGGCGGCAGCGCGGACGGGACGGGCGCATGCGCGAGCGAGCCCGTTATGACCTCGTCGATCCCCTCGGCGGCGGGCGCCGTGGGGAACGAAATCGAGGTCGCGACGAACAGTGCGGTAGCAAAACTGCCAAGCAGGAGCCTGCCCGGCACCCCCTGCGCAATGAACATGGTCTGGTCCTGTTGGTCCTCAGTACACTTCCAACAAGGTGCCCCCACCCTTGCCGCCTGAGTGTCCCCCGACAGGGTGAACATTCCGTTGCGGCCCGGCCATTGGCGGTGCATCGAGCGCACGCCAACCCCTCGTCAGGCATCCGACGGCTCTCTGCTTGTCGCGCCGGACGGTTGAAACTATGGTGCGCGACTATGGCCAAAGGGCGGAAAAGCCGAGGCCGGATGTTGTCAACCGGTTCCAGGTGAGCCGGCTTCAGTCACGAGGAAATATCCCAAAATGCTCAGAGGCTCGATCACGGCGCTCATTACTCCGTTCAAGGACGGGGCCGTGGACGAGAAAACGTTCTCGGCGTTTGTCGACTGGCAGATCAAGGAAGGCTCGCACGGCCTGGTGCCGATGGGGACGACCGGTGAAAGCCCGACCGTCACCCATGAGGAGCAGCGCCGCGTCATCGAAATTGCCGTCGAAGTCGCCGAGCGGCGTGTGCCGGTGGTTGCAGGTGCAGGATCGAACTCGACCGACGAGGCGATTTCGCTCACCCGCTTTGCCGAAGACATCGGTGCCGATGCGGTGCTCTCGGTGGTTCCCTACTACAATAAGCCGACCCAGGAAGGGCTGTTCCAGCACTTCTCGGCAGTCGCCAAGGCGACCTCGCTGCCCGTGGTGCTCTATTCGGTTCCCGGCCGGACAGTGGTCGACATCGCGGTCGACACCATGGCTCGCCTGCGTGACGCCCATGCCAACATCATCGGGGTCAAAGACGCGACGGCGAGCATGGAAAAGGCATCCATGACGCGCGCCAAACTCGGTCCTGACTTCATTCTGCTTTCGGGCGAAGACATGACGGCGCTCGGCTTCATGGCGCATGGCGGCCACGGATGCATCTCGGTGACGAGCAACGTTGCCCCGAAGCTTTGTGCGCAGTTCCAGAACGCCTGCATGCAGGGGAATTTTTCGGCAGCGCTCATGCTCCAGGATAAGTTGGTGCCCCTGCACAAGAGCTTGTTCCTCGAGAACAATCCTGGCGGCATCAAATACGCCGCCAGCAAGCTCGGGCTCTGCGCCAACGAGTTCCGCTTGCCGGTGGTCCCGGTCACGAAGAGCAACGAGCAGGCGATCGACAGTGCGATGGCCCATGCCGGCCTGCTGAACTGAGGAAGGAAAGCGCATGGCGAATGGGCACTAGCGAATAGTCTTCGCGACCCATATCTACTCGCTACTCGCTCGCAATGGCCAAGACCCCCGGCAAACCAGCAATGATCACGACCGGTCCGGTGGCGGAGAACCGCCGGGCCCGGTACGACTACGAGATCCTCGACACGCTCGAGGCCGGCATCATGCTGACCGGCACCGAGGTGAAGTCGCTGCGCACCGGCAAGGCCCAGATCACCGAGAGCTATGCCTCGCCGGAACGCGGCGAGCTCTGGCTGATCAATGCCCATATTCCAGAATACCTGCAGGCCAACCGCTTCAACCACGAAGAAAAGCGCCCGCGGAAGCTGCTTGTCAGCAAGAAGGAACTGGCCCGCCTGAGCGAGGGCGTCGACCGCGCCGGCAACACCATCGTGCCGCTGAAACTCTATTTCAACGAGCGGGGCAAGGCCAAGCTTCTGATCGGGCTCGCCAAGGGCAAGAAGAGCTTCGACAAGCGCGAAACCGAGAAGAACCGCGACTGGAACCGCGAGAAAGCTCGGCTCATGAAGCACAGCTAGCGAGCCGCGTTACTGGCCGACGTAGGCTGCCGCCCGACCCACCACGTCTTCGAACATTTCTGTCGTGAGGACGCCGGTGTTCGTGTTGTAGCGCGAGCAGTGGTAGCTGTCGAAGAGCACCGCGCCATCCTTGAGCTGGTGCTCCGCGCCATGCCGGAAGCCGTATTGCGAGCGCTTTTCACCGAGGGCGACGAGCAGGGAATCGTGGGCAATCCTGCCCAGTGCCAGATAGGCTCGCGGCCGCTCCTCGCCGAGTCGCCGCGTCAGGAATTGGCGGCACGTCTTGATCTCTTCCGTCGTCGGCTTGTTTTCGGGCGGCACGCAGGCGACTGCGTTGGCAATCAGCGTCTGCCTGAGCCGCAGTGAATCGTCGGGCCGCTGGTCGTAGTTCCCCTCGGCCAGGCCAACCTTGGCCAGGGTCGCGTAAAGCAGGTCGCCGGCGTAGTCCCCGGTGAATGGCCGGCCGGTGCGGTTCGCGCCCCGCAGGCCAGGGGCCAGCCCGACGATGATCAGGCGAGGGGAGGCGTCCCCCCAATACGGCACCGGGTCATTGTGCCAGTCAGGATGCTCCGTTCGCGCCTCGCCGCGGAACGCAACGAGACGGGGGCAAAGCGGGCAGTTGTGTGGCGGCTGTGTGAACGGCAATCGCGCTGGTCCGCCGCGCGCTACTTCACCCGGTCGTCGGCCGTGACCGGCGTGCGCTCGTGCCGTTCGGCCATCGGCGGGCGTTCGGAGGCCGCGCGGCCCACCGTCTTGGCGAGTTCGGCGACGTCGAGGAAGAAGTCGGCCTGCCGCCGCAGGTCGTCGGCGATCATCGGCGTCGGTGTGGTCAGGGTCGAGGCGACGGTGACGCGCTTGCCGCGTCGCTGCAGCGCCGCAACCAACGCGGTGAAATCGCCGTCGCCGGAGAAGAGCACGAAATGATCGAAGTAGGGGGACATGTCGAGCGCATCGACCGTCAACTCGATATCCATGCTGCCTTTGATCTTGCGGCGCCCGCCGGCATCGGTGAATTCCTTGGCCGGCTTGGTGACCACCGTGAAGCCGTTGTAGTCCAGCCAGTCGATGAGCGGCCGGATGGAGGAATACTCCTGATCCTCCACCAGCGCGGTATAGTAGTACGCGCGCAGCAGATAGGCCTTGGACTGGAATTCGGCGAGCAGCCGTCGATAGTCGATATCGATCCCGATAGCCTTGCTGGTCGCGTACAGGTTGGCGCCGTCGATGAACAGCACAACCTTTTCGCGCGGATCGATGGACATGATTTATTCTCCTGACTGGGTCGGCCGGCCTCTCAGACCACCCAGCAAAATTTCGACGATTCAGCCTGCCCCAGCTAGCCAGGCGCCCCCAAAGCGCATGTCCCGCCCTACTTATGGCAATAACAAGACCGTGAGGCACCCGCAAACGCATTTTCTCAAATATCCGAAGATATGAACGATCACTTTGCCTCCTGACGGCCCGCCGAAGTCCTGCGACAGTGGGCGACTTGAAGGCCGCCGGCGCTTCGTGTATCAGCACACCCAATTCCCACACTTGTTTGGAGACGTCCGTGGCCCGCGTCACCGTCGAAGACTGCATTGAGAAGGTCGACAACCGTTTCGACCTCGTTCTGATGGCCGCTCACCGCGCCCGCATGATTTCGGCCGGGGCGCAGATCACCGTCGACCGCGACAACGACAAGAATCCGGTCGTTTCGCTGCGGGAGATTGGCGATGGCGCCATTTCTCCGGAAGATCTGCGCGAGGACTTGATTCATTCGCTGCAGAAATACGTCGAGGTGGACGAGCCCGAAAAGCACGCCGCTCCGCTGCTGGATGCTGACGCCGACCCCGATGGCGATACGTTCGACACGATCTCTGAGGACGAGTTGCTTCGCGGTATCGAGAGCTTGGCGCCCCCCGAGCGCCGCGACGATTGATCGTCAAGGAACTCGGCCTATAGTGTTGAGGCGCCCGGATTTCGGGCGCCTTTTTCGTTTCGGGCAAAGATGCAGAGCTTTACGCCGCGGGTTTGGCGGCCATGATGCGACAGTACGAGCTTGTCGAGAAGGTGCAGGCCTACAACCCGCACGCCGACGAGAATCTGCTGAACAAGGCCTACGTCTATGCCATGCAGAAGCACGGCACGCAGAAGCGGGCGTCGGGCGACCCGTACTTCAACCATCCGCTCGAAGTCGCCTCCATCCTGACCGACATGAAGCTCGACGACGCCACGATCGCCGTCGGCCTGCTGCATGACACCATCGAAGATACCGACGCGACCCGTTCCGAGATCGACGAACTCTTCGGCTCCGAGATCGGCGAGATCGTCGATGGCCTGACCAAGATCGAGCGCCTGCAACTGGTAACCCGCGAAGAGGCGCAGGCGGAGAACCTCCGCAAGCTGCTGCTCGCGATTTCCGCCGACGTGCGGGTACTCTTGGTCAAGCTGGCCGACCGCCTCCACAACATGCGCACCCTCGATTTCATGCCGCCGGAAAAGCAGCAGCGGATCGCCGAGGAGACGATGGACATCTATGCGCCCCTGGCCGGACGCATGGGCATGCAGGACATGCGCAGCGAACTCGAGAACCTCGCGTTCAAGACCCTGCAACCCGACCACTACAAGGCGATCACCGATCGCCTGGCCGAAATGCAGGCCGAGTTCAAGGAGACCATCGAGACCATCAAGAATGAGCTGACGCATCGGCTCAACGAGCAGGGGATCGACGCAAAAGTCTCTTCTCGCGTCAAGTCGGCGTGGTCTATCGCCACCAAGATCGAGCGCAAGCAGATCGCGCTCGAGCAGCTCTCCGACATGATCGGGTTCCGCATCATCGTGCCGACCGTGGCCGATTGCTACCGGGCGTTAGGCATCGTCCATACCAACTGGAAGGTCGTTCCGGGCCGCTTCAAGGACTACATCTCCGTCCCCAAGCACAATGACTATCGCTCGATCCACACCACCATCGTCGGGCTGGGACGGCAGCGCATCGAGCTGCAGATTCGCACGGACGAGATGCACCGCATCGCCGAATACGGGATTGCCGCGCACGCCGCCTACAAGGATGGCGTCGACCTTTCGCATCTGGGCAACGAGAGCCAGGCCTTCGCCTGGTTGCGCCAAACCATCGAGCACATTACGACCGGCGCGACCAAGGAAGATTTCCTCGAATATACCAAGCTCGAGTTGTTCCAGGACCAGGTGTTCTGCTTCACCCCCCGTGGACGGCTCATCGCATTACCGCGTGGAGCAACGCCGATCGACTTCGCCTACGCGCTTCACACCGACATCGGTGACACAACGGTCGGTGCCAAGATCAACGGCGCCATCGTGCCGCTGGTGACGCATCTGCAGTCGGGCGACGAAGTCGAGATCATCCGCGACCAGAACCATCTGCCGCCGGCGAACTGGGAAACCATTGCCGCCACCGGCAAGGCGCGCTCCGCCATTCGCCGCGCCGTGCGTGTCGCAGCACAACAGCGCGCTTATGCGCTCGGGGAGCGCGTGCTGTTCTCGCTGCTCGAGCGCGAGAACGTCACTGTCGACGACGAGGAATCCGACCGTCTTGCCAAGGCCTTGGGGACGCCGAACAAGCGTGAGCTGCTGGTGGCGGTGGGGGAGGGGCGGATCGAGACCGAGGCCCTCGGGATCGAGCTCGCCGCGGTGAAGGGCATCAAGAAACGGCGAAAAAGGGCGCTGGAGCTGCCTACGCCCGACAAGGCGGAAGGATGGTTCGCCTTGCGTGACACCGACCTGTTCCGCTTTCGCGTGCCCGGTGGCCAGCGATCCGGACCGAACGCCCGCGACGCCCTGGCACAGCTCGGCTTCTCGACGCGGGTGGTTATCTCGCCCGAAGGGGTCGTGCCGGGTGACC
Source organism: Devosia sp. (assembly GCA_051953275.1). GTDB lineage: Bacteria > Pseudomonadota > Alphaproteobacteria > Rhizobiales > Devosiaceae > Devosia_A. Next base: position 7,165 of record JBQCIY010000076.1, on the reverse strand, counting down.
GCATGATCGGAATCCTGCGGCCCAACGCGCCCATCATCGTCTACCCCGCGCATTCGGACGTTCTGACCACGCTCTACGATTCCGACGTCGCATGGATCGATGTCCGGTGGGACCTTGCCGGCAAGGAGGACCGCAGCCACAAGGTGGTCATCTCCATGCTGGTGCAGAACAAGCCGGGGGTCCTGGCGCAGATTGCCAGCGCCATTGCTGCGGCCGAGGCCAACATCCATAATCTCGTAATGCGGATCGTCTCTCCCGACTTCCACAAGAACATCTTCGAGCTCGAGGTGAGGGATCTGGCGCAACTCACGGAAGTGTTGTCCGCCCTCAAGCTCACTCACGGGCTGTCCCAGGTCCGGCGCGCCAGCGTGGCCGAAGCCGAAAGCGTCGTGCTGGCCGACTGGGACGGCGAGCCTGCTGATATGATCGAGAAAGAGAACGCATGACGACCGACGAAGTCCTCGACGTTTTTCGCCAGTGCGGCGCGCTTCTGGAGGGGCATTTCATTTTGTCCTCAGGCCTGCGCTCGCCGGTCTTCCTGCAAAAGGCACGGGTCTTCATGCACCCCGACAAGGCTGAAAAGCTCTGCCGTGCGCTCGCGGAAAAGATAAGGACGGAAGGCTACGGCGCGGTCAGCCAGGTCGTCTCTCCGGCGGTCGGCGGCATCATTCCGGGATACGAGACGGCACGGCACCTGGGTCTGCCGGCCATCTACACTGAGCGGGTCGAAGGGCGCTTCCAGCTCCGCCGCGGCTTCGAGGTCGCGCGGGGCGAGAAGGTGATCGTGGTCGAAGATATCGTCACTACCGGCCTTTCCATCCGGGAGTGCATCGACTGCCTGAAGCAGATCGGGGCGAACGTTGTCGCCGCCGCCTGCCTGGTCGACCGCTCGGCCGGTGAGGCCGACGTCGGTGTACCGCTGGTGGCCCTCACCCAGTACAAGGTCCCGGCCTATCCGGCGGATGCCCTGCCGCCCGAGCTGGCAGCCATTCCGGCGGTAAAGCCGGGCTCGCGGGGACTGGCATGATCGTCGGTTTGGGCAACGATCTCTGCGACATATCGCGCGTCCAGAAGGTTCTGGATCACTACGGTGAGCGCTTCACCCACCGCTGCTTTACCGAAATCGAGCGGACCAAGTCCGATCGGCGGGCCCAACGCGCCGCCTCCTACGCCAAGCGCTTCGCGGCCAAGGAGGCCTGTTCCAAGGCTTTGGGCACGGGGATTGCCTGGGGCGTCTACTGGCGCGACATGGGGGTGGTGAACCTGCCGTCCGGCAAACCCACAATGAAGCTCAGCAATGGCGCGGCCAAGGCGCTAGCCCGCCTTGTTCCCGCCGGACATGAACCTCATATCCACCTGACCATCACCGACGATGGGGGCATGGCTCAAGCCTTTGTCATCATCGAGGCTCTGCCCGTCATTGACGGGTCGGCGCCGAGAGCCTAACCACTCGCCCGCGAGGGCACCCGCACGGGAACAGCAATGAGCGAGACTGCCACGACCAAGGCCGCCAAGAAGGTCAAGAAGAACGAGCTCCGCGACACGATCGTGGTCATCATTGAGGCGCTGCTCATCGCGCTGGTCTTCCGGACCTTCCTCTATCAGCCGTTCTCGATCCCGACCGCCTCCATGCAGTCGACCCTCGAAATCGGCGACTATTTCGTTGCCGACAAATGGATCTGGGGCCTGGGCAGCTATTCGTTCCCGCTGCCGCTGCCGTTCAGCGGCCGTATCCTCGCCATCAGCCAACCGCAGCGTGGCGACATCGCTGTGTTCCATAACGCGCCCACCAACGAAGACTACATCAAGCGCATCATCGGCATGCCGGGCGACCGCATCCAGATGAAGGAGGGCCGCCTCTACATCAACGGCACCATCGTGCCACGCGAGCAGGTGGGCACCGGCACCGACAAGGACAGCTACGACAGCTCCGTTCCGGTGATCATCTACAAGGAGACGCTGCCCAACGGCGTCGTCCATTCGATCCAGGAGATCGACGACAACCAGCCGCTGGACAACACCGCCGAATACGTGGTTCCGGCCGGCCACTACTTCATGATGGGCGACAACCGCGACCGTTCGGCCGACAGCCGCGTCCTGAGCCAGGTGGGCTATGTTCCGGCGGGCAACATCATCGGCAAGGCCGAGGCCCGGTTCTTCTCGATCAAGGACAATCTGCCGCCGTGGGAGCTCTGGACCTGGCCGACGTCGATCCGCTGGGACCGCATGTTCCAGTCGGTCTACCAGACCTACACCACCACCCCGGCGCCATGAGCATGAGCGAGGCTCGATGAGTCATCGCAGCAAGGGACATTCCAGACTCGAAGCCCGCCTGGGCTACAAGTTTGCCGACCCCGAGCTTCTCGACCGTGCCCTGACACATTCGAGCGCGGTCGCACCGGCCAAGCGCGTGGCGCAGTCCTACCAGCGCCTGGAGTTCCTGGGCGACCGCGTGCTCGACCTTGTCGTGGCCGACATGCTTTATCGCAAGTTCCCGCACGCCAATGAGGGAGAGCTCAACCGAACCCTTGTTACCTTGGTGCGCGGCGAAACCTGTGCCGCCATCGCCCGCGAGCTCGGTCTTGGCGCCGACCTCAATCTGGGCGAAAGCGAGCGGCGGACCGGCGGACAGGACAACGACACGATCCTCGGCGACGTGGCCGAAGCGGTGATGGGGGCGCTCTATCTCGATGGCGGCCTCGGCGCCGCCTATGACTTCCTCGAGCGGATGCTAGGCGACAAGCTCGACATCGCGCTGCACCAGCGGCCCGACCCCAAGACAACGCTGCAGGAATGGGCGCAGAGCCAGGGCCTCGAGCCGCCGGACTACGAGTTGGTCGGGCAGGTCGGCCCGCAGCATGCGCCGGAATTCACCATTGCTGTCCGCCTCGGCAGCTTCGATCCGCTGACCGCCAGCGGACCGAGCAAGAAGCTCGCCGAGCACAAGGCAGCCGAGGCCTTCCTCGTGCGTGAGAAGGTCTGGCAGGCGGTGTCGTCGTGAGCGAAGTCGACACATCCGCCGAACCGACCCGCTGTGGCTTCATCGCCCTCGTGGGCGCCCCCAATGCCGGCAAGTCGACGCTGCTCAACGCGCTGGTCGGCACAAAAGTCTCGATCGTCACGCACAAGGCGCAGACGACGCGCGCACAGATCCGCGGCGTGGTCACCGAGGGACCGTCGCAGATCGTCTTCATCGATACGCCCGGCATCTTCACGCCCAAGCGCAGGCTCGACCGCGCCATGGTCGAGGCCGCCTGGACGGGGGCAGGCGACGCCGATTTCGTGGCCCTCATCGTCGACGCCGAACGCGGGGTAACCGCCGAGGTAGAGGCACTGCTCGAGGGGCTCGAGGCCGTGCGGCATCCGCGCGTGCTGGTGCTCAACAAGATCGACCTCATTCCGCGCGAAAAGCTGCTCGGACTTTCTGCCGACCTCAATGCGCGGCTGAGCTTCGAGGCCACGTTCATGCTGTCGGCGCTCAACGGCTCCGGCGTGAAGGATTTCCTCCGCTGGTCCGAGCAGCGCGTGCCGCTGGGACCATGGCACTTCCCGGAGGACCAGCTCACCGACCTGACGCTGGCGATCACCGCCGCCGAGGTGACGCGAGAGAAACTGTTCCTCCGCATCCACGAGGAGATCCCCTACAACGCAACGGTCGAGACCGAGAAATTCACGATCAACAAGGATGGCTCGTACCGGATCGACCAGGTCGTTTACGTGACGCGGGACACCCACAAGAAGATCGTTCTTGGCGCGGGCGGGCAGACCATCAAGGCCATCGGCGCGGAGTCCCGCAAGGAGCTGATGGAGATCTTCGAGACGCCGGTACATCTCTTCCTCTTCGTCAAGGTGCGCGAGAAGTGGAGCGAGGACCCGGAGCGCTATCGCGAGATGGGTCTCGAATGGACCAAGTAACGCTCGCGCCGAGCCCGTCGAAGCATGCAGTGGCAGGGTGAGGGGCTGCTCATCGGCGTGCGCCGGCATGGCGAATCCAGCGTCATCGCCGAGGTCATGGTGGCGCGGCATGGCCGCACCCTCGGCCTCGTGCGCGGCGGCCGCTCCAGCAAGCTCGCTGCGACGCTGCAGCCGGGCAACACCGTGCAGGTCAATTGGCGGGCGAGGCTCGAGGAGCATCTCGGTTCCTTCACCGTCGAGCTGATCGACGCCCGCGCCGCCGACCTGATCGCCGATCGTATCCGGCTCTACGCCTGCCAGCTCCTTTGCGATCATCTGAGACTTTTGCCCGAGCGCGACCCGCATGACCGGTTGCTCGGCCTCGCCGTCGACAGTCTTAGCGACGGCAAGCCGCCCCTCGATCTCGCGGCCGAGCTGGCGCGCTTTGAGCTCAACCTGCTCGACGAGCTCGGCTTCGGGCTCGATCTCAGCGCCTGCGCTGTGACCGGCCAGACGACGGACCTCACCCATGTCTCGCCCAAGACCGGGCGCGCCGTCAGTCGCGAGCCGGCGAAGCCGTATTGCGACCGCTTGCTGCGGCTGCCGCAATTCCTCATCGCCGACGCTCCCGCAACCTCGCAGGATGTGGCCGACGCCTTCCGCCTGACGGGGCATTTCCTCCATATGCATGTCTGGGAGCCGCGGCAGGTCGAGCCGCCGGCGATCCGCGACGCGTTGATCGAGGCGCTGACCGATCGGCTATAGTCCGGCCATGATTCGTTCCGGACTGTCCGATGCCTAAAAAGCCCGATCCTTCGACCCTGCCGCCGGAAGGCGATCCGGTCGTCGTCGACCTGCGCAAGGCGCTCGAGGAGCGCTATCTGAGCTATGCGCTGTCGACCATCACGCAGCGCGCGCTGCCTGATGCCCGCGATGGCCTGAAGCCGGTGCATCGGCGCATCCTGCACGTGATGCGGCTGCTGCGGCTCGATCCGGACCAGGCCTACAAGAAGTCGGCCAAGGTCGTCGGCGACGTCATCGGCGGTTTCCATCCGCACGGCGATCAGTCGATCTACGACGCCATGGTGCGCCTGGCGCAGGATTTCGCCATGCGCTACCCGCTGGTCGACGGGCAGGGCAACTTCGGCAACATCGACGGCGACGGACCGGCCGCATACCGCTACACCGAAGCCAAGATGACGGACGTCGCAACGCGCCTGCTCGAGGGCATGGCCGAAGACGCCGTCGACTTCAAGCCGACCTATGACGGCCAGACCGAAGAGCCCGAGGTGCTGCCGGCGAACTTCCCGAACCTGCTGGCCAACGGCTCGACCGGCATCGCGGTCGGCATGGCGACCTCCATCCCGCCGCACAATGTCGCCGAGTTGTGCGAGGCGGCGCTGGCGCTGATCGCCAAGCCGCAGGCGACGATCGAGGAATTGGTGCGCCACGTGCCCGGCCCGGATTTTCCGACCGGCGGCGTGCTGGTGGAGCCGCACGCCTCGATCCTGGAGTCGTATTCCACCGGTCGCGGCTCGTTCCGCCTGCGCGCGCGCTGGCATCGAGAGGACAAGGGGCGCGGTGTCTATCAGATCGTCGTCACCGAAATCCCCTACGGCGTGCAGAAGGCCAAGCTGGTCGAGAAGGTCGCCGAGCTCCTGCTTGCCAAGAAGCTGCCGCTGCTCAAGGACATCCGCGACGAGAGCGCCGACGATATCCGCCTCGTGCTCGAGCCGCGCGCCGGCACCGTCGAGCCTGTGGTGCTGATGGAGCAGCTGTTCAAGCTGACCGAGCTCGAACAGCGCATCCCGCTCAACATGAACGTGCTCGACCACGGCACCGTGCCCAAGGTGATGACCCTGGCCGAGGCGCTGCGCGCCTGGCTCGAACACCGCAAGGACGTGCTGGTCCGCCGCACGCAGCATCGCCTCGAGCAGATCGCCCGGCGCCTCGAAGTGCTCGACGGCTACATCGTCGCCTACCTGAACCTCGATGAGGTGATCCGCATCATCCGCGAGGAGGACGAGCCGAAAACGCGGCTGATGAAGCGCTTCAAGCTCACTGAGAACCAGGCCGAGGCGATCCTGAACATGCGGCTCAGGTCGCTGCGCAAGCTCGAAGAGATCGAACTCAGGACCGAGCACAAGGCGCTGACGGAAGAGCAGGGGCACCTCAACGCACTGCTCGGCTCCGACCGCAAGCAGTGGGGCGAGATCACCAAGCAGATCGGCGAGCTGAGAAAGGTGTATGGCAAGGACACCAAGCTCGGCCGCCGCAAGACCGAGTTCGCCGAAGCCCCGCACGCCGACTTTGCGGAGGAAGCGGAGGCCGCCTTCATCGAGCGCGAGCCGATCACCGTGATCCTCTCCGAAAAGGGCTGGATCCGCACGATGAAGGGGCACACGACCGATATCGACGAGAAGGGCTTCAAGGCTGGCGACCGGCTGAAGGTCGCGCTCCACGCCGAGACGACCGACAAGCTGCTGCTGCTGTCGACCGGTGGCAAGGTCTATACGCTTTCGCCCGACAAGTTGCCCGGCGGCCGCGGGCAGGGCGAGCCGCTGCGCCTGATGGTGGACGTCGAGGAGGGCCAGGACTTCGTCGATCTGTTCGTCTTCCGGCCGGGGGAGAAGCGGCTCATTGCCTCCAATGTCGGCAACGGCTTCGTCGTCACGGATGACGAGCTGATCGCCAACACCCGCAAGGGCAAGCAGGTGCTGAACGTCGCGGGCGGCGAGGAAGCCAAGCTGATCGTCCCGGCAGTGGGCGATACTGTTGCGGTGATCGGCGAGAACCGCAAGCTGCTGATCTTCCGGCGCGACGAGCTGCCCGAGATGGCGCGCGGCAAGGGCGTGCGGCTGCAGAAGTACAAGGACGGCGGCATCTCGGACGCGCGTGTCTTTGCCGCCAAGGAGGGGCTGAGCTGGGTCGACAGTTCCGGCCGCACCTTCACCAAATCCATGGCGGAGCTCCGCGACTGGGTGGGGGAACGCGCCCAGGCCGGCCGCCAGCCGCCGACAGGCTTTCCGCGCAACAACAAGTTCGGCTAGGCTGGAATAACATTTCATCGGACATGCCAAATGGTCCGGTCGCCCGGTTTTCGAGAGAAGAAGCGGCCTCGGCGGGACTAGGGTCCAAGCCGGTAGTCGGCAACTTATGGGACCTTCGTCCCGCCGACGCGTTGGGGTGGATTCAGGCATACGCCGCGTGGAGGGCGGTGGAACTGTGCCATCCGCCTCGGCTCCCGCTTTGGCCCACCACGGGACGACTC
>JBQCIY010000075.1:0-6791 GCA_051953275.1 Devosia sp. | reverse complement strand
AGTGCATCGATCCTTCGGCTCGCCTCCGCCTTGCTCAGATCCTCGGCGTACATCTCCATCTCGTGCGCCTGTTCGCACAGCGTCTTGAGGTAGCTGAGCTGCGCGCCGGTCATCGGGTCGTCGCCGGTGGTCCAGTCTTCGGGGGCTTTCACGGTGTTGTCGCCGGGGGCCGGCGCGGCGTTGGCGTTGATCGCGGTATCCATTTGCACGATGTCTCCTTGCTCTCGTTCAGGAAATGTTCTCGCGCGGGCGCCGGTTCCTTACTCTTGCCGGAGTCGGCGGTGCAGCTTTAGGCTCACTGCAAAAAGGCGATGCCATGCTGAAACTTGCCGCCGCGCTTGCCCTGGGCCTGCTGCTGACCGCGCCGGCCGCGGCCGAGAGCAGCCTCAATGCCTACGACGCGGCGCACCAGGCGCTGGTCTCGATCTTCGAGGATCTGCCGCTGAGCGTGCGCAACGTCACGCTCACCGAGGCGCCGGCGACCGGCTACGGCAACTACACGCCGCGCGACAGCTCGGACTTCAAGCCGGGGGAAAAGATCCACGTCTATGTCGAGGTGCTCGGCTATGGCTGGCACGACAACGGCGACGGCACGCAGTCGGAATTGCTCGATGCCGACCTCAACCTGCTCAACGCCACCGGCCAGACCGTCGCCAGCCAGGCGAAGTTTTTGAGCGCCAACATCAAGTCGCGCCAGCACCTGCTCGAGACGTTCCTGACCCTCGACGCGACGCTGACCTCGTTCCAGCCCGGCGCCTACAAGCTGCAATACGTCCTGCACGACCGGGCGGCGAACAAGGACGTGACCTTCGAGGTGCCGATCACCCTGCTGCCCGGCGAGGCCGGAAGCGCTGCCAGTTCGGCGCCGGGCTCGGAGCAGGCCTCGGGCAGCTCGGCCGCGCAATAAGAACAGTGGCGCCGGGCGCCGAAGCGGCCTACATGCCCGCCATGACCTCGCTCCGGCCCTTGTCCGCCGTCGTCTTCGACATGGACGGCACGCTCCTCGACACCGAGCTCGTGTTCAAGGAGATCGTCTGGGACGTGACGCGCGACCTCGGCTTTGCGATGACCACCGAGGTGCATGGCCGCATGGTCGGCGCTTCGCACGAGGCGACCAACCAGCTGCTGGTCGAGGCCTACGGCCTGAGCTTCCCCTACGAGCTGTTCGACGCCGAGTGCCGGCGGTTGATGCATGCCCGGATGCAGGAGGCGGTGCCGGTCAAGCCCGGCGTCAGCGAATTCCTGGCCGAGCTCAAGCGTCGCGACATCCCGGCGGCCGTCGCCACCTCGTCGCGCGCTGCACATGCGCTGACGCACCTGGGCACCGCCGGGCTGCTCGATCTGTTTCACACGGTGGTGACGCGCGACGATGTGCAGAACCCCAAGCCGCATCCCGAGCCGTATCTCACCGCGGCCAGGCTTTTGGGCCTCATGCCTGCCGATTGCCTCGCCATCGAGGATTCGCACTCGGGCATCCGCGCCGCGCATGGCGCCGGCATGCAGACCATCATGGTGCCTGACCTCATCCCGCCCACCGACGAGGTGCGGGAGCTCTGCACGGTGATGCCGAGCCTGCACGCGGTGCGCGCCGCCGCCTTCGGCGTGCCCGCCTAGGTCCGCACCAGCAGCACCTGGTCCGACAGCACCGCCCCCGCCGACCGGGCGATCCGCCAGCCGGCCGGCGCGATCAGTGCGCCGAAGCGGTCGAGCCCGCGCGGGATCACGTTCGAGCTCGCCTCGCGCCGCATCAGCCGGTTGAGCTCGCCGTCGCGCGTCACCGAGCCGGTGACGCTGCCGACGCGCGCGCCCAGCACCTCGAGCACGCCGAGGATATCGCTGTCCGAGCCGTATTCGAACAGCCCGCCCTCCGAGGTCGCGGCGATCACCGCGTCGGCGGGCAGGCCGTCGATGAGGCGGCCGAGCGCCGCCCGGTCGCTCCAGTTACCCCGAATGTGGTTGAGGCTGATGTCGCGGCCAGCCAGCGGGCCGGTCTTGAGGGCGGCCAGCATTGCGCTGGCGAAGGCCGGGCCATCGCTGTCGAGATCGTAGATCAGGATCTGGCTCGTCCGCCCGGCCAGCAGCCCCTGCTGCTCCAGCTTGATCAGGGCGTTGAGCGCGTCCGACGACGGCCCGCCGGCGATTTCGACGATCGCCAGCGGCGCCCTGTTGCCGGCGAGGGCCGGGGCCAGCGCTTCGGCCAGCAGCGTTGCGACCTGCGCCAGCCTGAGCCGCATCGAGGTGACGATCGGCGCGTCGGCCACCCGCTTGTCGATCTCGCTGGCATAGGGCGGCACGAGATTGTCGGGCCCGAGCTTCATCACATAGGTCGCCGTACCGCTCAAAAACCCCTTGCGCGCGTCCTGCAGCGCCTGGATCAGCCGCGACTGGCCGGCCATGGCCTTGAGCATCACCGCCATCGCCGCACGCTGCACCGGGCCGCGCTTGCGTTCCTCCGCCAGCGCCCTGGCTTCGAGCTCGGCGACCGCCTGGGGCGAATCGGGAACGGCGAACTGCGGCAGGCTGAGATCGATCACCGGCAGGCGCGTGCCGTCGGGCGCCTCGGCAAAAAGCAGGTTTGGCATTGGAAACTCCAGTGGTCCGGGCATGGCCGCAAATGGCCACTGGCGTCTCAAATTACCATGCTTCGAACCGGCGCCGAAAGGCATTTGTCGTGCGTTGCGGCGGTGCAACGGATGGCATTTGAATTAACTACGATTGCAGGTCGCAAGCACCCGCTCACCACGCCCAAAGCCTTGCCGAATCAGGGCTTTTCCCTAGGCTTTCGGCCCGTTAACCTCGCCTTAGCAACCTAAGATGTATGGTTAAAACGCGGTAAATTCTGGTTTGCAGGACCAAAATCCTCAGCTAGGTTCACCGCGCTGAACGGCCAAAAGCTGGTTTCGCCACGGGGGCGGGCCGCGGGAAGGACGGGGGATTGAGGGCAAACGCGCTAGCTCGCGCGCTGCAGATGGTGATGGCCCTGGGCGCTGCCGCGTTCATGGCTGTTGTCGTTTCTGCCCCGGCCCACGCCGACGACCTCAATCTCAAGCCTGGCTTCGTGACCCCGGCGGAACTGACGCCGACGCTGATGGCGGCGCGCGAAACTCCGGCCACCGTTCCGCTTCGCCCGAGCTTTGCCACCGCGCAGCCGGAACTGACCAACGACCTGCTCGCCGCCTATGTGGCGCGCCAGCAAAAGCTCAAGAGCTTCAACGTCGACGTGGCGCCGCAGGGACAACTGACCCAGCAGATGCTGCTCGGCTATATCGACCGCACCCGTGGCGTCAAAAGCCAGGCGCTCGACGCGATCAACAGCGTCGCGACGCAGCCGGCCCTGACCGACACCGTGCTCGCCAACTACGCGGAAAAAGGCTTTGTGCCGACCGTCAAGAAGGTCCAGGTCGCCAATTCCGAAAAGCTCTGCCTGACCCAGGCGATCTATCACGAGGCGCGGGGCGAGAGCGAGCAGGGCCAGTGGGCCGTCGCCAACGTGATCATCAACCGCGCCATGAGCCACCAGTTCCCCTCGACCCTGTGCGGCGTGGTCTACCAGAATGCCGACCAGGGCTTCCATCGCTGCCAGTTCACCTTCGCCTGCGACGGCAAGTCCGACATGGGCACCGAGGTGCCGGCCTGGACCAAGGCGACCAAGATGGCGGCCGTGGCCTACAGCGAGTTCAAGCAAGGCGAGCGGCCCGGCGTGATCCCGAACTCGGCGATGTACTACCATACGCTCTGGGTGGACCCCGACTGGTCCAACAAATTCCGCCGCGTCGCCACCATCGGCGCCCACGAGTTCTACTCCGCGAACTGAGGCCCCCAGCGAAGAGCCCACCCACCACCCGGCCGAAGCCGGGTTTTTTTGTTGGGTGTTGCGGCCTATTCCGCTGCGGCCAGTTCCGGCGCCCGCTCCAGCCGCCGGGCGTTCTCGGCAAACATCTTGGCGAGGCTCGCCGCCGCCGTGTCGTAGGCGCGGGCGTCGCGCCAGTTGGCGCGCGGATCGAGCAGCCGCTTGGGCAGGCCCTCGACCGCAAGCGGCACCGCGAAGCCGAAATTGGGGTCGATGCGGATCGGCGCCTCGTCGAGTTCGCCCGAGAGCGCCGCGGCCACCAGGCGCCGCGTCGCGGCGATGTCGATCCGCTGGCCGGTGCCGTAGGCCCCGCCGATCCAGCCGGTGTTGATCAGCCAGACCGTGGCGCCGCTGGACTCGAGCCGCTGCTCCAAGAGGTCGCCATAGACGCGCGGATGATGCGACATGAAGGGCGCACCAAAGCAGGCCGAGAAGGTCGCGGTCGGCTCGGTGACGCCGCGCTCGGTACCGGCCACCTTGGCGGTGTAGCCGGCGAGGAAGTGCTCGACCGCCTGCTCCGGCGTCAGCCGCGCGATCGGCGGCAGCACGCCGAACGCATCGGCGGTGAGGAACACCACCGTCGCCGGCGTCGGCCCGGTGCCCGCCGGAGCCACCGCGCGCAGCGTCGAAAGCGGGTAGGCGGCGCGGGTATTTTCGGTCCGCGAGAGGTCGTCGAAGTCCGGTTCGCCGTCGACGACGCCGACATTCTCGAGCACCGTTGAAAAGGTCCGTGAGGCCGCGTGGATCTCCGGCTCGGCAGCGGCGCTCAGCCGTGCCGTCTTGGCGTAGCAGCCGCCTTCGATGTTGGCGATGCCGGCGTCGCTCCACAAATGCTCGTCGTCGCCAATCAGCGGTCGGGCCGGATCGGAGCTCAGCGTCGTCTTACCGGTGCCCGAAAGACCGAAGAACAGGGCCGTGCCGTCGTCGCCTAGATTGGCCGAGCAATGCATCGGCAGGATGCCGCGCAGCGGAGCATGGAAGTTGATCAGCGAGAAGACCGACTTCTTGATCTCGCCGGCATAGGCCGTGCCGCCGATGAGAACGATGTTCCGGCTCATGTCGAGCGCGATGACGGTGCCGCTGCGCACCCCGTGCCGCCTCGGATCGGCAGCAAAGCCGGGAAGCTGCAGCACCAAGGCGGACATCGTCTGCTCGCCGCCCGCTGGCCGCAGCAGATTGCGGATGAAGAGTGCGTGCCATGCCGTTTCGGTGAAGACGTCCACGGCGATGCGGAAATCCCCGCCGGCTCCGGCGCTGAGCTCTTCGCGGTAAAGGTCGCGGCCGCTTGCGTAGTCGAGCATGTCGTCCAGCAGCAGGTCGAACGCCTCGGGCGCCATCGCCGCGGTATTATCCCACCAGACGTTGGGGCCGGTAAGCGCATCGCGGACAACGAACTTGTCCTTCGGCGACCGGCCGGTATGCGGCCCCGTGCTGACGCTGAGCGCCCCGGAATTGGTCAGTTGCCCTTCGCCCGCCATAAGTGCGGCGGTTACCAGTTGCGCCCGATTGCCGCCGCGGCGGATGCGCGCAATGCCGTCGAGCCGGCCAACAAGCTCCGCAGTCCGGACCATTTTCCCCTCTAGCCTTGAATTATCGGCGATGCGCAACACCTAGGGCGCAGCGGCCGTTGGGGAACAGCGGGCAATCGGTCGTAAGACGGAAGTTTGAGTTTTCGGCCGGCGGGACCCAAGGAATGGCGGCTCGGAGCCGTCTAGTGTATAGCGGTTGGGCGCCTTAGTTTGTGCGCATTTGTGGCAATCTCGTTCCGCCACATTTGGCAGGCCCTGGCCGACAAGCCAACTGACCCAAAGAAAGGGACTTGGATGCCTAAGATCGCCCTGGTGGACGATGACCGTAACATCCTCACCTCCGTCTCGCTGACGCTCGAGGCGGAAGGATACAACGTCTCCACCTACACCGACGGCGCCTCCGGCCTCGAGGGCCTCACTTCGGACCGGCCCGACCTCGCCATTCTCGATATCAAGATGCCGCGCATGGACGGGATGGAACTGCTCCGCCGGCTGCGCCAGAAGTCCGACCTGCCGGTGATCTTTCTGACCTCCAAGGACGAGGAGATCGATGAGCTCTTCGGCCTCAAGATGGGCGCCGACGATTTCATCAAGAAGCCGTTCAGCCAGCGCCTGCTGGTCGAGCGCGTCAAATCGATCCTCCGCCGTTCGGCGCCGCGCGACGGCACCGGGCCCGGTGCTGCCACCGAGCCGCAACCGGGCAAGCAACTGATCGAGCGTGGCAACCTGGTGATGGACGAGGAGCGGCACACCTGCACCTGGAAGGGCCACCGCGTGACCCTCACCGTCACCGAGTTCCTGATCCTGCAGGCGCTCGCGCTCCGTCCCGGCGTCGTCAAGTCGCGCAACGCATTGATGGACGCGGCTTATGACGACCAGGTCTATGTCGACGACCGCACCATCGACAGCCACATCAAGCGTTTGCGCAAGAAGTTCAAGGCGGTCGATACGAGCTTTGACGTGATCGAGACGCTCTATGGCGTCGGCTATCGGTTCAAAGAGTGACGGGCTGGCCAAATGACCGCAGAGGCGGACAGGTCCTGGCAGCGGCCTGACGCCGCCACGATCAGGGAGCGGTTTCGCCGCGCCGTGCGGGTTACGCGAGCGCGCAGTTATCGCGGCTATCGTTGGCTCGCCGCGCACCTGCCCTTCAGGCACGGCTTCTCCAGCCTGACGCGGCGCATTGTCGTGCTCAACCTGATCGGACTTGCCATCCTCGTCTCCGGTATTCTTTACCTCAATCAGTTCCGCGCCGGGCTGATCGACGCCAAGGTGCAAAGCCTCCTCACGCAAGGGGAGATCATCGCCCGCGCCATCGCGGCTTCGGCCGGCGTCGACACCAACGAGGTGCAACTCGACCCCGAGAAGCTGCTCGAGACCGAGCAGGGCCAGGCTGATGACGACGATGCGCT
>JBQCIY010000074.1:0-4999 GCA_051953275.1 Devosia sp. | reverse complement strand
ATCCTGGAGATGTTCCCGGGCTCGAAGGTGACGGTCAAATCCGCGCCCGAGACGATCCCCGACGAAGCGTATGAAGACGTGTTTCTGGAAGAGCGTGAGGACGAGTGATGGTTGATTTCATGGGCATGATGAAGAAGGCCGAGGAGATGCAGCGCAAGATGGCGGAGCTGCAGGACGAGGCCGGTCGTGCCACGGTAGAAGGCCGTTCCGGCGGTGGCCTCGTCAGCATCACCCTCAACGGCAAGGGCGAGATGCAGGGGCTGAAGATCGACCCCTCGCTGTTCAAGGAAGATGACGTCACCGTGCTCGAGGACCTGATCGTCACCGCGCACAATGAGGCCAAGACCAAGGCCGAGCAGATGATGCAGCAGAAGATGGCCGAGCTGACGCAGGGCCTGCAACTGCCGCCCGGTATGAAACTGCCGTTCTAATGGCCGGGGGCCCCGAAATCGAGCAGCTGATCCAGCTCCTCGCGCGCCTGCCGGGACTGGGGCCGCGCTCGGCGCGGCGCGCGGTGCTGCAGCTCATCAAGAAAAAGGACCAGCTGATGATCCCGCTGGCCGCGGCGCTCGATCGTGCGGTCGAGACGGTGCGGGTGTGCGAGGTCTGCGGCAATGTCGATACGCGCTCGCCCTGCGGCATCTGCTCCGATCCGCGCCGCAACAGCGGCATCCTGATCGTGGTCGAGGACGTGAGCGACCTCTGGGCGCTGGAGCGCGCCGGCGTCGGCGCGGTGAAGTACCATGTGCTCGGCGGCGTGCTGTCGCCGCTCGACGGCGTCGGGCCGGATGACCTCTCGATCGATGCGCTGCTCCGCCGCGCGCCGGAATTCAGCGAGATCGTGCTGGCGGTGAACGCCACGGTCGAAGGCCAGACCACGGCGCACTACGTGACGGACCGGCTGGCCGAGACGGGAGTCAAGATCACCCGCCTCGCGCACGGCGTCCCGGTGGGCGGCGAACTCGACTATCTCGACGAAGGTACGCTGAGCCAGGCGCTCAAAGCCCGGACGGCGATGTAAAGGTCAGCTGGGTTCTCCCCAGTACGATGCATAGGGCCCGGGTGCAGTCACTTCACCCCGCGGTCGACATCGAAGCCGTCGCCGTCGTCCCATTCGGCGGGATCGAGCGCCTCGTCGGGGAGCGGTTCGGCGTCGTCGCGGATCGACTCCTCGTCCTCGTCCTCGAGCTCTTCGAGCTCGTCGGAATCGGGCGAGAGTGTTTCGCGATGGTTGAGCGGGTCATCGTCCGTGGAGACTTCGTCATAGGCGAGCTCGGGGTCGCGCTCCATGTCGCCGCTCAGCCGCGCAATGGCTTCATCGATCTCCAGCAACAATGCCTTGCTGTCGGCAAGACCGTCGCCGTCGCCGAAGTCGCCCGGCTCCTGTTCGCGCATCTGCGCGGCGAGCTCCTTGAGCCGGTCGACCCGCTCCTGCGGCGGCCGGTCTTCGCCATAAAGCAGCTCCTCAATCTCGGCCTGGCTGACCGGCAGGGCGGTGATCATATCGCCCCAGCCATCCTGCGGCACGACGTCCTGCGGCAAAATCCGACCCGGATGGGCATTGCTCATGGCGGCCTCCTTCAAAGCGCTGCCGGAGCAACGCGCGACCCACACGCAGGTTTCCGTGCTGCCCGCTGACCCGGCTTTAACCAGCGGCAGCGACCGCCGGCAGTTCAGCGACGATGGCAAGCTTTGGTGGTCGCCGAGGCCCAGAACGATCAAGTCCTGCCGTTGAGCGGCGCCATGCCGTCCATTCTAGTCGCCCTGTTCGCCCACCACCATCTATTGCTGGTGGCGCCGTCCGCCGGCGCTCGATCTCGACGGGCCGGCGGATCACTCGCCGGCGAGACGTTGCTCAGTGAGCAATTGCGGTTCGGCGTCGTCGAGCTCGAGCTCGTCGATCTTCTGGCCGCGGCGGACGATCTTGCTGGTCGAGGTCAGGATGTCGCCGATGTCGTTGTTGGCCTGGCCGAAGTGCTTCTGCAGCGCGATCACCCGGTCCTTGAGCCGACCGACATCGGTGACGAGCTCGCGCACCTCGACCTGGATGCGGCGGGCCTCCTCGCGCACGCGGACGTCGCGCAGCAGCGCCTGCACCACCTGGATCGACAGCATCAAGAGCGACGGCGAGACGATCACCACGCGGACCTTGGCGGCCCTCTGCACGACATCCTCGAAGTGCTCGTGGATGTCGGCAAAGATCGATTCCGACGGCACGAACAGGAAGGCGGTATCCTGCGTCTCGCCGGCGATCAGGTATTTTTCCGAGATGGCGCGGATATGCACCTGCATGTCCTGTCGGAAGCCGAGGGCGGCGATGCGGTGCTCGGCCTCGTTCTGCGCGGCGCTGAGCTTCTGCCAGCTCTCGAGCGGAAACTTCGCGTCGATCACCAGCGCCGGCCCCTGGTTCGGCATGAACACGACGCAGTCGGGCCGGCTGCCGTTCGAAAGCGTGTACTGGAAGGCGTAGCTGTTGGACGGCAGCCCATCGCCGATGATGGCTTCCATGCGGCCCTGACCGAAGGCGCCGCGCGTCTGCTTGTTGCTGAGGATCGACTGCAGCGACACCACGTCCTTGTTGAGCGCGGTGAGGTTGGCCTGGGCGCGGTCGATCACCGCCAGCCGCTCATTGAGCTTGAGCAGCGACTCCTCGCTCTTCTTGTTGGTGGATTCGATCGCCTCGCCGACCTTCTGGCCCTGCGCATCTAGCCGCTCGTTGACCAGCCGCGCCAGGTCGGAGGTGCGCGAACCGAAGATCTCGGCCATCGTTTGCATGCGGCCGGTCATCTCGTTCTGGACCTGGAGGAGGTGGGCGAGGGTTCGCTCGGCTTCCTCGGTCTTCTTGCGGGCGGCTTCGGTCTCCGCTGCCTGGCGGCGCGCCTCCTCCGCCCGCTGCCGCGAGCCGCGGATCGAGACGACGAGCACGGCAACCAGCAGCGCCGCGAACACCACGCTGACCGTGAGCAGCGTCGTTTCGGCCGTCACCGGCAGGTCGCCGAGCGAGAAGAGAACCTGGTCCATCCCGAATCCCTAGCAGATTCGCCTTAACAGTTCTCGTATTGTTCACTGCCGGTCAACACCGGCGGTTGGCCGAACGAGCCCTCTCGGGGTCGGTGGGACAGAGCCGCAGGGAAGCGGTTGGCCGAACGAGCCCTCTCGGGATCGGTCGGACAGAGCGCGAACCAGACCACGGTTGACCCTTGGGCGTGACTTACCATATGTGACGCAAAACCCCTGAAAGGCCCAAATTCCGATGGCGAAACGCGAAATCCTTGTGCTGCCCGACCAGCGGCTGCGCCAGGTGGCCGACGAAATCCCCGAGGTCGACGACTCCATCAAGCAGCTCGCCGCCGACATGCTCGAAACCATGTACGCCGCCCCCGGCATCGGCCTCGCCGCGACGCAGATCGGCGAGATGAAGCGTCTCGTCGTAATGGACTTGAGCAAGGACGGCGAAAAACCCGACCCGCTCGTGCTCATCAACCCCGAGATCAAGAAGTACTCGGAGGAGACGGTGACGACCGAGGAGGGATGCCTGTCGATCCCCGAGATCTATTACGACGTCGAGCGCCCGGCCGAGGTCACCGTGGAATACACCGACCTCGAGGGTAAGCGCATCACCCGCGACGCCAAGGACCGGCTCGCCATCTGCATCCAGCACGAGCTCGACCACCTCGATGGTGTGCTCTACATCGACTACCTGTCGCGACTGAAGCGCGACCGCGTGATCAAGAAGTTCCAGAAGGCCGAGAAGCTGAGCAAGAAGGCGAGCTAGGGTTGCCCTCGCTCACTGCACGGTAATTTATCGCGACGTCATTCCCCGAAAGCGGGAACCCAGACTGAACCTGCGGACGTCCGCGAGCCCCGCCTGGGTTCCCGCTCTCGCGGGAATGACGCAGTGGATTTGCCTCGGTTTTGTGAAGTGGCCAAGGATCCCGCATGAAAATCGTCTTCATGGGCACGCCGGATTTCGCCGTGCCGACCCTCACCGAGATCGTCGCGGCCGGCCATGAGGTGGTGGCGGTCTATACCCGCGCGCCGAAACCGGCGGGGCGCGGGCAGGCGGAGCGTAAGTCGCCGGTGCATGTCGCGGCCGAGGGCTTCGGCATCCCGGTGCGCACGCCGAAATCGCTGCGCAACGACGATGAGCAGGCGGCATTTGCGGCACTCGATGCGGACGTCGGTGTGATCGTGGCGTACGGACTGATCCTGCCCAAGCCGATCCTCGATGCGCCGCGCTTTGGCTGCCTCAACCTCCATGGCTCGCTGCTGCCGCGCTGGCGCGGCGCCGCGCCGATCCAGCGTGCGGTGCTCGCCGGGGATACGCGCACCGGCGTCATGGTGATGCAGATGGACGAGGGGCTCGACACCGGCCCGGTCGGACTCGTCGACGAGATGCCGATCGGTCCCGACATGACCACCGGCGAGCTGCACGACCGGATGATGCGGGTCGGCGCCGACCTGATGGGCCGGGCCCTGGCAGCGCTCGAGCGCGGCTCGCTGACCTTCACGCCGCAGGCCGAAGATGGCGTCACCTACGCCAAAAAGATCGAGAAGGCCGAAAGCCGCATCGACTGGAGCAAGCCGGCCGCGGAGGTGCACAACCTGATCCGCGGCATGTCGCCGTTCCCCGGCGCCTGGTTCGAGCTCGAGCTCGGCGGGGTGGCGACGCGCGTCAAGGCGCTGCGCTCGACGCTGGCGGAAGGGTCCGGTGCGCCCGGCACGATCCTTTCCGACCTGACCATCGCCTGCGGCGAGGGCGCGGTACGGCTGCTGAGCGTGCAGCGCGAAGGCAAGGCCGCGATGGACGCGGCGACCTTCATGCGCGGCGCGGTGTTGCCGGAGCGGGCGAGCTGATGCCCCGTTACGTCCTCGTCATCGAATACGATGGAACGCCGTTCGTCGGCTGGCAACGGCAGGCCGGTGCGCTGAGCGTGCAGCAGGTGGTGGAAGAGGCCATCGCGAGGATGTCGGGAGAGACGGTGACCGTGCAGGCGGC
>JBQCIY010000073.1:0-11062 GCA_051953275.1 Devosia sp. | reverse complement strand
CCATCGGGATCGCGGACGAACGCCATCCACAGGTCATGGTCTGGCATGGGGGCGGTGAGGTGCGGCTCGGAGACGAGCTCGATCCCCTTTGCCTTGAGGTCGCGGACGGCAAGGCTCAGGTCGGCGACGCGGAAGTAGATCGCGCCCTGGCCCGGTTCGATCGCCTTGCCGGCCTCGGGGGGCGACAGCATCAGGCGGACGCCGGCGCAGTCGAAGAAGCTCAGATCGCCGTAGCGGTAGAGCTTTCTCAAGCCGAGGACCTTTTCATAGAAGGCTTCGGCCCGATCCGTGTTCGACACGGCGATGGCGATCTGTCCGATCTGGCCGAGGGTCATGACCCGTCCTCCGGCGCTAGGAGTAGCACGCTTCGAGCTTTGACTGGAGGTAGCTGCGCACGGCCTCGTCGGTGGTAAGGCCGATGGCGATGGTGAAGGCCTCCGCCGCTTCGCCGGGCCGACCTGCGCGGGCGAGGAGATGGCCGCGAGCGGCCCAGTAGGGCTGGTAGCTCAGCATGCGCTTGTCGCCGGCAATGGCGGCGAGGTCGGCGAGGGCCTGCTCCGGGCCATCCACTTCGGCGCGTGCCACGGCGCGGTTGAGGACAACCACCGGCGAGCGGGTGAGCGCCAGCAGGTGATCATAGAGCTGGACGATCACCGGCCAGTTGTTCACGCCGCCGAGGCGCCGCGCGGTATGGGCCGACTGGATCGCCGCCTCGATCTGATAGCGGCCGGTGGGGCCTCGCAGATTGGCACCGCGCAGCAATTGCTCGGCGTAGGCGATCAACGAGTCATCCCAAAGGCTTGTGTCCTGCTCTTCGAGCGGCACATAGGCGCCGGCAGCGCTCCGGCGGGCCGGGCGGCGGGCCTCGGCATAGAGCATCAGCGCGAGCATGCCCTTGGCCTCGGGCTCATCGGGCAGCAAGGACACCACGAGCCGGCCGAGCCAGATCGCCTCGTCGGCAATCTCGGGCACGCCCGTGTCGCCGATCTCGTTCCAGCCTTTGGAGTAGGCGGCGTAGATAGCGTCGAGCACGGAGGCCAGGCGCTCGCCGAGGTCTTCCGTATCGGGGATCGAGAACGGGATTCCAGCGTCGCGGATGCGCATTTTGGCGCGCACCAGGCGTTGGCCCATCGTCGCCGGCGGGATGAGGAACGCCGCTGCGATGTCCTCGGCGGTCATGCCGAGGATGGTCTGCAGGATCAGCGGCGCGCGCATGCCGCGTTCGATTGCGGGGTGAGCACAGGCAAACATCAATGCGAGGCGGCGATCGGGAATGGGGCCGGCCTCTTCGGCCGCGGCGTCGAGCTCGTCGGCGATGAGGGTCAAGTGTTCCTCCCCGGCGCTGCGGGTCTGCCGGCGGCGGAGCTGGTCCGTCTGCCGCCGGCGTGCGACGGTGAGCAGCCAGGCATCCGGATTGTCCGGGACGCCGTCGGCCGGCCATAGGCGAAGCGCGGCCGCGAAGGCTTCGCTGAGCGCATCCTCGGCACCCGCCACGTCGCGCGTGCGCGCGGCGAGGAAGGCGAGGAGGCGTCCGTAGCTTTCGCGGGCCACACGTTCGGCGGCGCGGCCGGCCGCTTCGGCATGACTCACTGCCGATTGCCCGGGGCCACGAAAACCGGCCGGATTTCGATCGCGCCGTGCTTGCTCGAGGGGCAGCGCTTGGCCCAGGCGATAGCGCCATCGAGGTCGTCGGCCTCGATGAAGAAGTAGCCGGCGAACTGCTCTTTGGTGTCGGCGTAAGGACCGTCGAGCACCTCGGTCTTGCCGTCGTGCTGGCGCACGGTCGTCGCGGCCGAACTCGGCTGCAGGCGTTCGCCGGTCTCAGAGCCCGCCGCTTTGCCGAGCGCCTCGTTGAAGGCGCCGTACTCGGCCCACAGTTCCTTCTGCGGCGCCGCGGCCATGGCAGCTTCGTCGTGGTGGATGAGCATCATGTAGCGCATATCACTGTCTCCTTGGGTGCCCGGGGCAAAGTGCCCCGATGCACCAATGACGGGCCGCCCTGGCCGATTTCGACCGGGTCCTGAAAGTTTCAGCGCGGCACCTCGGCCAGTGGCCGGACGTCCACGGTGGCATACTGCGCCGCCGGACAGCGAACGGCCCATTCGATCGCCTCGTCGATGGAGGGAACCTCGATGAGGTAGTAGCCCGCGAGCTGTTCCTTGGCGTCGGCGTAGGGACCGTCGAGCACCACCGACTTGCCGTCACGCACCCGCACCCGGGCCCCGTGATTGGTGGTCTTCAGGCGGTCGCCGCCGAGCCAGACACCAGCCTTTTTCATCGCTTCGGTGTACGCGACGAATTCCGGGCTGATCGGCCCCGACCCGGCGCCTCCGTCGGGCAGGGCGCGAAGCCGGGTTTCGTCGGCATTGAGCAGCAGCATGAACTTCATTTTCGTCTCCTCGAAACCCCAGGGCAACATGCCCCGGGTACGACAATGACGAAAGCGGTGCGGGAACTTCTACATTTCGCAACCGCGAATTTCAGGTCTCGCTGTGGGTGACTTCACGCACCTCGATGTGGCCCCAGAGGGCACCCGGGCACTTTGCCGCCCAGCGTTGTGCTTCGGGCAGGTCCTTGGCGCGGATCAGGTAGTAGCCGCCGAGCTGTTCCTTGGTCTCGGCGAAGGGGCCGTTATGGACCTGCATCTCGCCACCCTTGTCCAGATTGACGATAGTGGCCGAGGTGGATGGCCCGAGCGCCCCGTGCGCGATGTGCGCCCCGGCCTTGTCGAGCGCCTCCTTGTAGGCGTTCATCTTGTCCATCCAGCCGGCCATGACGTCCGGTGGCAGGGCCATGCCGGCTTTTTCGTCGGCGTGCAGCAAGAGCATGTAGTTGGGCATCGCGTTTGTCTCCGATGGGCACCATAGGCCCTCGGCACAATGTCGCGCGAGATCGGCGGATTTCGACAGGGCGAAGGAAAACCGCGCGCTATATCGCGCTCTTTTCTCTCCGTTCCGTCATGGCCGGCGAAGACCCGGCTACCCAGAAAGGTCCAGCGCGTGCGCAGGAGGTGAGGGCCGCATTGCGCTTGCAGCAAGCGGGCAATTCCGCTGGGTCCGCTGGTCAAGCCCGCGGATGACGGACCGAGGGAATCGAAGCTGAAAATCAGTCCAGCAGGCTCGACACGCTCTGCTCGCTCGCGGTGCGGGCGATCGCTTCCCCGATCAGCGGGGCGATGGTGATGCGGCGGATGTTGCTGGCCGCCTTCACCTTGTCGGTCTCGGCGATGGAATCGGTGATCACCAGCTCCTTGAGCTGGCTGTTGGCGATCCGTTCGGCGGCGCTGTTGGAGAGCACGCCGTGGCTGACGTAGGCGGAGCACGAGGTCGCCCCGGCCTTGAGCAGCGCCGCGGCGGCGTTGACCAGAGTACCGCCGGAATCGGCGATGTCGTCGATCAGGATGCACTGCTTGCCCGATACGTCGCCGATGATGTTCATCACCTCGGAGACGCCGGCCCTGGGGCGGCGCTTGTCGACGATGGCGAGGTCGGCGCCGATGCGCTGCGCGGTGGCACGGGCGCGCGCCACGCCGCCGACGTCGGGCGACACGATCATCACGCTGCCGGGCGTATAATTCTTCTGGATGTCACGGACCATCACCGGCGCGGCGTAGAGGTTGTCGGTCGGGATATCGAAGAAGCCCTGGATCTGCGCGGCGTGCAGGTCGAGCGTGATGACGCGGTTGATGCCGGCCGTGGTGATCAGGTTGGCGACCAGCTTGGCCGAGATCGGCGTGCGCGAGGCGGATTTGCGGTCCTGCCGGGCGTAGCCGAAGTAGGGCAGTACGGCGCTGATGCGGCGGGCCGACGAGCGGTGCAACGCATCGGCGATGATCAGCAGCTCCATGAGGTTGTCGTTGGCCGGATACGAGGTCGATTGCAGGATGAAGACGTCTTCGCCGCGGACGTTTTCGTGGATTTCGACGAAGATCTCGTTGTCGTTGAAGCGTTTCACCGTGCAATCGGTGAGCGGCAGCTCGAGATAGTCGGAAACGGCCGAAGCCAGGGCGGGGTTCGAGTTGCCGGTGACCAGTTTCATGGTGCGCGCCCCCGCTGAAGATGCGGGCTGTTTATCGTCCGGAGCCGATCAAGGCAATGCGCCTTGTGACGGAGTGATGAACGGTTGGCGAAGCCCGATGATGGCGATCTGCCGGCCGGTCTTGCTGCCGTGATGCGTGGCGTAGCGGTGCGAGAAGAAGCGCTCGGGATGGGCGTAGGTGCACAAGCTGACATCGGCGACAAGGCCGACGCCGGCCTCGAACAACTGCTCCATGAGCGCCCCGGGGATGTCGAAATGCTCGCGGGTCTTGCCCTGAGGCGTCGTGACATGACGGGCGGACTGGGCATCCTGTGCGGCAATTTCCGCGGCAAGCTCGGGACCGATCTCGTAATTGGCACCGGAAATCGTCGGTCCGATCGCGGCGCGGATGCGCTCGGGCTTCGCGCCCAGCGCGATCATCGCCTCCACCGTGTTGCCGACGATGTGGCCGGCGGTGCCCTTCCAGCCGGCATGAGCCGCGCCGACAATCCCGGTTTCGGGATCGGCGAACAGGATGGGCGCGCAATCGGCCGTGAGGATGCCGAGCAGCAGGTCCGGGCGGTTGGTGACCATGGCGTCGGCCTCGATCACCCCCGACGGGCGCTCGGTGAGGGTCGCGACGCGGCTCGAGTGCACCTGCTTGAACACGACGAGGTCGCGGATGCCGTGGCCGCCCATCGCATAGGCGGCGCTGGAGCGGTTGGAGACGACGAGATCGGGGTTGTCGCCCACGCTGATCGACATGTTGTTGCCGGCGAGTTCACCCTGTGAACGTCCGCCCTGACGGCCGTAGAAACCGTGCACGATGCGTTCATGATCGAGCACGCTGCTGACCGTATAGGGCGCGCTCACGGGAAACCTGCGGGCCGGAGGCCGGGCGAATGGGCGCACAGCACCTTGAACAGGGTGCCCATCTGGTCGGGTGAGGTCAGCCGCTCGACCGCGCGGGCGATGTTGCCGGCTTCCGAGGGATTGGCGCGCGCCAGGGCCTTGGCCCGCTCCCCCAGCCCCAGCCGTAGCAGCCACTCGCCCTGCGGCGCGAGCGGCGCAACGGCAAGGCCGCTCGCTTTGGCAGCCTCCGCGAGGACGCCGAAGTTCACATGCGCGGAGATGTCGGCTTCGCCCGGCGCCTCCAGCGCGTCGGCGAAGGTGTGCGACTTCACCGCCTGCAGGGTCTCGCCGGTCTGCGTGCGTTCGTAGCCGTAGTCGATCGCGAGGATGGCGCCGCCCTGTACCGCGACCTTGCGGCTCAGCCGCTGCATCGTGTCGACCGCCGCAGCCGACAGTTCGAGCACCTCGCCGGCATAGGCACCGCGCACCTCGGGGGGCGCCGCCGACTCCGGGATCGGCGTCGGCGACAGGCCGAACGCCCGGACGCCATCGCGCAGGCCGACGAGGCGCTCGTGCCAACCGTCGTCGGTGCGCACGAACTGCTTGATGGGCAGTGCATCGAAGAATTCGTTGGCGACAACGAAGATCGGGTCCTCGCCGAAGGCATCGATCTCGCTGGCCCAATAGGGCGAGTATTTGCCGAGGCGCTTTTCCTGCTCGCCCTTTAGAAGAGCGTTCTGCTCGAACAGCTGGAGGTGCAAGGCATTTTCGAATCCATCGGCGTGGCTGGCGGCGCGCAGCGCGTCCTGCATCAGCGTGCCGCGGCCGGGGCCGAGCTCGAGCAGGGTGAAGCTCTTGGGCTCGCCCATCTGCTGCCAGAGATTGACAATGAAGAAGCCGACGAGCTCGCCGAACATCTGGCTGATTTCGGGCGCGGTGATGAAGTCGCCGGCACTGCCGATCGGCCGGCCCAGGGTGTAGTAGCCGTGGCGCGGGTGGCTGAGTGCGAGCCCCATATAGGTCGCGATCGACATCGGCCCGGTCTCGCGGATCTGCGCGTCGATCTGCTGGCTGAGGGTCAGCGGCGGCTTTGGCGCTTTAGGCACGGGGACGCACCATGGCGTAGGCGATGAACGCCAGCCCGGCGATCAGCACCGGCAGGCTCAGCACCTGGCCCATGGTCAGCCAGCCGGTGCCGAGCAGATAGCCGAGCTGCGCATCCGGCAGGCGGACGAACTCGACGAGAATCCGGCTCAGCGCATAACCGACGCCGAACACGCCGCCGGTGAGCCCCGGGCGCTTGAGCCAGCCGAGCCAGCGCGTGCCGGCAAAGATGATCGCGAACAGCAGCACCCCCTCGAGTCCGGCCTCGTAGAGCTCGCTCGGGTGCCGCGGCAGGCCCTGCGGGTCGGTCGGAAACACCACCGCCCAGGGCAGGTTGGTCGGCGCGCCATAGAGCTCGCCGTTGATGAAGTTGGCGATGCGACCCAGGAACAGGCCGATGGTGCCGATGGCGCCCAGCAGGTCGAAGCTCGACAGGATGTTGCCGCCTTTGCTGCGGGTGAACAGCGCCATCGCGATCAGGATGCCGACGAGGCCGCCATGGAAGCTCATCCCGCCGTCCCAGAGCGCAATGATGTCCTGCGGGTTCGCGGCATAGTAGGGCAGGTTGTAAAACAGCACGTATCCGGTGCGGCCGCCGATCACGATCCCGATCACCGCCCAGAAGGCGAAATCCCAGATGGCGCCGGGCTCGAACGGTGGCTTGTCGTTGGCCCATAGCGTCTTCCGCCTGAGCAGCGTCGTGGCGTACCAGGCGCCGAGGAATACGCCGGCCAGATAAGCGAGGGCGTACCAGCGAATGGCGATCGGCCCGAGCTGCAGCGCAATCGGATTGATGTTGGGAAACGGCACCCGGCGGGCTCCTGGTGAAGTGTTGCGACCTTGTAGTCCGCCCGGTGGACTGGTCAAGCCGCGCCCATCCGCCTAAATAGGGGCCGAAACTAGATATGGAGGCTTGAGATGGCCCAGGCCAGCAGCCGGTTGTTCGACAATGTCGGGCGGATGATGAACGACGCGGCGGGTGTCGCCGACGGCATGCGTCGCGAGGTCGAGAGCATGGTTCGCGCCCAGGCTGAGCGCTTCATCATGGACATGAACCTCGTCAAGCGCGAGGACTACGACGCGCTGCGCGAGCTGGTGCAGAACCAGAGCGCTGAGCTCCGCGCCCTCAAGGCCGAAGTCGCGGCGCTGAAATCGGGCGGAGACACGCCGCCGAAGCCGTGAAGGTCGCCGTCATCTCGGATGTCCACGGCAACCGCCTGGCTCTGGAGGCGGTCCTCGACGATATTGCCCGGCAGGGTGTGGACGGCACGCTCTGCCTCGGCGATCTGGTGAGCGGCCCGCTCGAGCCGAACTGGACCGCCGATATCCTGCTCGATCTCGATTTCCCCACCGTGCGCGGCAACCACGAGCGCATGCTGATCGACAATCCGCCGGACCAGCTCGGGCCGATCGATCGCTTCGCGCAGGAGCAGATGGAGCGACGTCACCGGATCTGGATCAACGACATGCCGCCCACCATGTCGCTGCTCGACGACGTCTTCCTCTGCCACGGCACGCCCACCTCGGACGAAGACACCTGGCTCGACAACTTCTGGGACGGGCGCGCCAGCGTATCGCCCGATGAGGCGACCGTCGCGGCCAAGGCCGAGGGCTTCGACTATCCGGTTCTGCTGTGCGGCCACACGCACATTCCGCGCGCGGTGCGATTGCGCGATGGCCGGCTGATCGTCAATCCGGGCAGCGTCGGGCTGCAGATCAACCATGGCTCGCCGGACGCGCGCTATGCGACGATCGAGCGGCGCGACGGCAGGTACTATCCCTCGTTCCACGCCGTGCCCTACGACCACTTCGCTGCCGCACGGCAGGCCGAAGCGAACGGCTTCCCGCACTGGCGCGAGGCACTGGTGACGGGCTGGGCCGGTGCGCAGGGCCTGTTCTAGGCGCGCGCTGCCACTGCCCCATTGTGACGCAAGATGACGGGAAAACGTGGGCCCGAAGGGCCTATGTTTAAGAGGTTGTTAACAGTACGGGTCTGATCATCCACAGGAGAAAGCCGCGATCCGAGGCGAGGGGGATTCCCCTGAATCGGCACACTGCCTAGGTTGCTCCCAAGGCACGATTCGTAGGCGATCTGCGTGCGGTAAGTTCCTTTGAGTACAGCGTTTTTCACTCACGCTCACAGCGGGAACCCTATGGCCCACCTCCTCGAATTCGAGCCCGATCGCGCAGTCCATCCCGTCGATATCATCGAGCATATCGCGGCCATCAACGACTGGAATTTCGAGCGCCAGGACACCGACGAAATCTCGATTTCCGTCCGCGGCTCGTGGAGCGACTACCACGTGTCGTTCAACTGGATGCAGGACCTCGAGAGCCTGCACATCGCGTCGGCGTTCGACCTCAAGGTGCCCGAGGCGCGGCGGCCGGAGGTGAAGGCGCTCATTTCGTCGATCAATGAGCAACTGTGGATCGGCCACTTCGATATCTGGAACAATGAGGGCGTGATCCTCTTCCGCAATTCGCACCTGTTGAGCGGCGGGGCGGATGTGACGCCGCAGCAATGCGAGGCGCTGCTCCGCTCGGCCACCGAAAGCTGCGATCTCTACTACCAGGCGTTCCAGTTCGTGGTGTGGGCCGGCAAGACCGCGCCCCAAGCGCTCGAGAGCGTGCTGTTCGAGACAGTGGGCGAGGCGTGAGCCCGCGTCCGCTTCGTGGCTGACACATCACTCAGTGAGATCGGTCCCGTCGTCCTCGTCGGGGCCGGCAAGATGGGGCTGGCGCTGGCCCGCGGCTGGATCGCGGGGGGATTGCCGCCGGCAAGCCTCGTACTGGTCGATCCGTTCGCC
Organism: Devosia sp.; assembly: GCA_051953275.1. Lineage (GTDB taxonomy): Bacteria > Pseudomonadota > Alphaproteobacteria > Rhizobiales > Devosiaceae > Devosia_A. Next base: position 2,282 of record JBQCIY010000073.1, on the reverse strand, counting down.
GGCGAGACCGCGAGGGCGTTCGCTGAGCAGCATGGTGTGCGCCTGCTCAAGCGCATCGACAATGTGCTGACGCATGTGCTGGTGCTGGCGGTGAAACCGCAATCGATGGCCGAGGCACTGCAGGAGGTGCGGTCCGCCGTGGGCAAGCACACGCTGGTGGTCTCAATCGCGGCCGGCATTTCGCTCAAGACACTGAGCGCCGGGCTCGACGCCGCGCGCGTGGTGCGCTGCATGCCCAACACGCCGGCGCAGGTCGGCAAGGGCATCACCGGCGCGGTCGGGCTCAATATCTCCGCTGCCGATCGTGGCGTGGTCGACGCGCTGCTCGGCGCCGCGGGCGACATCGTGTGGTTCAGCGAGGAGAGCAAGCTCGACGCGGTGACGGCCGTCTCCGGATCTGGGCCGGCCTATGTGTTCTATCTGGTCGAAGCGCTGGCGGTGGCGGGCATGCGCCAGGGGCTCGATCCGGGGCAGGCGATGCAACTCGCCCGGCAGACGGTGATCGGGGCCGCAGCGCTGATGGAGGCCGACACGCAATCGGTGTCGATCCTGCGCGAGAATGTGACGTCACCCAAGGGCACGACCGCGGCTGCCCTCGGCGTCCTCATGGCGCCCGACGGCCTCGAGGCGCTGCTGGATCGCGCCGTGCTGGCGGCGCGTCTCCGCTCGGAGGAGCTCGGGCGTGGCTGAGCTCGTCAGCTACGATGATTTCGTCGCCGTCGATATCCGCGTCGGCACTGTGGTCGACGCGCGGCCGTTTCCGGAAGCGCGCAAGCCGGCCATCATCCTGATGATCGACTTCGGGCCGGAGATCGGCGTCAAGAAATCCTCGGCGCAGATCACCGTGCACTATAGGCCGGAGACTCTGGTGGGACGCCAGGTGCTCGGCGTCGTGAACTTTCCGCCGCGGCAGATCGGTCCGTTCCGTTCGGAGGTGCTGACGCTCGGTTTTGAGGATGCGGCCGGAGCCATCGTCCTGGCGGCCGTGGAGCAGCCGGTGCCGAACGGGAAAAAGCTGCTCTAGCGGTGCGTGTAGATATCCGGAAGGATGAGATCTGGGTCCGAGAAGGGCGGGTTGCGGGCTAGCGTCGCAAGATAGATCGCCCGGCTCTGGGCATCGAACCGAGGCTTGTCGCCTTTTCGCGCGATGGCCGTGCCCTTTTGTGAGTCCTCGTCGAAGGCGGTCAGCGCGCGCGTGATCCCGATATGGGGAATGCCGCAGTGGGTAAAGATGCGCGCCAACTCTCCGGCGCGGTCCGCGACCAGTTCGTTGTAGCGCACGGCGAGGAAGGGCATGCCGACAGAGAGGAGCCGTGCATACTCTTCCAACTGGAACGGCCAGAGCGGCGCAAGGATCGCTTCAGTCGCGATCGGTCGCTGGTCGAGGTCAACGTAGCGGGCGAGATCGGAGAGAGGCGCGTCGGCGCTGCCCATCATCCAGTGAAAGTCGCGGCCGGCGGCGTCCGGCGGCAACGGGACGCCGACATCGATCAGGAACTGGCGGAACGACTCGCCCCAACTGACGGCGTCGCGATACATGAAGACGTAGCGGGCAGCCGGGAGCGCCTGCCAGAACTGTTCGGCGACGAACAGCGCCTGGCTGCGGAACTTGACCACAAGCATGTCTGCCTCGGCTCGTCCGCGAACGGCAAAGAGCAGGCGGCAGAGGTCGCCAATCAGGCTGGGTACATCGAAATTGCCGGCAAGGGCGCGAAGCGGCCGATGCTCGAATACTCCCGGCTCTGACAGGCTCGTGACGGAATCCGAACCCGCGAGAGCGTGGCTGATGAGCGTTGTCCCGCACCGGCCGATCGAAAAGATCAGCGCGATGTTGGGCATCGGGAACACGCGCGCTAGCTGCGCGACCTCGCCGAGCGGAAGCGTCAGCAATGCCTCGGCATTTAGATACTGCTCGAGGTGATGGAAGGGCGCTGCCTCGAGGTTTACGTTGGCTGGTGTGCGCACGAAGACCAGGGTGCCGGCGGTATCATCGATACAATAGGGCGACCACCCAGGCTCGTCGATCACCCGATGCGCATCGACCGTTTCCGCCGGGCCCAGACCGAAATCGCTCGGCTGCGAATAGAACTGTTCGAACTGCTTGAGGCGCGAAACGACAGGACAAAGTGTGGCAGCCACAATCGCTCTCCCACGCGAATATCGTGATGTCGTATGTGTTGGGCGAAAAGCTCTAGTGGTATCTCTCTTCTACTAGGAGGCGACTCTAGCCGCTGCTAGATATCCTCCGTCAGCTTCAATCGGTCGAGCGTGGGCCGGTCGCC
>JBQCIY010000072.1:0-17723 GCA_051953275.1 Devosia sp. | reverse complement strand
GTCAACACCGGCCGGCTGACGCCCAACGAGTTCGTCGCGGTGACCTCGACCAACATCGCCAAGATCCTCAACATGTATCCGAAGAAGGGCGCCGTGATGGTCGGCGCCGATGCCGATCTCGTGGTGTGGGACCCCAAGAAGGAAAAGACCATCTCGGCCAAGTCGCAGCAATCGATCATCGACTACAACGTGTTCGAGGGCTTCAAGGTCAAAGGCCTGCCGCGCTACACGCTGACCCGCGGCAAGGTGGCGGTGAACGACGGCAAGGTGCAGGCGGAGCAGGGCCACGGCCAGTTCGTCGCCCGCGAGCCCAACAACCCCGTCAACCGCGCGCTCTCGACCTGGAAGGAGTTGACCGCTCCGCACAAGATCGAACGCGCCGGCATTCCCGCGACGGGGGTTTGACCTGAGCTCGGTTGTTTCCGCCAAGGGCCTCGGCCTCACCTTCCGCACCGGCGACGGCGACGTCGTGGCGCTGAGCGACGTCAATCTCGAGATCGAGACCGGCGAGTTCGTCTCGTTCATCGGCCCGTCCGGCTGTGGCAAGACCACGTTCCTGCGCGTCATCGCCGATCTCGAGCAGCCGACCTCGGGCTCGATCACCGTCAACGGGCTCGCGCCCGATGCAGCGCGCAAGGCGCGCTCCTACGGCTACGTCTTCCAGGCGCCGGCACTGTTCCCCTGGCGCACCATCGAGAAGAACGTCGCTCTGCCGCTCGAGATCATGGGCTACAACGAGGCCGACCGGAAGGCGCGCATCGCCCGCACCATGGAGCTCGTGAACCTGACCGGGTTCGAGCGCAAGTTCCCCTGGCAGCTTTCGGGCGGCATGCAGCAGCGCGCCTCGATCGCCCGCGCGCTCGCCTTCGATGCCGACCTGCTGCTGATGGACGAGCCGTTCGGCGCGCTCGACGAGATCGTGCGCGACCATCTCAATTCCGAGCTGCTGAAGCTTTTTGCCGCGACCAAGAAGACCATCGCCTTCGTCACCCACTCGATCCCCGAGGCGGTGTACCTCTCGACCAAGATCGTGGTGATGAGCCCGCGGCCGGGTCGCGTGACCGACATCATTCAATCGACGCTGCCGGCAGACAGGCCGCTCGACATCCGCGAAACGCCCGAGTTCCTCGAGATCGCGCATCGCGTCCGCGAGGGCCTGCGCGCCGGCCACAGCTATGAGGATTAGGTGAGCGCCGCGATTGACGCCGCATTGGAGCCGACCGACGCCTGGGCGCGTATCCGCGCCGGCCGCACCGTTCCCGTTCTCACCTTCGTGATCGCCATCCTGATCATCTGGTATGTCGCAGCGATCCTCGCCAACGGCCCGGCCGCACAGCTGGCGCTGGCCAACGCCAAGGCGCCGGCAACGCCGATCCAGTATGTGCTGAGCACCTGGTCGCAGCAGCGGCCGATCGTGCCGGCACCGCACCAGATCGTCATCGACTTCTTCAACTCGACCTTTATCGCCAACCCGACGACCAACCGCAGCCTGGTCTATCATGCGTGGGCGACGCTGGCGCCGACGCTGCTGGGCTTTGCCATCGGCACGCTGCTCGGCGTCTTGCTCGCCGCCGCCATCGTCCATGTGCGCTCGCTCGATAAAAGCCTGATGCCCTGGATCATCGCGTCGCAGACGGTGCCGATCCTCGCCATCGCGCCGATGATCATCGTCGTGCTCGGCTCGATCGGGCTGACCGGCGTGCTGCCCAAGGCGGTGATCTCGACCTACCTGTCGTTCTTCCCCGTGACGGTCGGCATGGTGAAGGGCTTCCGCTCGCCGCTGCCGATCCACCTCGACCTGATGCGCACCTACAGCGCCACCAAATGGCAGGTGTTCTGGGCGCTGCGCTTCCCGGCGGCGGTGCCGTTCCTGTTCATCTCGATGCGCATCGCGATCGCGGCGAGCCTCGTCGGCGCCATCGTCGGCGAGCTGCCGACCGGCGCGCCGGCCGGGCTCGGCATGCGCATGCTCGGCGGCTCGTATTACGGGCAGACCATCATCATCTGGTCGGCGCTGTTCGCCGCCGCCATCGTCGCGGCCGCGCTCGTCGGCCTCGTCGGCCTCGCCGATCGGCTCGTCGCCCGCCGCATGGGGGCGCGGCCATGACCCGCATGCCGATGCCCTGGCAGGCGTGGACGGCGCTGGTCGCGCTGGCCGGTGCGCTGCTGCTCCCTTTGGCCCGCGATGGCGGCCCGTGGCTCTGGCAGGATGTGGCGGGCGTCGTCGCCGCGTTGGCGATCATCGCCGCCGGGGCGCTGGCCCTGGGCCGCCGGCCGGACTGGTTCACCGATCTCGTGCTCGCTGTGGTCGCCCATGGCGTCGCGATCTGGCTGCTGCTGCGCGTCCCCGATCTGGCCGGCCGGGCCGGCTGGAGCTTCTGGTTGACGACGCTCGCGGCCTGGCTGCTGGCCTGGCTGCTGGTGGCGCGGCTGTCGAGCCGGACGCCGCTCGCGGCAACCGCGCGCTGGTCGCTCAACCTCCTCGTTCCGCTGATCTTCGGCGGCTGGCTGCTGCTGCTCTGGCAGATCGTGGTGGTTGGCGCGGGGGTACCCTCCGTCCTGCTGCCGCCGCCGAGCGCGATCTGGCTGAAGCTGATCGCCGATCCCGGACAGGTCTGGGCCGATTTCAGCCAGACGTTCCTGCGGTCGGTTCTGATCGGCTACGTCGCCGGCTGCGGCCTCGGCTTCATCGTGGCGCTGATCGCAGACCGCTTCGACTTCGCGCGGCGCGGCCTGCTGCCGATCGGCAGCTTCGTGTCGGCGCTGCCGCTCGTCGGCATCGCGCCGATCCTGGTGATGTGGTTCGGCTTCGACTGGCCGTCGAAGGCTGCCGTCGTCGTCGTGATGACGTTCTTTCCGATGCTGGTGAACACCGTCGCCGGCCTCAACGCGTCGGACAGCATCGACCGCGACCTGATGCGCACCTACGCGGCGGGCTATGGGCAGTCGCTGTTCAAGCTGCGGTTGCCGGCAGCGCTGCCCTTCGTCTTCAATGCCCTCAAGATCAACTCGACTCTGGCCTTGATCGGAGCCATCGTGGCCGAATTCTTCGGCACGCCGATCGTCGGCATGGGGTTCCGCATCAACATCGCCGACGGCCGGCTCGAGGTGGATCTGGTCTGGGCGGTTATCGCGGTGGCGGCCGTCGCCGGCTCCGCGTTCTACGGGATCGTCGCGCTCGTCGAGCGCTCGGCGACCTTCTGGCATCCGTCGTTTCGTCAGTCGTCTTAACAGGGGAGAACCATCAAATGAAAAAACTGGCCATGATCAGCGCCCTGGCGCTGGCCGTTGCCGCCTTCACCAGCTCGGCCTTCTCGGCCGATCCGGTGCGGCTGCAGCTCAAATGGTCGGCCGACGCGCAGTTCGCCGGCTACTACGTCGCCGCAGCCAAGGGCTTCTACAAGGACGCCAATCTCGACGTCACCATCCTGCCGGGCGGCCCGAACGTCGCGCCGGAGCAGGTGATTGCCGGCGGTGGCGCCGATGTCATCGTCGACTGGATGGCGGCCGCGCTCGTGGCTCGTGAAAAAGGCGTGCCGCTGGTCAACATCGCCCAGCCGTTCGCCAAGGGCGGGCTGCAGCTCACCTGCTGGAAGTCGAGCGGCGTCGCAACGCCCGCCGACCTCAAGGGCAAGACGCTGGGCGTCTGGTTCTACGGCAACGAGTACCCGTTCTTCGCCTACATGTCGAAGCTCGGCATCAAGGCGACCGGCGACAATCCCGACGTCAAGGTGCTGCAGCAGGCGTTCAACGTCGACCCGCTGCTTCAGCACCAGGCCGACTGCATCTCGACCATGAGCTACAACGAATACTGGCAGGTGCTCGAATCGGGCGTGAAGCCGGATGACCTCGTGGTCTTCAAGTATGCCGACCAGGGCGCCGCCATGCTCGAGGACGGCCTCTACACCACCGAGGACAAGCTCAAGGATCCGGCCTGGCAGGACCGTCTCGCCCGCTTCGTGAAGGCCTCGATGCAGGGTTGGGACTACGCCCAGAAGAACCCGGCCGAGGCGGTGCAGATCGTCGAGTCGAACGACCCCACCGGGGCCATCAGCGACGAGCATGAGACGCACATGATGGACGAGATCAACAAGCTCACCGCCGGCAGCAACGGCGCGCTCGATCCGGCCGCCTACAAGACCACCGTCGACATGCTGCTCGCGCAGAAGATCATCACCAAGGAGCCGGAAGGCGCCTTCACCAACGACATCACGACCGCGGCCAACAAGTAATCAGGCCTTCGGCTTCTTTGCGGACTTGGCGGGGGCGGACGAAAGGTCCGCCCCTTTGCTTTGCACGGTGTCGTCCGCTTCGAGCGCACCGGCGTCCACCGCCTGCTTGAGCGGCGTCAGGCGCAAGGCTTCGAGCCGCAATTGCAGGGTCACCGGCTCGCTGTTGGTGCCGGGCGGCCCGGTGCGCGGCACCACGAACTTGATCTCGACGATGTCGTTGCCGTGGCTGTCCTTGCCACCCAGGCGCGCGATGGTCTGCGGGATGATCATCTTGCCGTTGATGCGCGCCGATGAAGTGAACTCGAGCGTGCCGACATTCTCGCCGTTGACCACCACGTCGACGTCGCGCTCGGGCTTGCTGGAGTCGGTGTTGGCCCAGCTCTCGAAGGTGAGCAGCAGATCGTCGTCGGGCAGCGGCACCTGCATGCGCAAAATGCCGTAGTCGCCGAAGGAACGGATGCCGGTGCTGCTGGGAGGCATGAAGCCGCACCAGCGGATGGTGTCGAGTTTGTAGCCGTTGCGGTCGGGCACGAAGCTGACCGGCTCGCCCAGCGGATAAAAGCCCGAGATGATGCGCGGGAAGCACGAGGCGGTGCGGGTGATGTAGTAGGCGCGGTAGTCGGGCGCCACCTGCGGGAACAGCACCATGTAGAGCACGACCGCGTCGAACACGGCAATGCAGGCAACTGCGATCAGGTGCCATGCGCGCGGGCGGTAGAGGGGCGGCATCAGGGCGTCACATCAGGTAATAGGAGCGGCCGATCCAGGTCGGCAGCAGGAGGACGTCGAGGATCAGCATCGCCGGCAGGAGGAGGTAGAACAGCCATTTCCAGCGGGCGAACAGCAGGGCGGCGGTGATCAGCACCGGCCCCAGCCCGACCACGAAGCGCAGCATTGAATAGGCATTGGTCGACAGCGGCAGCAACACGCCGAACAGCGAGAAGATGGCCCAGTCCCACCTGCCCTTCCATGCCATGACGCCCGAGAGCGCCATGCCGGCGATGGCCGCGAGCCCGAAGGCGAGGTCGGTTGAAATGGTGCTGTAGTTGCCGTTGTCGAACTGCAGCTTCATGGTGAGGTAAAGGTTGTTGAACGGGTCGGCGAAGGCCCGGCCCCAGGCGCGCTGGATGTGGACGAAGGCGAGCGCGTCGCCCGAGTGCAGCCAGAGGTAGATGGCAAAGCAGCAGATGCCGATCGGCACCAGGGCCACCGCGAGCAGCAGGTCGGTGCGCCGCCACAGCGTCCTGAAGAAACCGCCGACCGTCCCGCCATCCCTGAGATGGTGCTGGAAGGCGGCAATGAGGATGGCCGCGGCAAACAGCAGGCCGGTCGATCGCGTCGCCGACATCAGCGCGCCGGTGGCGCCGGCCGCGACATAGTCGCGCTGCTTGAGCAGCACGAAACCGGACGCGGTGAGCAGGATGAACAGCGCCTCGGTATAGAGCGTGCTGAAGTAATACGAGAACGGCCCGAGAAAGAGGAAGAAGCAGAACAGGAAATAGGCGCGGAACCGGTTGTCGAAGAGCGGCCAGCTCATGATCGCCGCCCACACCGTGAGCAGGCACGTGAGAATCGAGCCGCCCACCAGCATGGAGAGGCCGGTGATCTTGTTCACCACCCAGACCAGGATCGAATAGAACGGAAAGAACGCCCAGTTGTTGGCGTCGCCCTTGTCGAAACCCGACGGCCGGCCTTCGTAGCCGTTGAGCGCCAAGCGCTCATAGGCGTTGCAGTCGTAGACGCACAGGGCCCGGAGGTAGTCGTTGAAGCCCCAGTGCCCGGTGGTCCGCACATAGACGGCGTAGCGCAGGCCGAGGCCAATCAGCATCAGATAGAACGGCAGCAGCACATAGCCGGGAATCCGCCACGTCCATCGGTGCGCGGCGGCTTTTTCTCGAGCGAAGGTTTCATCCATCGGCGCGGCAGTCCACGAGTCCCACGGGGGCCGAAGCCCTTTTAGCGCATAGAAACGCCCGAACCCAACAACTTAGCTGGCCTCGGGCGGTTCCGTGCACCTTGCACAACAATTGGGCGGGACACGCAACCAAAATGCGGCCTCGCGTCTTTGTGACTCACCGAACTGCGTCACGGAGTTTCCACAAAAATGAACGGCATCATCTATCTCGTCGGCCTTGTCGTCGTGATCCTGGCCATCCTGTCCTTCTTCGGGCTGCGCTGAGGAGGCGAACCCATGACGATCGAACGCGATGTGGTCATCGCCACCGGCCCAGCCGCCGGCGGCATCCAAGAACATCATTCCTATCTCGACTGGCCCGCGATCATCGGCGGCATCATCCTCGCTTCGGCGATCTCCCTGCTGCTGCTGACCTTCGGCTCGGCCGTGGGGCTGAGCTTTGCCAACTTCCACACCTACAACGGTGTGTCGCCGGTGTGGGTCGGCATCGCCGCGGCGAGCTGGCTGCTCTGGGTGCAGATTTCGAGCTTCATGTGCGGCGGCTACCTCACCGGCCGCATGCGCCGGCGTTTCCACGATGCCACCGAGCATGAGAGCGACGTGCGCGACGGCGCCCACGGGTTGCTGGTCTGGGCCGGCGCGCTGGTCGTCGGCGGCATCATCGCGGTGAGCGGCGTCGGCGCCGCGGCGAGCGCCATCGGCAATATCGTCGGCACTGCCACCAACGCGGCATCGAACGTCGCGCAGGGTGCGGCCGCCAACCCGCAGGCGGCGAATGCCGCGAGTGCGCTCGATCCGACCGGGTATTTCGTCGACGAACTCTATCGGCTGCCGCCCGGCGCCGCGGCCCCGCAGGGCAACAATGCCGGCGAGGTCCGTGCCGAGACCGGCCGCATCCTCGCGGCCAGCGCCACCAGCGGCGTTTCAGCCGACGACAAGGCCTATCTCGGCCAACTCGTCGCGCAGCAGACCGGCCTGCCGGCCGACCAGGCCAATGCCCGCGTCGACCAGGTGCTGAAGGCCGTCGACGATGCCAAGGCGAAGGCCGCCGATGCCGCCGAGACGGCGCGCAAGACCGCCGTGCTCGCGGCCTTCCTCACCGCCGCCTCGCTGCTCGTCTCCGCTGTGGGCGCCTATTGGGCCGCCATGAAGGGTGGCCGGCACCGCGACGAAGGCACCCAGTTTGCCGACGTGTTCGGCCGCTACTGATCAGGGAGGACAAGCAGATGTTTCGTGCACTCGGACTTTGGCTCTTGGGCGTGCCGATCTGGCTGATCATCATCATCTTGCTGTTCGTGCACCGCTAAAGCGTTTCCAGGAAAAGTGGCACCGGCTTCCGGTGCGGAAACGCGGAAAAACAAGAGTGCAGCCGCAGCAGATGCGAAAGGCGGGTCCCCAGGCCCGCCTTTTCTTTTGGCTTAGCCCGCCGACCGCACCATCGGCGCGAACGGCATGGTGTCGTCCTCGCCGTCGAGCAGCTTGCGCACCTGGGCGGCCGGCATCGGCCGGGCGATGAGGAAGCCTTGCGCTTCGGTGTAGCCGGCGGCGTGCACGTTGCGCAACTGCGCCGGCGTTTCGATGCCCTCGGCCGTGGTGACGATGCCCATGCCATGGCCGATCTCGGCGATGGCGCGCACGATGGTCTGCGCGCCCTTGGCGTTGTCGATGGCGCGCACGAAGGCGCCGTCGATCTTGATCTTGTCGAACGGGTAGCTGAGCAGATAGCTCAACGCCGAAAAGCCGGTGCCGAAATCGTCGAGCGCGATCTTCACCCCGAGCGCGTGGAGCTGCCGCAGCGCGTCGAGGTTGGCTGCGCTGTTGTCGAAGAACACCGATTCAGTGATCTCGATCTCGACTCGCTCCGGCGCGAGGCCACCCGAGCCGAGGGCGTTCATGATGGTGGCGACCACATTGCCGCGCTGGAACTGCACCGAGCTCACATTGATGGCGACGCGCACGTCGCGCGGCCATCTGGCGGCTTCGGCGATGGCCTCGCGCAGCACCCATTCGCCGATCGGCACGATGAGGCCGGTCTCTTCCGCCACGGGGATGAAGCGCGAAGGTGGGATCAGGCCGTCCTCGGCGTGATGCCAGCGCAGCAGCGCCTCGAAGCCGCATAGCGCCTGACGCTTGAGGTTGAGGATGGGCTGGTAGTTGATTTCGAACTCGCCGCGCTCGAGCGCCAGCGCGAGGTCGCGTTCGAGCCGGCGGCGGTCGCGCAGCGCCCGGTCCATGTCCGGCTCGAAGAACCGATAGCTGCCGCGCCGTTCGGCCTTGGCGGCGTAGAGTGCCAGATCGGCGTTCTTGAGCAGGTCGTCCGGCGTCACGCCGTCGCCGGGCGCGACCGCGACGCCGACCGAGAAGGCGAGCTCGACATCCTGCCCCTCGATGCTGAACGGCCGTCTGCCGGCCTCGGTGATCGCCACCGCGAGCATATGCGCGTCGCGGGCGACGCTCCCCACGTCCATGACCACCGCGAACTCATCGCCGCCCATGCGCGCAGCCATGCCCCGGCTGCCGGTCGCGACCTCGAGGCGGTGCGCCACCTCCTTGAGCAGCGCGTCGCCAGCGGCGTGGCCGAGCGTGTCGTTGACCGACTTGAAGCCGTCGAGATCGATGAGCAGGAGCGCGAAACTGCCGAGTCCGTCGATCTCGGCGACGCATTCGGCGAGCCGCTGCTGCAGCATGTGCCGGTTGCTGAGGCCCGTCAGCGCGTCGTGGTAGGCGCGATGCGCCAGCTCGTCCTGCAGCCGGGTGAATTCGGTGATGTCCTTGTGCGTCGCAACCCAGCCGCCATCGGGCAGCGGTACATGGTTGATCGACACCATTTCGCCGGTGTTGAGCCGGTGGATGTCGATGAACGGCGCCCGCCGGTCCACCCGTCTCAGGCGCTCCTGCGCGTAGCGCTCCGGATCCTCGCCGACAAATGTATTGGCGGCGATGCGGGCCTTGACGATGTCCGCAAGCGGCGTTCCCGGCCGGCCGAAGCGCCGGCTGAGATGGTAGAGATCGAGGAAGTAACTGTTGCAGTAGACCAGACGGCTGTCGCGATCGAAAATCGAGATGGCGTAGCCGGTACTGTCGAGCGCCGCGGCCATCCGGCGCTTCTGGAGCCGCATCGTCCGGCGCAGCTCCTTGAGGTCATGCGCGCGCCTGGCGAGCTCCACCGTGAGCCGCGATTCGAGCGCTGCCAGCGCCTCGGCATGGGCCTTGTCGGACTGCGCCAGTTCATGCCGTGACGCGTCATAGGCGGCAGCCACGAGCTCGAACAGGCGGTCGAGGTCGAGTTCCCCGTCCGCTCCCCGGGCCTCGTTGAGCTGCCCGGCGAGACGCGCGTCGACTGCCTCTGCGGGCATCCGTTTCCTTTCGGGAGGGCCGGAAATCCGGCCATTTTCTTGCCGCACAGGCTAGTCCCGACGCCGTAAACATAGGGTTAGTTTGGGGGTGTGTTTCGGTGCGATCGCGCCCCGGTCAGGGCAGCAGCCCGGCATAGAAACCAGGCGTCGATCCAGGGATTTCGAGCGCGTCGAGCCGCTTGGTGTAGAACTCGACGGGACCCGGATCGCCGATGATCGCGTAGGCGTAGCCAGCGCCGGCCATGGCCTGGAGTGTCGCCATCAGCAGCGCTTCGCCGAGGCCCTGGCCGCGCTCGGCTTCGTCGACGCCGGTGGGACCAAAAAATCCCTTCGCGGTGCCGTCATAGCAGGCAAAGCCGAGGATCTGCTGGGTGCGGACCGCGATGAACACGGTCGGCGGCTGCTGGCTCAGCCCCACCGCCGCCTCCGATCGCCAGTGCCGGCCGAAACGGCTGCCGATCCATTCGAGGATGGTGTCGCGCTCGGGCGGCAGTGCGCGGCGCACGATGACGCCGGCGGGTAATGTCGTCGCCGGCGCCGGCAGATCGTAGAGGCGGACCAGCAGGTCGGACATCAGCCGCGGTCCCACCGGCCGTAGAGATTGGGCATCAGGCCCACGGCGCCAGCGAACCGCGCCCAGGATTTGTTCGCCGGCGCGGTCCAGCCGGTTTCGGCAATCGCCGACAGGCGCGGGAACACCAGCCGGTCGAACACCGCACGGTCGCCCATCGGTTCCGACCAGATGCAGGCCTGGACGCCGGTGAACTTCGCCTTCTCGCTGTCGCTCCAGTTGGCGACCGGATCGAAGGCGTAGGTCTGTTCGGGCGAAGAAGAGCCGGCCCAGCCGGCGCCCGGCTCGTGCCAGTCCGGGCTGTTGGCCATGTCCAGATAGTAGGCCTGCCCCGGCGCCACGACGACCTCGTAGCCATCGGCCGCCAGCTTCTGGCTGCCTTCGACATTGACCCAGCCGACGAGGTAGCAGTTCGCCTTGTCGATGCCGCCACCATGCGCCGCCTCTTCCCAGGCGCCGGTGATCCTGCCCTGGCTCGTGAGGAAGGCCTGCATGTGCTTGAGCAGCTTCGCCTGTAGCGGCGGCGCGCCGGTCGCGCCCAGTTCGGCACGCAGCGCATTGGCGAGCGGTGAGGTCTCCCAGGCGGCGGCCGGCACTTCGTCGGCGCCCAGGTGGAAGCGCGGGCCGGGAAACAACTCGAGCATTTCGCCCAGGATCGTTTCGAGCGCCGGATAGACCGCCTCGACCGCCGGGTTGAGGCAGTTGTTGGGGAAATGCTGGATCGAGCCATAGAGCCCGTTTTCGCCGGGGTCCTGCAGCTCGGGCAGGGCCAGCAGCATGGCATAGCAATGGCCCGGCATGTCGATCTCGGGGATCACTTCAATGCCGAAGCGGCCCGCGCGCGCCACCAGCGCCTTCACGTCGGCCTTTGAATAGAAGCCGCCCGACTTCTCCGGTCCGCTGCCGAGCAGCGGCGGCAGCGGCAGGCCGAGGCCACGCCACGCGCCGATCTCGGTGAGCCGCGGATAGGCATCGATCTCGACGCGCCAGGCTTCGTCGTCGCTCAGGTGCCAGTGGAAGACGTTGAGCTTGTTCCACGCCAGCACCGCGAGGAAGCGCGAAATCTCCTCGACCCCGTAGAAGCGGCGCGCGACGTCGAGGTGGCAGCCACGGAAGCGGTTGGCCGGGGCATCCTCGATCGAGCCGCCGGTCGGGAAGCTGTAGGACGACCGTTCGAGCCGCGCGCCGCGGGCCATCTGGCCCAATGTTATGAGACCATACAAAAAGCCGGTCGCTGTTGCCGCTTCGAGCTTTGCGCCGTGCGAGTAAAAGCCGATGCGGTAGGCCTCCGGTCCGAGCGCCGCGTCTTCGCTGAGCATGACACCCAAGCCATCCTCGCGCTGGTCGCGGACGAGCCCCTCGCCCGGAAACAGCAGGCCGACCAGTTCGGTGAAGGCGATCTTGGCCGCGAGCGCCGGGCCGAAGCCGCTGGCCGCGATGGTGAGCCCCTGCGGTGGACTGCGCCGGCCCGTCACGGCGACCCTGTCAGGCCAGGGGACGACGGAGATCGGCGCTGCCGGCGGCGCGCCGAGGGGCATGGTGCCACGAACATAGGGCGCCGAATTCTCGCGCGCCGGTGGCGTGGTCACCGCGGGGACGGCGCGGCCGTCGCCGAAGACCACGAACCCCGCGGCCGGCCCGTCCGTCCAGTGCCGGAGCGGGAAGGCGAGGCCGTCGATATCGGTCTCCCACGTCGCGCCGGCCGCCAGAATGAACCCCGCCGGTGGCGCGATCTCGTGGTAGCCGCTGAGCCGCGTGACAATTCGGCCATTGCTGATTCGGGCATCGTCCATGGCGCGGATCTGGCCGGAAAAGCCGACGCGAAAACCCTCGACCGGCGCCTTGGTCCGATTGGTCAGGCTGAGCCGCAGCGTCCCGTTGCCGTCCCCGGGCAGGTAGGTGCTACCCAGCAGGAAGCCATCATGCCAATCTGCTACCATTCAGATACCACTCCCCTTTGCGCGGCATGCTTAGTCGACGCGGCCCCGGGCGGCAACCGGCACCACCTCGATCGACCCGTCGGCGTGCACCAGGTTCACGTTGTCGAACAGGTTGCTGACCACGCAGCAATGGTTGGGAATGATGCGCACCCGGTCGCCGATGCGGGGCCAGTCGGATGGCTCGGGCAGCGCGATGATGCCGTGCTCCTCGGAGAGTGAGGCGATGGCGATGTCCTCGTGGCCCATGAGGCAGCCGTAGCCGACCTGCCCGAAGAGGTCGCTCGACAGCGACTTCGAGCCGGCATCGACGATCGCGCGGGTCGAGGTCGGCCGCGACACCACGGTGGCGAGCACCGTGAGGGCACAGTCCTCCCACCTGGCGGCGCCGAAGGCGACCTGGCTGCGATCGAAATAGATGTAAGTGCCGGGCCGCCGCTCGGTCACGACTCGATCGCCCACCTGCCACATGTCCGGCGAGTTGCCGGCGGTCACAACCGGCACATCTATGCCCGCTGTTTCGAGCATCGCTTTGGCCTCGCCGAGCCAGCGCTCGGCTACCGCCGTTTGACCGCGTGGCGGATAGGTCATGAGGCCGCCGAAGCGCAGACCCGGCGACGCTTTGATCTGCCGGGCGAGCGCCAGCGCCTGCGCCGGCGACTGCACGCCGCAGCGGCCTCCGCCGGTGTCGCATTCGACCAGCACCGTCAGCGGCCGAGCCGCCGAGTTGGCGAAGGCGGCCGCGTAACCCGACACCGTATCGGGGCTGTCGGCCGTGACCGCGATCGTGATGCGGTCGTTCAATGCCTTGAGCCGGTTCAGTTTTTTCTCGCCGATGAGGTTGTAGGGCAGGAAGATGTCGGCAAGCCCAGCGTCCGCCATCACCTCCGCCTCGCCCAGCTTCTGCACCGTGATCCCATGCGCGCCGAGCTCCACCTGACGCTGCGCGAAGCGTGGAATCTTGTGCGTCTTGGTGTGCGGCCTGAGTGCGTAGCCATTGGCATCGGCATGCGCCTGCGCGCGCTTGAGATTGGCCTCCACGCGGGCCAGGTCGATGACGATGGCGGGCGTGTCGAGATCGTCGATGGTCGTCATGAATCCGGCCTCCAACCGGCATGCTTATCCCCGGTGCTTTGGGGGGGCGTAAAATAGCGGCAGGTCAATGGATGAGGACAATGATGTCGACGACTGCCCGCCTCTCGCTTCCCTACATCGCCCCCCAGCAGGCGCAAAAGCAAGTCACCTACAATGCCGCCATGGCGCTGCTCGACCAGCTGGTGCAGCCCACGGTGAAAAGCCGCACCACCGCCGCGCCGCCGGGCAGCCCGGCCGAGGGCGACACATACATCGTCGCACCGGCGGCGACCGGCGACTGGGCCGGCAAAGACGGCCGCTTCGCCGCCTGGCTTGGCGGCGCCTGGAGCTTTGCGACGCCGGTGGAGGGGTGGCTCGCCTATGTGGTCGATACCGGTGAGCTCGCCGTGTTCACTTCGGGCGCCTGGGCGAGCTTCGTGACCAATGGTGGCGCCGCGCTCGCCAAGCTCGGCATCAATATCGCCGCGGACCTCACCAACCGGCTGGCGGTCGCTGCCGATGCGAGCCTGTTCACCCATGCCGGCGCGAGCCATCGGCTGGCGATCAGCAAGGCGACGGCGACCGACACCGCGAGCGTCCTGCTCGAGGACGATCTGTCGGCTCGCGCCGAGATCGGGCTTGCGGGTGACGACGCGCTGCATCTCAAGGTGTCGCCCAACGGCAGCACCTGGATCGAGGCGCTCAACATCGCCCAGACCTCGGGGCTGGTGAGCCTGCCGGTCGGCCAGCTGGCTTTCCCGGCGACGCAGAACCCGTCGTCCGACGCCAACACGCTCGACGATTATGAGGAGGGCACCTGGACCCCGGTGCTCAATTTCGGCGGCGCGGCGACCGGCATCGCCTATGGCACGCCGACCGCCGGGCGCTACACCAAGATCGGCCGGCTCGTGCATGCGTCGGCCGCCATCACGCTCACCAGCAAGGGGAGCGCGACCGGCAATGCGCAGGTCGTGTCGTTGCCCTTCGTCGCGGTCAACGACCAGGTCTTCGCCTGCGGTGCGGTCGGCTGGGCCAACGGCCTCGCCAGCGTCACGGGCGCGCTGCAGACGATGGTTCAACCCAACAGCAGCAAGTTCAACCTCTATCAGTCGGTCAGCGGCGCCTCGACGCTGCTCACCAACGCCAACTTCTCCAACACCACGAGCTTTTACGTCAGCGTGACCTACGAGACGGCCTGAGCGGCGACGGGGCTTTTCATGGGCGAGGCGAGAGGCTAGGCCTGTCGCCTCCCTTTGGTTCATCTGCGAGCTTTGAAATGTCCGACGCCATCGATCCCCAGAAACTCGACAAGCTCGCAGAGGTCGCCATCAAGGTCGGCCTCGGCCTCGAGCCGGGCCAGGACCTCTATATGACGTCGCCGACCAGTGCGCTGCCGCTGGCGCGCCGCATCGCCGCCGCGGCCTACAAGGCCGGCGCGGGCCTGGTGACGACGATCTTCTCCGACGAGGAGATGACGCTGGCGCGCTACAAATATGCCTCCGACGAGAGCTTCGACCGCGCCGCCGGCTGGCTCTACGACGGCGTCGCGAAAGCCTTCGACAACAACACCGCGCGCCTCGCCATCGCCGGCGACAACCCAATGATGCTGGCGGGGCAGGATCCCGACAAGGTCGGCCGTGCCAACCGCGCCATGAGCAAGGCCTATAAGCCGGCCCAAGAAAAGATCGTCACCTTCGACATTAACTGGACCATCGTTCCATATCCCGGGACCGCCTGGGCCAGGCAGGTGTTCCCGGACCAGGGCGACGACGCGGCGACCAAAAAGCTCGCCGACGCCATCTTCGCCGCAACCCGCATCGACCGGCCCGATCCGGTCGCGGCGTGGGCCGAGCACAACGCCAGGCTGCTCGAGCGCCAGACCTGGCTGACCGGCAAGAACTTCCGCTCGCTCAAATATCGTGGGCCCGGTACCGACCTCGAGATCGGGCTCGCCGAAGGCCATGCCTGGAAGGGTGGCGCCAGCAAGGCGCGCAACGGCATTACCTGCAACCCGAACATTCCGTCCGAAGAAGTGTTCACCACCCCGCACCGGCTCCGCGTCGAGGGACGCGTCCGCTCCACCAAACCGCTCAGCCACAACGGCACCCTGATCGAGAATATCGAGGTGCGGTTCGAAGGCGGCAAGATCGTCGAGGCGCATGCGAGCCGCGGCGAGGACGTGCTGCTCAAGGCCATGGACACCGACGAGGGCGGCCGCCGCATCGGCGAAGTGGCGTTGGTGCCGCACAGCTCGCCGATTTCGGCCAGTGGTATCCTGTTCTACAACACGCTGTTCGACGAAAACGCCGCAAGCCACATCGCGCTCGGCCAATGCTACAGCAAGTGCTTCGTCGATGGCGACACCATCACCGCCGACGAGGTCAAGGCGCGCGGCGGCAATTCGAGCTTCATCCATATCGACTGGATGATCGGCTCGGCCGAGATCGACGTCGACGGCATCGGCCAGGACGGCTCCGTCACCCCGGTGATGCGCAAGGGAGAGTGGGCGTAAGTCGATCGGCGCACCCGCGCACACAGACCGCGGCAGCCGCAAAGCGCGGTGTTGCCTTTGTTGCAACGTTGCAATAAACCGGTCGCCGGGTTGCTCCTGGACAGGCATTTCCGTCGTTTCAGGCGGTCCGGCGGCGGCCAGACGAGGATGTAGCAGATCATGGCTTTGACGATTTCCCAGCGGCTCGAGCGGCTCAAGGTGCGCAGCGAAGAGCTCAGATACTGGCGCGCCCGCGAGGGGGTGACGGTGAGCGGCTGGACCGTCGACGGGGCGCCGATCGAGATCGGCGGCGCCTGGCCGAGCCGCGAGGGCGTGCGCAAATTCGCCGCCACCGCCGAGGTGCCGGCGCACTGGCCGCTGGAGGAAACCCGGCTCCATCTCGACCTCGGCGGCGAGAGCCTGGTGACGCTCAGCTATCCCAATCGCGACGCCGTGCAGTTCGGCGTCGACCCCTACCATCGCGAGCTGCCGGTCCGGCATCGCCAGATCGCCATTGCCGCCGAGAGCACGGCGCGCGAGCTGTTCGGCGAGCCGGTCCGCGCGCCGCGGCTCAACCGCGCCGTGCTGCAATGGATCGACCAGCCGGTGCACAAGCTCTATCTGCTGCTCAGGCAGGTGCAGGAGGCGATCGGCGTCCTCGGCAACCATCACGTCGTGCCGCACCTGCTCGACGCGGCGGAAGCCTGCCAGCGCAGCCTCGACTGGCCCTCGGCCACCGAGGACTACATCACCCGCGTCGCGCCGTCGCCGCAGCAGCTGCGCATCTGGGAATATCCCAAGGTGAGCGATCC
This sequence comes from Devosia sp., assembly GCA_051953275.1. GTDB lineage: Bacteria > Pseudomonadota > Alphaproteobacteria > Rhizobiales > Devosiaceae > Devosia_A. The sequence continues at coordinate 1,335 of JBQCIY010000072.1, read as the reverse complement.
CGCGGCCGCCCTCGACCAGGGCCAGCGGGCGAGCGTCACGCAGGCCTTCGAGACGCTCACCGCCGAGCTGCGCCGGCTGCAGCAGCAGTTCCCGCCCGAGGGCAACATCCTGCTCACCGGCCACGCGCATATCGATCTGGCCTGGCTGTGGCCCTATGCCGAGACGCGCCGCAAGATGCGCCGCACCTTTTCCACCGCGCTCAGCCTGATGGAGAGCTCGGACGATTTCCGCTTCAACCAGTCGACCGCGCAGTATTACGCGCAGGTGGAGCAGGACGATCCGGCACTGTTCAAGGCCATCAAGGCGCGCGTCGCCACGGGTCAGTGGGAGACCATCGGCGGCATGTGGGTCGAGCCCGACACCAACATGCCCACCGGCGAATCGCTGGCGCGCCAGGTGCTCTACGGCCAGCGCTATTTCGAGCGCACCTTCGGCAAGCGCCACACCGTGTGCTGGCTGCCCGACTGCTTCGGTTTCTCCGGCGCGCTGCCGCAGATTTTGAAGCAGGGCGGCATCGACAACTTCTTCACCATCAAGGTCAACTGGTCCGAGACGAACCACATTCCAGCCGACCTGTTCTGGTGGGAGGGCATCGACGGCAGCCGCGTGCTGACCCACACCTTCGACAATCCGCTCAGCGGCTACAACGGCGACGTGCGGCCCGACGGCACCCTGCCCACCTGGAACAATTTCCGCGGCAAGGTGCACCACGACACCACGCTGCTCGCCGTCGGCTATGGCGACGGCGGTGGCGGCACGACGCCCGAGATGGTCGAGCGCGAGGTGCAGCTGCGCGATTTCCCGGTGCTGCCGACGGCGCGCTGGGGCCACGTTGCCGATTTCTTCGCCGCTGCGCAGCAGCGCGCCAGGCAGGTGAAGCTGCCGGTGTGGGCAGGCGAGATCTATCTCGAGCTGCACCGAGCGACGCTGACCACCCAGTCGGGCGTCAAGCGCAAGCATCGGCAGGCCGAGCGCGCGCTGATCACCGCTGAGACGATGGCATCGCTGGCGCACCTGCTCGGCGGCGCCGCGCCGGCCTCGCTCGAGCCGCACTGGCAGCTGGTGCTCAAGAACGAGTTCCACGACATCCTGCCCGGCTCGTCGATCCACGAGGTCTATGAGGACGCCGAGCGCGAGCTCGGCCAGGCGATCGACGCGGGCAAGGCCGTGCAGGCCGCGGCGTTGCAGGCAATTGCGGCGCAATTGCCCAAGGGCGCCGGCGACGGCTACCTGATCGTCAATCCGTCGCTGTCGTCGCGCCGCGTCAACCTGACCCTAGCCGACGGCGAGACCATTTCGACTGCCGGCCTGGTGCCGCCGCTCGGCGTCAGCGT
>JBQCIY010000071.1:0-11178 GCA_051953275.1 Devosia sp. | reverse complement strand
GGTCGTTCTGGCCAGGATCGCGCAAGCGGCACCCCCCCACCACCCCCTAAAGGCGGTCCCCCAACCCCCCAACCGGGGGACGAGACCCCTCCTCGGGCGTCCCCCCCACATACTCACGATAGGCAATGCCCGGCCCCGGGGCAAGGCCGCGGGTGACGGAATGAGAGGGCAGTGCAAGCGGCGCTCCCCTCCACCTCCTGACGGCGGTCCCCCCATTCGAGCATAGCTCGCATGGCCTTCTCACCCCCGCTTCCGCGGGGGCAGGCTCTAAAATCGCTCCACTGGAGCGATTTTGCCTTCGGCACGGCGCGAAGCCCCGCAAGCGGGAGAGGAGTCCTGACTGCGGACCAGCGGCGCAAGCGGCCATCCGCACCCACCACCGTCTCCTCCGGCGGCACTATTCCGCGATGATCTCGACGGTTTCGACCGGCATTGCGGTCCACACCGGGGCGGAGCGGATGGGCATGGTGCCGATGGCGTCGAGACCGGAGGCGAGGCGGATGTGGGCGTCGGCGGGGCAGAGGTTGCAGGTCGCATCGAAACCGATCCAGCCCAGGCGCTCGTCCCAGGCTTCGGCCCAGGCGTGAATGCTGGCCTCGCCGGCGTCGTCCAGCAGGTAGCCGGTGACGTAGCGGGCCGGAATGCCAAGGGCGCGGGCCGCGCCGATGAAGGCGTGCGCTGCGTCGGCCGGCGAGAGATCGGTGGCCTGCGTCTGGGACTGGCCGTCTTGCGACTGGCCTTGTTCGAGCCGCGCGCTGACCCGGCCCATCAGCTCGTGGAGCAGCGCGATGCGGTCGGGGCCATCCGCGAGCCCATGGATCAGTGCCGGATCGGGTTTCGTCCTCGCGGTCTGGCGGCGGAACAGCGCCGGCATCGGGTCGTATTCGAGCCGGCCGAGGACACCGGCCTTGTCGGTGGATTCGACACTGCCGCTGACGGTGACGACGATCTGCGGCTCGGGCCGCGTCTGGCTCACCACATGCGCGCGGTTGCCAAAGCCGTCGCGAAAGGTTGGCGCCTCGGAGAAGCCGGGCATCGCGATGGACCAGCGTTCCACTCGCTGCTGAGGCGTATTCAGCGGCGTCAGCAGCAGGTGCTGCACGGCGCGGACCGGGGTGCCGAGCGAGAAAGTCAGCGTGTGGGTGACGGTCAGCTTCATCAGTAGAAATTGTAGCTCTCGGCCACCGCCTCGGCGATCTTGTTGTTGCGGGCGATGAACTCGGTGAGAAACTCATGCAGGCCGTAGGCGAAGATGCGGTCCATCGAATTGCCTTCGAGCATGGCCGTGACTTCGGCCGCGGCCGCATGGCCCTTGCTCTTGCCGCCGTAGATATCTTCGAGCATGTCGAGCGTGCGGTTGATCCAGCCGATCGAGAACAGCAGTGAGCGCGGCATCTCCGGGCGGAGGATCAGGTAGTCCGCAATGTTCCAGGCCTTGTAGCGGTCGTGGTAGACGTGGCGATAGCTGCGGTGCGCCGAAGCCGACCGTAGAATCAGAGTCCATTGCTGGATGTCGACGTCGCCGCCGATGAGGTCGGTGCGCGGCAGCAGCACGTAATACTTCATGTCGAGGATGCGTGCGGTGTTGTCGGCGCGTTCGACGAAATTGCCGATCTGGCTGAAGGCGTAACCGTCGTCGCGCAGGAACGTCGAGAGCAGGGCGCCGCGATACTGGTAGCTGACCTGCTTGACCCATTGCAGCAGCTCGATCAGCCGGCTGCCGGCGATCTCGCGCGGATCGAGCGAGGCAAATTCGAGCCAGGCGGAATTGAGCGATTCCCACATGTCGGTGGTGAGCGCCGTGCGGACCGAGCGGGCATTGGTACGTGCGGCCAGGAGGCAGGCGCGGACCGAGCTCGGGTTGGTCTCGTCGAACAGCATGAACTGGCTGACACTCGCGACGTCCGCCACCTTGTGCTTGAGGCTGAACTCGGCATCGACTTCGGCCGCCTGCAGCATCGACAGCAGGTGCTCCGAGGTGCCGCCTTCACGGCGCGAGGTGAGGCTCATGCGGTAGCCGACCTCGAGCAGACGGGCCATGTTCTCGGCGCGCTCAACATAGCGGGAAAGCCAGAACAGGTTCTGCGCGGTGCGGCCCAGCATCTAGTCCTCCAGCACCCAGGTGTCCTTGGTGCCGCCGCCCTGCGAGGAGTTGACGACCAGCGAGCCTTCCTTGAGCGCGACGCGCGTCAGGCCCCCGGGGGTGATGCGGATCTGGTCGCCGACGAGGACGTAGGGGCGGAGGTCGACATGCCGCGGCGCGACGCCCGCGGCGGCGTAGGTGGGGCAGGTCGAGAGCGCCAGCGTCGGCTGCACGATGTAATTATCCGGCCGGGCGCGGATTTTTTCGCGGAACAGGTCGTGCTGGTCCTTGGTCGACGTGGGTCCCACCAGCATGCCGTAGCCGCCCGAGCCGTGCACTTCCTTCACCACCAGCTCGGCGATGTGCTCGAGCACATAGGCGCGCTCGTCGGCCCTGGTGCAGTTGTAGGTCGGCACGTTCTTGAGCAGCGGCTTTTCGCCCAGGTAGAACTCGATGATCTCGGGCACGTAGGTATAGACCGCCTTGTCGTCGGCAATGCCGGTACCCGGCGCATTGACCAGCGTGACGTTGCCGGCGCGGTAGGCATCGAACAGGCCGGGGACGCCCAGCATCGACTCCGGCCGGAAGGTCAGGGGGTCGAGGAAGTCGTCGTCGATGCGGCGGTAGATGACGTCGACGCGGCGCGGCCCCATCGTGGTGCGCATGAACACCTTGCCGTTTTCCACGAAGAGGTCCTGTCCCTCGCAGAGCTCGGCACCCATCTGGTCGGCAAGGAACGAGTGCTCGAAATAAGCCGAGTTGTAGATGCCGGGCGTGAGCACGGCCAGCGTCGGCGTTCCGCTGGCATTGGCAGGGGCCACCGATTCGAGGGTCCGCCGCAGGTTCTCGGGATAGGTCTCGACTGGCGCCACCTTGAGCCGCGAGAACAGGTCGGGCGCGAGCTGCAGCATCGCCTCGCGGTCCTCGAGCATGTAGCTCACACCGGAGGGCGTGCGCAGGTTGTCCTCGAGCACATACCAGTCGTCCGGGCCGACGCGAACGATGTCGACGCCGATGATGTGGGAGTAGATGCCGCGCGCCGGATCGAGCCCCATCATCTCCGGGCAGAAGGCGGAATTGTTGATGATCAGCGCCTCGGGGATGCGCCCGGCCCGGAGGATTTCCTGGCGATGGTAGATGTCGTGCAGGAACGCATTGAGGGCGCGCACGCGCTGCTCGATGGCCCGGCTCAGCCGCCGCCACTCGCGTGCCGAGATGATCCGCGGGATGATGTCGAACGGGATGAGCTTTTCGGTGCCCTCGTTCGAGCCATAGACGCCGAAGGTGATGCCCAGCCGGCGGAAGATGCCTTCGGCATCGGACGCCATGACGCCCATCGCGTCGGGCGCCTGCTCTTTCAACCACTGGTCGAGGATCAGATAGGGTTCGCGGACGGAGCCATCCGCATTGGTCATCTCGTCGAAGGGGAGAGGTCCCGGCATTACTCCCAGCGCAAATTGCGGCCACCCACTGCATTGCCATTGCTGCACAATTGCGCAGGAACGCGCAAGCCGCCCGATGCGAGGCGTCAGCCGCCGATGGCGATTTGCCCGGAAATCGCGTCGCCGTCCTTCGGGGTGAGCCGGAAGCGCAGCGATTTGGTGCTGCCGAGCGTCTCGGGCGCGAGCGTCACGCCGCTCATACCGAACTGCGTGGGCTGCGCCTCGAGCGTGGCTTCGGCGCCGCCATCGAGGCTGTAGGCGAAGCCGAACGGCGCGACCGTCTCGAAGCGGAGGGCGCGGCCGGCCGGGGCGGCGTGGAACGGGCTATTGGGTCGCCAGAACCAGATGGCGGCCTGCGGCGGCTCGCGGTTCCAGCGGTCGAGCACCGCGTCGAACATCTCGGCCGGCCGGCCGTTGGACTTGGCGGCGAGGAGCTTCAGGTACTCCGCATGCGCCCAGACCAGCGGCATGGCGCTGCCCGAGGGCTTGCCCGGAAACAGCATGCGGTCGGGGATCGGATCGGTGTCCCAGATCTGCTCCGGGATGAGCCCGGCTGGACCGGTCATGCGCCGCATCGCATCGAGATAGGGCTGCGGGTCTTCGCCGGCGAGCAGCGCGTAGTGCCCGCGCTCGCCGGTGAGCAGCGGCCAGAGCCGCCCGATGCCGGTCCCGTCATAAGGGCGGCCATCCTCGTGCTCGCCATAGCCGTCGGTGTTGTAGCGATAGTAGCTGGGGCCTGACGGCGTCTCGACGCGCAGCAGCTGATCGATGAGCTTGACGGTGGCCGCAATGCGCGGGTCGTCGGCACGCCTGAGGCCCGCCCGGACGTAGCAGAGGAATTCGAGGCCGACGAGCGAGGTGGCGCGGATCGTCCCGTCGGTGCGGTTGCGCACGTCGACGAAGCCGAAGCCGCCATCGTTCGAGCGGACCGGCCCGAGCCGGACATAGTAGCCGGGAATGCCGTGGCTGGCGCAGTATTCACCCTCCGTGGTGTAGGTCCAGCGCTCGATGCGCTCGTTCCAGCAGTCGGCGAGGGCGAGCACATAGTCGCGCTCGTCGGCGCCGAAGAAGTCGGCCAGCGTCACCATCGCGGCGAGCGTGACGCTGAGCGTGAAGGGACTGGCGCCGGCGTTTTCCTCCCAGCGGTCCTGGTCGGTCATGGGCCCGTGGCGGACGACGTAGGCGATGGCGCGGTGCACCATGTCCTCGACCGGCCGCGCCACGATGAGCTCGCCGGTGGCGCGCAGCTTGGCGGCGAGCAGCAGCGGCATCACCACCTCGTCGAGCTGGTTGCCGGTCCAATAGCCGCGACCCGAGGGATAGTAGTTCTGCGCCCAGCTGCCGTCGGCCGCCTGCGTGGCGATGAGGTAGGCGAGCACGCGCACCGCGTCGTCGCTCTTGCCGACGACGACGAGCGCCAGCGCCGCTTCGACCGCGTCGCGCGTCCACACCAGATGGTAGCCGCCGAGGTCGTCGCGGCTCTGGCCCCAGGGGACCGAGAGGCTGGCGACGATGGCGCCGTTATAGGTGCGGTCCTCGTGAATCTTGAGGACGGCGGCCGAGAGCTCGGCCTCGCTCCGAAGCTCCGGCGAGGTGTAGGGAAAGTCCAGGGTGCGCGACCACTCTTCCCAGCCGCGGATGAAGTGGTTGCGGGTGGTCTCGTAGTCGTCGGCGAGGCTCGACCGCGCCAGCGTGCGGGCGCCCTCGAGCGACTCCGAGAAGGCGAGCGCCAGCCGGCCGGCGGCGGACGGCAGCTCGCCCATCAGCGCCACGTTGCCGCCGCTGGCGCGCGCATAGGTCCAGGTCATGGCGCCGTGCTTGTCGAAATCCTGCCAGCCGTCCGAGGTGCCGACGAACCCGGCGCTGGTCCGCGCGAATCCGCTATCGGCGGTGAGGCACATGGCGATGTTGCCGCGCTGCGCGCTTAGGTCCTCGCCGGCCCAGGCATGATTGTCGGACTGCTCACCGCCCAGATGCGGCGCGGCCAGCACGTAGAGCCTGAGGTCGTCGCCATCGAGCCGATAGCGCATGATCAGGCTGTCACGCAGCGGATGCGGCAGGTACTCGACCTCCAGCCGGTAGTCCGGTCCCTCGTGCACGACCGAGGGCAGGGGGATGTAGGCCTTGGGCGTCGTCAGCAGGTAGTGCTGGACGCGCTTGACCTCGCTCCAGCCCTTGGGGCTCTTGACGATGAAGCCGAGGTCGCGGAACTGTGGCTGGCCGGTCGAGGGCCAGTAGATCTCGTTGACGATGCCGAAGCCGAAGGTGGCCCAGATGCGGCTGGAGCCGAGCGCGGTGGAAACGAGGTCCTTGGCGCTCGAGGTCCAGGTCGGCGGAATGCCGGGAGCGCCTGGAGCATCGTTCTTGTCGTCGGCCATGGCTCAGCCTCCGTGCGCGAACGAGGCGTAGTCGAGCATGCCGCCGTCGACGAACACCGTGGTGCCGGTGACGTAGCTCGCGGCGTCGGAGGCGAGGAAGGCGACCACCTGCGCCACCTCTGCCGCTTCGCCCATACGGCCCATCGGGATCTTGGTGTCGAGGTCGGCGAGGCCGGACGGGTTGCTCCACACGGCGTGGTTGATGGCCGTCTTGATGGCGCCCGGGCCGACCGCGAGGACGCGCACGCCGAACGGCGCCGCCTCCTGCGCCAGCGTCTTGGTCAGCATCGAGAGGCCGGCCTTGCTGGCGGTGTAGGCCGAGTAGCCGGCCCATGGGATGTTCTCGTGCACCGAGGAGATGTTGACGACGACGCCGCGTTTCGCCGGCACCATGCGCTTGAGGGCCTCGCGCGCGCAGCAGAAGGCGCCGAAGAGGTTGACGTCGATGACCGCCCGCCATTGCGCGAGGTCGATCTCCCAGCCCGGCGCGGCGTGGCCGTCGATGCCGGCGCAATTGACGAGGATATCGAGGCCGCCCCAGGCGCTGTCGAGCGTGGCGAACATCGCTGCCACGGCCGCGGCATCGCTGACGTCGGCCTGCACCGTGAGCGTGCGGCCCCGGGGCTTGCCCAGACCGGTCACGACCTGATCGGCGATTTCGGGGTGCGCGAGATAGTTGACGGCCACATCGGCACCCGCCGCGGCCAGCGCCGCAACGATAGCGGCGCCGATGCCGGTACTGCCGCCGGTGACGAGGGCGCGGCGGCCCATGAGGTCGATGGTGTTCATTGTGGCTGCCTGGACGCTGGTTGCATGCCCGCGTAACGGTGTTGCACAAACCTCCGTTGCCTTACAATTCAGTCATCTGTGAACCGTGACAGCGCGCCAGGGGCCGCTTATGAGTGGCTCGATCCGGAGAGAGCGATGCCCGTCGACATTCTGCAGACCCACAAGCTCCTTGCCTCCTGCGAGGCGGAGCTCCAGACCAAATACACCGTGCACAAGTTGCACGAGGCAACGGACAAGGAAGCCTTCCTCGCCGGGCTCAGGGATCGCGTCCGCGGCATCGCCGGAGGGCAGGTGCCGGCAGCGCTAATGGACAAATTGCCCAAACTCGAGATCATCGCCAATTTCGGCGTCGGCTACGACTCGATCGACACGGCCGCCGCCAAGGCCCGCAACATCCGCGTCACCAATACGCCCAACGTGCTCAACGACGCAGTGGCGGAGCTGACGATCGGGCTGATGATCGCGCTCGCCCGCCGCATTCCGCAGGCGCACCAGTTCGTCCGCGACGGCAACTGGCCGAAGGGTGCCTTCCCGCTGCTGACCGAGCTCAACGGCAAGACCGTCGGCATCCTCGGGCTCGGCCGCATCGGCAAGGAGATCGCGGTGCGGGCGCAGGCGATGAAAATGCGCGTTGTCTATCACGGCCGCCGCAAGCAGCCGGATGAACCCTTCGTTTACTATTCCGATCTCGCCCAGATGGCACGCGATGCCGACTGGCTGGTGATCATCGCGCCCGGCGGGCAGGGCACCGAGAAGATCGTCAGCCGCAGGGTGCTCGAGGCGCTCGGACCGGATGGGTTCCTGGTCAACATGGCGCGCGGCAGCCTGGTCGACGAAGCGGCGATGGTCGAGATGCTCAAGAGCCGGGCGCTTGGTGGCGCAGCGCTCGACGTGTTCGAGAACGAGCCGCAGGTGCCCACCGCGCTGTTCGGTCTCGACAACGTCGTGCTGTCGCCGCACCAGGGCAGCGCGACCAACCAGACTCGCAACAAGATGGGCGCGCTGGTTGTCGCCAACCTCGACGCCTGGTTCGCCGGCGAACCGCTGATCAGTCCGGTGGTCTAGACAGTCCTAATGCCAAAACCCGAAAAGCAGGCCCATGAGCAGCATCGAGACCAGGTTCGAGCCGGTGCCGATCGCGATCAGCTTGAATGGGCGGTTCTCGTAGGCCCAGAGCGGCAGGTGCGTCGCGAGCACGAAACCGAGCCAGTTGAGCAAGCCCACCGCCAGCCCGGCGAGCGGACCGGGCGCCATGTTCGTCGCGTACATGATGGCGTGATAGAGGACGAACGCCATCACCAGCGACAGGATGAAATCGACGACGACGGCACGGGCCAGCCCGCGCTGCATGGACTCCGGCGTGACGCCGGTCAGTTTCTGCCACGGCTTGACGAAAGCGACCGGCGAAAACCACACGCTGCCGACGATCATGCGCACGATGGCGGCGACCAGGATGGCCAGCCAGTTGATGTTTGGAATTTCCTGAATCATGGAAAACCTCCCCCAAGGACCGTTGCCCGCGGTCCCCATAGAATTACGATCGCGGTGGTGCTGCAGCAAGCCAGGGAACGCGCAGTGCGGCTATTGAATTTGCATTTTGCCGGCCCGGACTGCATCGTCGGCGGGGCGGAGTCGACGGAGGTTCGCGATGCGCGAATGGTGGCGCGGCGGGGTGATCTATCAGGTCTATCCGCGCTCGTTCCAGGACACCAATGACGACGGCGTGGGCGACCTGCCGGGCATCATGCGGCGGCTCGACCACATCGCGTCGCTGGGGGTGGATGCCGTGTGGCTGTCGCCGATCACCCAGTCGCCGCAGGCCGACATGGGCTACGACGTCTCCGACTACAAGGAGGTCGACCGGCTGTTCGGCACGCTCGAGGATTTCGACGCGCTGATCGAGCGGGCCCACGCGCTCGGCCTCAAGGTGATCATGGACCAGGTGCTGAGCCACACCTCGGACAAGCACCCGTGGTTCCGCGAGAGCCGGCTGAGCCGCACCAATTCGCGCGCCGACTGGTATGTGTGGGCCGACCCCAAACGTGACGGCACGCCGCCCAACAACTGGCCGAGCGTGTTCGGCGGCCGCGCCTGGGAATGGAACCCCAGCCGCGGGCAGTATTACTTCCACAATTTCCTGATCGAGCAGCCAGACCTCAACTTCCACAATCCGGCGGTACAGGATGCCGTTCTGGACGTGCTGCGCTTCTGGCTGGAGCGCGGCGTCGACGGCTTCCGGCTCGACACCGTGAACTACTATTTCCACGACAAGCTGTTGCGCAGCAATCCGCCGGCGCGGCGACCGCGGCACCTGCCTTATGCGGTCAACCCATACGACATGCAGGAGCACAAATACGGCAAGAGCCAGCCCGAGAACGTCGAGTTCCTGAAGCGCGTGCGGGCGCTGCTCGACCAGTTCCCCGGCACGACCACGGTGGGCGAAGTGGGCGACAGCCACATCGGGCTCAAGCTCATGGGCGAATACACGTCGGGCGGCGACAAGCTGCACATGGCCTACACATTCGACATGCTGGGCAACGAATTCACCGCCGAGCATTTTCGCGGCAAGATGAAGCGGTTCTTCGACGCCAACCAGGACGGCTGGCCGTGCTGGAGCTTTTCCAACCACGACGTCGACCGACATGTGAGCCGCTGGGCCAGCCACGCCCTCGACCCCAAGGCGCTGGCGCGGCAGGCGGCGGCGATGCTGATCGCCCTGAAGGGCTCGATCTGCATCTACCAGGGCGAGGAACTGGGGCTGCCGCAGGCGGACATCCTGTTCGAGGAACTGACCGATCCGCCCGGTATCCGCTTCTGGCCCGAATACAAGGGTCGCGACGGCGAACGCACGCCGATCCCGTGGGACACCAGCGACAGCCCCAACGGGTTCAGCAACGTGAAGCCGTGGCTGCCGGTCAAGTACGAGCATTCGGTGCTGAACGTCGCGACGCAGAACGCCGACCCGGACTCGACCCTGCAATTCTATCGCCAGGCGCTGGCGTTCCGGCGCGCGCATGAGGCGCTGATCGACGGCGACATCGAGTTTCTCAAGACCAACGAGCCGGTGCTGGCGTTCCGCCGCAGCAACGGTGCCGAGAGCCTCGTGTGCCTCTACAACCTGTCGCCGCAAAGCGTGCGCATCTCGCTGACCGGGGAGGCGGAGATCGTCCTCATGCAGGCGGCGGAGCGCAAGAAGGACCGGCTCACCCTCGGGCCGAACGGCTTTGCCTTCCTCATCGAGCCTGAGGGCCAAAAGCTGCAGGTCGCCTATGCGGGGCGGCCGAAGCGCCGGCCGCAATAGAGGAGGCGGAGGCGCGGGGGATCACCCTCGCGCCCCGGTTGGATCAATCAGCCGGCCGACGTGGATGACTGCAGCAGCTTGAAGCTGTCGGGATCGTAGAATGCCGTCGTGATGCCGCCGTGGTTACCCTCATAGGTCACCTTGATGCAGTTGTTCCAGTCGTCGACGCTGAGCACCTGCTTGCCGACGAAGCGCTTCGACGCCAGGAGCTGCTGGCTCGAATTCTGGAACTCCTGGTCGGCCTTGGTGGCGCTCGAGTCGCAGATCAGCGGGCCGCTCGCGGTGGGGGCTGCGAACGCCGGCGCCACTGCAAATCCCGTGGCGCCGAGCACGGCCGCCACGGCCAGGAACGAAAGCTTCTTCATGATTGAACTCCATGTTCACGTTTGGGAGGAACATGGAGAGTGTCATGCCGCTCGGGCAACCTCGCCAGTTACAAGGCGATGAACTGCGTGAATTCGCGGCAAGCGTTCTCACACCGCCGCGACTCCGGCGCGATCCGGTCTAGTCGGCCGGCAGCTCGGCCAGCGAGTCCGGATCGTAGAACTTGATCACGTCGCGGCCGCCGACGGTCACGAAGGTCTGTAGACAGCCGTTCCAGAGTCGAGAGTCGTGGGCAGCGATACCCTCGCCGCGCAGACGGTTCTCGAGCGAGGTGATCACCTCGTCCTGCGAGAAGATACGCTTGCCGTTGTCGTCACGCGCGTTACCCAGATGCGGGGGATCGCACATCGGCGCGGCGAGCGTCGCGGTGGTGGGGAGCAGCAACAGCGCCAGGGCGCCCAGCAGGATCGATGTCTTCATTTGTCGTGCGGCCATGCCGCCCTCCAATTGCAACCAGCGCCGGTCAGTTCACCGGCACTTCCTCATAGGTGTTGGGATCGTAGAACCGCATCTTGGTGTGGCCCGATGCGTCGGTCACGAAGGTCTGGATGCAGCCGTTCCAGAAGCGAGTGTTGGTGGCATCGATGCCCATGGCGTGCAGCTTCTGTTCGGCGATCTGCGATTCCTGATCCTCGGAATAGATGTAGTTACCCATCGCGTCCTTCTCGGCAAAATTCGGGCCGTCGCACATCGGCACGGCATAGGCCGCCGTGGCGGACAGGGCGAGGAACAGGCTGGTCGTTACAAGCAGGTGCTTCATTTGCTGGTCACCGGAAGGGCCATTTCCACGAGCCTGGCCCA
>JBQCIY010000070.1:0-13829 GCA_051953275.1 Devosia sp. | reverse complement strand
ACTGGGTCACACGCCTGGGTCACACTGAGATGACACATGGCTCCCGGCCCAAATCTGCTCCGTCGCGGCTCGGTTTACCATTGGCGCAGGCGCATCCCCAGCCAGCTTGTGCCTTGCATGAAGGCGACGCACCTTCGGATCAGCCTCAACACAAAGGATTCGAAAGCTGCCCGGCATCTCGGCGCGCAACTCGATGCGATCGCGATAGACAATTTTCGGCGCTCAAGCACTTGACCCAGCGGCTGATCGATGAGCGGCTTCTGCAGCCGGCGGCCATGAGTGGAGCCGATCTGGTGCGGCGCCGAGCACTGGGAATCGGATCATCCGGCGGGCGCGAGAGGAACTCGGGCTCGGCGAGCATCTGGATGCGATCTACCAGGAGCTGGTTCTCTTCGATCAAGCTACCGTGCAAGCGGAGAAATGCGAGCCATACCCCGGCGCCCGCTTCAGCTCATGTTGAGATTGCGCATTGTTGGCTCGGTAAGTCACTGCTAACGTGACTAGATGGGACACGAGAAAGTACTAAACACGCTCGGCGATCCGACCCGACGCAGCATCTTTGAGAAGCTGCGCGAGGGACCCCTTTCTGTCACGGAGATTGCCAACGACATGCCTGTGAGCCGGCCCGCCGTCTCGCAACATCTTGCCCTGCTCAAGGAGGCCGGACTCGTGACCGACAAGCAGCAAGGTCGTCGCAACGTCTATTACATTGATCCTGAGGGCCTCAGCCAAATCCGCATCTGGCTGGATCAGTTTTGGGACATCGCGCTGTCGCGCTTCAAAGAAAAACTCGAAAGCCAGGAACAGGACAAAAAGGCGGGCAAGAAGTGAACCGCCACTTTCGGATCGCCCCCGTCAAGCGGGAGATTGTGGTGGCGGCTGGCTGCGCTGAAGCTTTCAATTTCTTCGCCCTGTCAATCGACGTATGGTGGCCAAAACACCTGGCAACTGGCACGCCGCCAGTCGTCTCGATGCATCTTGAACCGATGCTCGGTGGCCGGTTTTGGAAACAGCTGGCTTCCGGCGAGAGCTTACATATCGGGCAGGTGACGGCCTGGGAACCGCCCCATCACATAGTGATAGCCTGGCAGCTGGGATCGGATAGAACACTCGTTTCGCTCGAACGCTCGTCTGAGGTTGAAATAACGTTCCAGAGCGTTGATGGCGGAACGCACGTAGAGCTCGAGCACCGAAACTTTGAGAATCTGGGAGCCGATGGACGCCCGACCCGGAACGCCGTGGCAAGCGGATGGGCTACGGTTTTGCCTACCTTCGCAGCCTCAGTGAAATCTCTGCGCTGACGGCCCACGATTGGGCTGTTGGCGCGCGACGGCATATCCACTGATGTGACTCGGGCCGCCCCCAAACAGGTAAGTATTGACTTACGAGTAAGTGCTGACTTACATGTCCCTTGCTAGTCCAGGGGAGTCGAAACGCGTGCGCCGCCAACCGCCATCTGCATTTGCCGTCATCGCCATCACATCCATGGCATTCTTCATGGTGCCGCTCGATTCCCTGATCGTCGTCACGGCTTTGCCTGCCATAAGCAGAGAGGTTGGCGGCAACCTCACGGACCTAAGCTGGATCATCAATGCATATGCGCTAACCTTCGCCGCTGGAATAGCGCCCGCTGCTGCACTAGGCGATCGCTATGGGAGGCGCGTTGTATTCAGCGTTGGACTTTTCCTGTTTGCGGCCGGGTCAACCGTCTGTGCGATGGCCCCCTCCCTTACGACGCTGGTCGCGGCCCGCGCACTTCAGGGGCTGGGCGCGGCAACGATAATGCCGCTGAGCCTAACGATTCTCACAACCACCGTGGCGCCCGAAAAGCGCGGCACCGCCTTAGGCATTTGGAGCGGCATCGCAGGGATTGGCGGCGCGCTCGGCCCGCTGGTGGGTGGCATCCTCGCGCAGCTTTTCGGCTGGCATTGGATATTCTGGCTCAACGTGCCCATCGCGCTCCTGGCGGGCGTACTCGCATTGGTCGTTCTTCCCGAAAGCTATGGTCCACGTGCGCGCATCGACGCGCTGGCTATCGCACTTATGTCGATTGGTGCTGCGGGTCTCGTATGGGCGCTGGTGCGGGGCCCCGAGGTCGGCTGGCTATCGGCTGAGACGCTCGCAACCTCCCTCGCCGGGGCCGTCTGCCTGGCTGCACTCGTTGCGTGGGAATCGCATACCAGCGCGCCGCTGTTCCCGCCGCGGTTGTTCAAGAATAAGCGGTTCGCCGCGGCCAACGCGACAAGTTTCCTGACGACAGCGGGCATTTTTGGCGCGGCGGTTCTCGTGGCCCAGTACTTTCAGATCGTCCACGGACTGTCCCCACTGCAAACCTCATTGTGGATTCTGCCATGGACGGGAGCGACGGTCCCCGGCGTGGCATTCTTTGGAGCCCTGTCGGACCGCGTGGGCCGCCGGTGGATCATGGCGCTTGGCGCTGTTGTGCAGGGGCTACCACTTCTCATCCTTGCGTTCATTGGCAGCGCTGAAGGCAGTCTCCCCCTCGAGTCGTTTCTTCTTTTCTTGTCGGGCCTTGGGATTTCAATGGTCGTTCCGACGGTTCCCGCAACCGCGCTGGGCGCGGTCCCCCCGGATGATATCGGCAGCGCATCGGGCGCCAACGGCATCGTTCAGCGACTTGGGAGTGCATTCGGTGTGGCGATCGCCGCCGCTGCGTTCGCGGCCTTCGGTTCCGTATCTGCGCCTGGCCTCTTTTTGGCAGGATTTCGGCCCGCGCTGATCGTGGCATCGCTCCTTAGCGTCGTTGCCATTGTCACTGCGCTTGCCAGCGAGCCCCAACGCAAAGCCGCGAGCCTGGAAGCATCTGCCTGACCCGGCTCACAGGCTTTAAGCAAGCGAGCGATCAACATTCTTATTGCAGGAGCCAATCCCCCATGGACGTTAAAGTCGAACGCACCGTCGCTGCACCTCAAGACAAAGTGTTTGCGGCCTGGCTCGATCCCTCGGTCGATGGATGCCCGTTCAAAGACGATGACGAGCTTGTGCTTACACCTAAGGTTGGAGCGCTATGGTACTGGCTGGTACATAGCCAACATCACTACGGTCGATTTCTAGAGATCAACCCGCCAACCCGCATCCTGCACACGTGGGTGTCGCGCTATTCGGCTGGCCTCGAGACGATCGTCACAATCACCTTCGAGAAGAAGGCTAACGCCACTCGGGTTGTGCTGCGGCATACCGGGCTACCGAATGGCGAATACGGCGAGGCTCATCGCGAGGCATGGCAGCGTATTCTTGGCGAGCTGCAGGATGCGATGGCCTGACGGCTGGCTCTAACCAGCGATACATGGTGCCAATCAGCGGCGAGAGGGTGGAAGAGCCCACAGTGGCCCAGGGCATGAGGAAATAGGCGACGATCAGGAAAACCAGCCGCCGGACGAACAGCGACTGCGGCATGGCCGTAGCGGCGGGCGCTGCCGAGGGTTCGCCTTGCCCGGCACCTCGCGGCCCCCTTATTCCAGGGCCGGCGAGCGGCGACGTCCATGGCGACTTCCTCTGCCATCCCGCCCACCGCTAATCCTGAGATTGCGCGTGCATCAGCCGTAGAGGTTCGCGGCTCGAACTTCAAGGCGGAAGACCTTACCTTCTCGAGACGCAATCCAAACCACATCGGAGTCCAGTTCGTCGCGGTCCTGCCATACTGAGTCCACCCACAGAATGTCCGGGGAACCGATCGCTCCTATGAGGAAATCTCTGATCTCTTCGGCGGTCGCCTCCACGCCTTCTGGAACACCGGTCGATCCAACGGTGTAACTCAGTACCCGCATGGGGTCGACGGCTCCCAGGCCCCGTGGAAATCCATCTTCGAAGATTGTCACAGCGACCCCGGCACCGCCCGTCACGCACCAGCCGCGATTTACGTTTGCGATTGCGGAGGTACAGTCACCGTAGTGCCGGCCGATTGGATACATGCCACCTGGCCAAGCCAGCACAGCATATTCCCACTCCGCATAAATCGAATACTCCAACTTGTTCCAAAGGGTTCTATGTCCGTCATCGATCGTTGGTCTGGGTTCAAGACTCGATCTCGGCGGCGGACGGCCTGGGAGCTCCAGCTGACCGTCCGACGAAAATACAACGCCGGCAGACCGCAAGGCGACGAAGCAGGCTGAGATGACCTGATCGACGTCGGGCCACCCCAGACCATGTCTCAGCATGAGCAGCCGCCTGACGCTCACGCCGGATCGTTCGGCGAGCTGCCATGTCGACCACCCGAGCAAGGCGCAAGCCGCGAAGACATAACGGGCAGACACTTCATGGTCGGTGGGAGGCCTGCTTTCGAACGGAAACATCTCCTGCAGTGGCGGAATCCCTCTGGACGGGCGGGTGACCTTCGGATCCTTCAACATCACGCCACCTAGCCGCAGAAGATCGCGCAGGTCACGACCGCCAACTGCCGTGGTTGCGGCACTCGGTCATTGCTTCCAGGGTCCGGTCTCTGCGCTCAGTACCAGGACGCATCGGTGCGTCTTCTCATCCAGGACATCCGCGATGTGATCTTGTCGATGTCGCGCGGGAAATCGTTTAGGGTCAAGGGGCGCACAACGACCTCTCCATTTCGGAGCGCGGTGTTGTTAAGCGCCGCAACCGCGGCCGGCCACTCGTTCGGCGCAGGCACAGTCTTTCCCCAGTACTCAGACCATAGCATCTCACGGAACCCGGCCGCCGACGGGCCGTGTACGAATGCGCTCAACTCATTGTCCGTCGTGAGGCTCCGGAAGTTGAAGTTTGCAGAACCGACCACGCCGTAGACGTCATCGAACAGGCCGAACTTCGAATGCACCCAGATCGGCACCTCTTGCCCGTTGTTGTCGCGGTAAGCGAGGTAGTAGAGCGGAAGGTCATGACCGAAGCCGAGGATCGATGTCAGCCGGGTATGTGAAGTGGCGCCGCCGCCGGACGACCACATCACCTCGGTCTCCTCATTCCATTTGCCTTGGTAGGGTCCCACCTCCCACAACGTCGCTCCGTCCTGTTGCCTGTCGACGCTATGCGACAAGCCCTGTTCGTCGAGATAGGTGAAGCTGTCAGTATTCATGAACGAGAGCGAGAGGTACGTGATGTAGTGGAGCCAACCGTAGAGAGTCGGCGATACTGGGCCCCAATCGCGGTGCGTCACCAGAATTACGTCGAACGGTCGCCCCAAGCGACGCTGCTGAACGATCTTGTGCCCCAAGGCCTTGATCAACTGTTCGTCCAGGATCGCGTAGTTCTCGAGATAGACGTAACGGTCCGCACCGGCGATTCGCTGCAGCAGCTCGTCACGCACGCCGGTTCGCTTAGCCGATGGTCCGAAGAGTTTGCCGGTCCAAGTTTCGTGGCTGGTGGTGACCGAAATCGCCACCTCGTTGACATCTTCTCCCGCCGGGTAGCTCGCCTTCTCTTCATAGATGGTTCGCGTACCGCCAGCATCGGACCAGCGTTGCCTGAAGTCGAGATCAACGTCGATAACCGATGGACCTTCAAGCTCTACGCCAACGTCATGGACGTCGAACCAACCACCGTTGCTGTTAGGATGCGGCGCCATCGTGGGTCCGAGCGAGGAGTTCCACTGCCCGCCGTCGATGTTCATACCGCCCACTAGTGCGCGGTAGTCGGCACCGTCAGAAACCACGAAATATTTGTCGTGGTGCGAACCCGTCCATGGCCCCGAGATCAGCTTCGCTTCCGCCTTGCCGCCGAGCGCATTGATGCGCGCTGCGCAGTCCTTGTTGTCCGCCTGAACACCAGGGAAGGCGGTCGAACTGCCTTCCCATAGCAGCACCTGCACCTCATTGCCGGCCGCCGCGACACGCCCAATCGCATCAAGGAAGGTCTCTGTCGGGCTGATCAGAGTGTTCGCCTTGCACCACCAGAGTGCGATATGCACCCGGCCCTGGCCAGCCGCCTTGTTGACCACTTCACCTAGCAACTCGTCGAGCCTGCCGTAGTAGTCATGACCATCGACGATAAGCCGCGCTGCATTGCTTCCGCTATATGGAGGCGGCAACGGAAACAGGAACATCTTCCTGACGTATCCCTGCGCCAGCTTCGTCTCCGCTGCGTCGAGCGCATTCCACTGTTTTGCGAGAACGTTGCGCAGCGTATCAAGTGCCGCCTCGATTGCCTTGGCGCGGGCCGTTCCATCGCCACCGCCAAACGCCGGATACTTTTCGTCGATCTCTTTAACCTTCTGTTCGAAGGCCTTCATGCGTTTCAACTGGAACTGGAAGCGCGTTTCAATCGATGCCCATTCGGCCTCGCGCAGCGGCTGCAGTGTCTGCGTGACGTACGCATCGAGATCCACCTTTGCTACCTTGAAGCGATCGAACTCAGTCCGCAGAACTGGCATACCAAGATCTTCGACGTTGACCTTACCGAGTCGCACCGGTTCCAGGTTGACCGCGTAGAGGTCGCGGATAGCTGCCTCGACACGGTTCGGGATTAGCGCCAGGATTCGCGGCACTACGTTTTCGGGAATACCATCGGCCGCCGCCAGCGCGACGAGACGAGCCCGGCGGTCGGCTGGCAGTGTGCCGTAAGGCTCGTCCTCGGTGCCGCTCCCAGGCCGTGCGCTCTTGGTGCCCAGTTCCAACGCATAGGAGTCGAGCAGTTGGATAACCTCGTCCTTGGGGACGAAAAGGCTGTCATCGGCTACCGCCATCTCCTGGCAAGCCATTCCCGAAAGGGCGACTACAATGACCATGAGACAGCATCCGAACCTGGGCATATGAGGCTCCTCAGTCGGGCTGCAGGCCGGGGGGAACTTCAGGCTCTTCGGTGGCGGCCGGGCACGCGGGGATGGGGCCGGACTCGCCCAGAACGCTTGTGAACTGCATTGGAATACCGCGGTACACCACGGCGAGCGCATCGGCCTCGCCCTTGAACTGCGCCAACTGCGCCGAAATGTCTGCTGCTCTCGCGAGCTGTTCAGGCGTCGCCTGCCAGATAAGGTTGGAGCCGATTTCGCCTTCGGGGGAGACGCTAAGCATGACAAAATCGTCCGCTTCCTCCGCCGCCAGGAGACGCACTTCGAAGGCACTCTGGCGCGCCTCGATGTCAACGGCTCGCTCGCGCAGCCCGTCCAGGGTGACTTCGAATGCCCGCAGGAGGGCCATGCGACGATCGACATCATTGAGGGCCTCCGCCGGGACGGTCGTCCCCGACGGGCTGGTTCGCAACGCCATCACCGACTTGTAGAGCGGCCCCAGGTTGAGGTTGTAGAAGTCGTCCTCTGCCTTTCGCGCGAAGAATGTCAGCTGGCCGGCCGGTGCCACAGACATCGTGGTGACCCAACCTTCGCCGTCGAGCGCCAGCGCCTGTTCCGCGTCGTCGAGTCCCTGCCGTGAAAGCGCATCCGTTAGTCGCGCGCGGTAGGTGATCTGGGAGATCTTCAGCTGGCTGCCAAGATACGTTATGTCGGCCTGGAGCCGCGCGATGGCCACATCCACTGGGACCTGGGCGGCGGTCGGCGGAGCCAGTTCCTCGACAGCGCAGCTGCCCGCTTCGGCATCATTGGCGCCGCCGGCGGCGAGCGCAGTGCCGGCGACACCGGCCAGCAGCAGCCCAACCGCAATCCCACGGGCGGCCCACAGTCCCAAGCGCCAGCAACGCCTGCTCATGGGGCGGGCGTGCTGATCGTGACCGAGTCGACGTAGGCTGTAGTCTCGCCGCTGCCGTCGGCGCTTTGCGACAGCGCCATCGCGAGCGATTTCGGCGGTCGCAGCGACGTGACCGGATCGGTGGTGACCACCATCGGGTTGCCCGCGTCGTCCTTGAGGCCCGCGAAGGTCAGGGCAGCCTTGAGGGTATGACCCTGCTTGATTAGCTTCAGGGTTATTGGCTGTTCAACGCCGTTGGCTTCCTTTGCAAATGTATCGGTGCTCGGAAGTCTGACAGCCGGCAGATCGAACCCTGCGGCCTGTCCACCAGACACCTTGTCGAGTTTGAGATCGATCGTTGAGTTGCAGCAGTTGGCTGCCGCGACTACGGAGCTGACGATGTAGTTCGAGGCGTCGTCCATGAGTCCGACCTGAAACTGCTCTTTGCCGGTCGCAAACTCCATGCGCAGGCTGACGGTCACCGTGTAGTCACCATCTGGCAGCGGATCGACGTACTTGAATATGTTCTGAAGGTCGCTGTTTGCCAGCCCACCCGGTGTCGACGAAACCGTCAGAAGGGCGCCGTTTTCGACAAGATAGCTGTCCGGATTCGGGTTGATTACTTGCCAGTGCTTGGCGTCCAAATCCGTGCCGTCGAAGGGATCCTCAAAGACGACCGTCTCGACCTGCTTGGGCGGCTGGGGCGGCGGCGGAGGCGGGGTGGTTACGGTCTCCACGGCTTTGACGACGTCGCCGATGGCGTCGGCAAATCCCGTAGTATCGTTCGCTGCAAAGTATTTGCCATTGCCGTTGGCGGCGATGCACTGGAGCGCCGCAGCGTCAGAATCGTTGAGCCCGAATCCGACGACGTCGATGCGCACCGCGATGTCAGACTTGGCGAGCTGCGTCGCCGCCGCACAGGGGTCGCCATCACAGCTTTCGATGCCATCCGATATCAACACCACATTATTGTTCTGGCCGCTGAGCCCCGCGAACGCGTCCGCGCTTTTGGCTAGTGCCGCGGCGATCGGAGTCTTACCGAGCGGCGTTATTCCCTCGATGGCGGCCGACACGTCTGCCGCGGTGCCGATCGGTCTCAGAAGCTGAATGTCGCTGCAACTTGATTTTGACGTCGCGCCATACGTCATCAAACCAACCTGGGCGCCGGGCGGTAGCTCGCCCATAAGCTTTTTCAGCTGCTGCTTTGCCACAACAATCTTCGTCTGGCCACCAACCTTTCCGAACATCGATCCGGAACCGTCAAGGATAAAGAGGATATTGGAATCGGCGGCCGCGGAGCCGACGAAGGTGATCGCCGCCAAGACGATCGCGGCAATTAAGCAGCAAAAACTGCGCATGCGCATTCTCCATTGACGAATGCCCGCGCTCTCGCTGCCCACGCCGATGCGCGAACTCGTAGCCTGCTCTTAGTCTATAGAACTGCCGCGTCCCTGTTCTCCTCGACTGAGTCCTCAGCGGAGTTCCCAGTGGGGGTAGCAAGTGGAAATGAGGGACGTCGTCCAAATAGTACGCAGACAAAGTATTTTTGCAAGTGCTGCACAAACAACCAGGCCGATAAGCCGGGCGCGAGGGCCGTTAAGTTTACGCAGGAGTTCTTGGCGCAGGTGCTAGGTGCGCGACGCACCAGTGTTTCGATCCCGGCGGACACCCTGAAAAGGTCTGGATTCATCTAGTGCAAGCGCGGCAATACCCGGCTTCTGCACGTGGACCAATTGCCGCCGTCGTCTTCTGGCATCCGACGCCAGTTCTGCTTTCAGGCGTCGGAGCTGGTCATTGACGCAGGAACCACGGGTGCGCTCACATGTTCTCCGCCATACTTGCGGGGGGAGCTGTAGCACAGAGTTCGCCGGCCGCCTTTAGCCCCGTGTCTGCTTATGGCGCTGAGCGGACACTCGGGCCTATGCGTTGGCATAGAATTATCTAACGACCTCAATCACATAAGAGTTCGCAGTTTTGCTCTGACTGGCGCGCCAAACCACCCACCAGTCGGAATAGATCCGCGAACTAGTCGAGCGCAGAGGCTGCTTTTGGCCCCAAGCGGACACTCGGCGGGTGGCATGCGGGAATGCTCAGTTTGCCATCGTCACCTCTTTGAGCTTGTCGATCCCCAGCACCTTGAGCGCCAGCGTCTCGTAGAACGGTTCCGAACGGCCCGAGCCGATTTTGTGCAGGAAGTATTTCTCGAAGCCGACCTTGGCGGCGTGCACCCACTTGCCTTCCGATGACCAGTTGACGTTGCGCGGCGGAATCTGCGGCTGCGCGACGAAAGCGATCCCGCTGTCGCCGAAATCGGCGAGGCAGACCGCGTTCCAGGTCGGGACCGCACTGGGCGCCTTGCCGGCGATGAGGCTTGCGATGTTCTGCGCTGTCGCCGTCACCATCGATTCGATCATGAAGCCTGTCTTGGGTACGCCCACCGGCACCGGCGTCTTGCCGAGGGGCGGGATGGCGACGCACACGCCCACCGAGAAAACCTCTGGGAAGGCCGGATTGCGCTGGTGCTTGTCGGCGAGGATGAAGCCGCGCGGATTGGTGAGGCCCTCAATGCCGCGCACCGCTTCGACGCCGCGGAAGGCCGGCAGCATCATGGCGTAGCTGAACGGTACCTCATGCGCCTTTGCCACGCTGCCATCCTCGGCGATCTCGCTGGCGAAGACCTTGCCGCCCTCGAATTTCTCCACCTTGGCGTTGGTGATCCATTTGATGTGTCGGTTGCGGAGCTCGCTCTCAAGCAGGCCCTTGGTGTCGCCCACACCGTCGATCCCAAGATGGCCGATATAGGGCTCTGAGGTGATAAAGGTCATCGGCACCCGGTCGCGCACTTTCGCGTCGCGCAGCGCCTTGTCGAGGATGAAGGCGAATTCGTAGGCCGGGCCGAAGCACGAGGCGCCCTGCACCGCGCCGATCACGACCGGACCCGGACTGGCGACGAGCCGATCGAATGCGGCCTTGGCCTCGAGTGCATGGTCGATGAAGCAGACGGAGTTCGTTTCCGCCGCCGGACCGAAGCCGGGAATCTCGTCGAAAGCGAGGTCGGGACCGGTGGCAATCACGAGATAGTCGTAGTCGAGGCTTGTGCCGTCCATCAGCGCGATCGACTTGGCCTTGGGGTCGAGCCGCTTGGCGCCCTGCGGATAAAGCGCGATATCGCGCCGGCGTAACACCGGCTCGAGATCGACGCTCACTGTGTCGCGGTCGCGCCAGCCCACGGCGACCCAGGGGTTTGAGGGGACGAAGGAATATATCGAGCCCTTGTTGACCACCGAAACCTTGTGCTCGCGGCCGAGCAGGTCACGGAGTTCGTACGCCATGATGGTGCCGCCGAGACCGGCGCCCAGAACCACGACATGTACCATGCTGCTCTCCTGTTGTTGCGGGCCTAGACGGCCGCGACCGCGCGCAGCGCCATGTAGGCGGCGACGACGACGATCAATCCGGTGAAGGCGGTGTTTAGCGCGCCGCGGCGCTGCGCGATTTGACCTGCCGCAAGTGCTCCGAAGGTCCCGCCGAGCGCGCCGCCGGCCACGAAGACCAGCGCCAGCGGCCAGTCGACGAGCCCCGAGGCGCCGTAGCTCACGGCCGTGGTGAGGCCGAAGGCCGTGACCGCGACCAGCGATGAGCCGACCGCGCTGAGCAGCGGCATGCCGGTGGCTGCGACGAGGCCGGGGACGATCAGAAAGCCGCCGCCGATGCCGAAGAATCCGGCGACCGCGCCCGTCCCGGCGCCGTACGCCAGAGTCCTCGGCGCGTTCTCGATCGTGCAGGCGACGGCGTGGTTCTCGGCGCGGTGGCGCGTCATGAACATCATGGCCGCGACGGCGAACATCAGCAGTGCGAACAGCAGCAGCAGGTGCTGGCCATCGAGCGCCTTGCCGGCGATCGAGCCACCCGCTGCGCCCACCACACCGGCGGCGGAATAGATGAGGGCGCAGCGCCACACGACATTGCGGCGACGGGCGTGGACGATGAGGTTGGTCGCAGCATTGGCCGCAACGGCGACGGCGCTGGTGCCGATCGCGATATGGGGATCGGTGAGGCCCACCAGATAGACGAGCAGCGGTACCGCGAGGATCGAGCCACCGCCGCCGAACAGTCCGAGGCTGAGGCCGACCGCGCCGCCCGAGAGGGCGCCGAACACATACTGGAGCGGGGTGAGGGCGAGCATGACATTACGGGCGGACGCTCGGGGGGCTGGAGCGTCCGCCCCCTGCCTCAGCCCAGGGCCGATTTGGTCGCGGTGAACAGCGAGCCGGCACGGGCGCCTGAACGACAGTAGCCGAACATGGGCGTGGGAAGCTTCTTGAGGGCGTCTTCCATACGGATGAGCTGGCCCTCGCCGATGCCGCCAGAGACCGGGATGTGCACCGCCTGGAGCCCGGCCTTCTTCGCCGCAGCGGCGATGGACGCGAAATGCGGCTGGCCCGGTTCTTCGTTGTCGGGGCGGGCGCACACGATGGTCTTGAAGCCTGCGTCGGCGACCTTTTGCACCTCATCGGGAGAGATCTGGCCCGACACGGCGAAATCCGGGTCGATCTTGCGGTAGCGGAGGCCGGCGTCGGCGTTGGCGGAAAATGGCCACATGGTCTGGTCCTTTCGGGAGTTAGAGGGCGTTGACGGGCACCTTGAGGAAGGTGCGGCCGTCCTTGTCCTTGGCCGGCAGTTCGCCGCCGCGGATATTGACCTGGAGCGATGGGATTATCAGGCGCGGCATCGCGAGGGTCTTGTCCCGGGCCGTTCGCATTGCCACGAACTGGTCTTCAGTGATGCCGTCATGCACGTGGATGTTGTGCACGCGCTCGTCGCCGACGGTGGTCTCCCAGCGGATGTCGCGCCCGTTCGGGCCGTAGTCGTGGCACATGAAGAGACGCACCGGATCGGGCAAGGCGAGGATGCGCTTCATCGAGCGGTAGAGCGTGGCCGCATCGCCGCCGGGAAAATCTGCGCGGGCCGAGCCCGCGTCGGGCATGAACAGCGTGTCGCCGACGAAGGCGGCGTTGCCGATGACGTGGGTCATGCAGGCCGGCGTGTGGCCGGGCGTCAGCATGGCATGCGCCGTCATCGTGCCGATGGTGTAGCTGTCGCCGTCCTTGAACAGGCGGTCGAACTGGCTTCCGTCGCGGCGGAATTCGGTGCCCTCGTTGAAGACCTTGCCGAAGACGTCCTGGACGATCCTGATGTTCTCGCCGATCGCCAGCTGACCGCCGAGGTGACGCTGGATATAGGGCGCGGCCGACAGGTGGTCGGCGTGGGCGTGGGTCTCGATCAGCCAGTCGACGCGCCAGCCCTGGGCCTTGATATGCGCAATGATCGCATCGGCATGCGCGAAGCTGATATGGCCCGAGGCATAGTCGAAATCCATGACCGAATCGATCACCGCGCAGACGTCCGATCCCGGATCGTGCACGACGTAGCTGATGGTGCTGGTCTCGGGGTCGAAGAACGGCACGACCTCGGGCACGATGCCCAGGTCCACGTCGAACGGGATCTCGGGCGCCCCCATCTCAGCGACTCCCCAGCCGGCGTTGCTTGCTGGAGAGACCCAGCAGCGCATAGATTGGGCAGAAGCCGATTGCGGCGGTGACGATCAGCACGACGCCCACGATGTCGCTGATGACGAGCTCAAGCGTGGGCCAGGCGGCGACGAAGGGGACGACGATGAACGCAAGACCGACAAGGGTGCGGATGATGCGATCGGGGGTTCCGACATTGGACATGAATGCCTCCGGGGGTCGTATGACGTGTTTCGTTGACACAAATATTCGAATATTCTAATATGTCAAGGATGAATATCACCGAACTTGAGCCTCGCGCGGACGACGCCGCGGAACTGCTGGCTGCGATGTCGAACTCCAAGCGGCTGTTGATCCTTTGCCATCTGCTCGACCACGAGCTGAGTGTGAACCAGCTCAGCGAACTGGTGGGGCTTGCACAGAGCCCGCTCAGTCAACATCTGAGTAAACTGAGAGCGCTGCGACTCGTGGCGACGCGTCGGGACGGCCAGATGGTCCTCTACCGGCTGGCCTCGGACAATGTCGCGAAGATCCTGACGACGCTCTACGGCATCTATTGCGCGCCGCAGAAGGAGGCGACTCGGAAAGGGACGAGAACTTGAGCGACAATCGCGTGGTATGCGTTGCCTGTGGAGCGGTGAACCGGGTCCCCCGGGGCTCGCGATGCGAGCACGGGCAAGTGCGGCAGTTGCGGCGC
>JBQCIY010000069.1:0-8280 GCA_051953275.1 Devosia sp. | reverse complement strand
AGACCACGGCGTAGAACAGGATGGTGAAGGCCAGCAGCCCGGCGGCCAGCCAGTTCAGCGCCATGCCCATCAGCATGACGGAGAACAGCGACAGCACCACGCCGAGGCCCGCGGCGTCCGCCCCCTGCACCCGGCCGGCCGGCACCGGGCGGCCGCGGGTGCGGCGCATTTGGGCGTCGATGTCGGCGTCGTACCACATGTTGAGGGCGCCGGACGCGCCCGCGCCGACCGCGATGCAGAGGATCGCCACCCCGGCCAGCAGCGGATGCACTGGCCGGCCGGCCGCCACCAGGCCGGTCAGGCCGGTGAACACCACCAGCGACATGACCCGCGGCTTGAGCAGCTGGATGTAGTCCTGCCAGCGGGCGGGCGCGCGGATGTCGGAATGGGCGGAGGCCATGGCCATGGACGATATACCGGATCGGAGGGACAGGCGTCTCTAGCGCAAGTCCGGCGCACGGCGAAAGGCGTCAGCCTGAAGCGGGACCAATAGCCCTGGGAAAATCTTATTCCCGTCCGTCCCGGCGAAAGCCGGGATCCGAGGAGCCGCCGGGAAACGCGCCGGCGCGTCGGAGTCGCCGGCGAGATCGTCTGACTGGGCTTGGGCCCCGCCTTGCCCGGGGTGATCGGGAAGACGACGCCGTCCGAAACGACGACCGGCCGCCCGAGGAAGGAGCGCCTCCCCGGACGACCGGCCCCGGATCTGTGAGCGCCAGCGCCTCAGTGGCTTTCGGCTTCGATGACCGGCAGCTCGCTGAACTGGTGGAAGGGCGGCGGCGAGGACAGGGTCCACTCCAGGGTGGTCGCGCCTTCGCCCCAGGGATTGGCCTCGGCCTTGCGGCGCGCGACCATGGCTTCCAGCAGCATCAGCAGGAAGACGCCGACGCCGACCAGGGTGATGGCGTAGCCGATCGACGAGACCTTGTTCCAGAAGGCGAAGGCCTCGGGATAGTCGATGTAGCGGCGCGGCATCCCCTGCATGCCCAGGAAGTGCATCGGGAAGAAGATCAGGTTCACCCCGACGAAGGTGATCCAGAAGTGCGTGGCGCCGAGCCACTCGCGGTACTTCACGCCAAAGATCTTCTCGAACCAGTAATAGAAGCCCGAGAAGATGGCGAACACCGCGCCCAGGCTCAGCACGTAGTGGAAGTGGGCCACCACGTAGTAGGTGTCCTGAAACTGGAAATCGACGCCAGCGTTGGCGAGCACCACCCCGGTGACCCCGCCGACGGTGAACAGGAAGATGAAGCCGATGGCGAACAGCATCGGCGTCTTGAAGTCGATCGACCCGCCCCACATCGTCGCGATCCAGGAGAACACCTTGATGCCGGTGGGCACGGCGATGACCATGGTCGCGGCCACGAAATAGGCCTGCAGATTCACGTTCATGCCGGTCGTGTACATGTGGTGCGCCCACACCACGAAGCCGACGAAGCCGATGGCGACCATGGCGTAGGCCATCGCCAGATAGCCGAACACCGGCTTGCGCGAGAAGGTCGAGACCACGTGGCTGACGATGCCGAAGCCCGGCAGGATCAGGATGTACACTTCGGGGTGACCGAAGAACCAGAACAGGTGCTGGTACATGACGGGGTCGCCGCCGCCGGCCGGGTCGAAGAAGTGGGTGTGGAAGTTGCGATCCGTCAGCAGCATGGTGATGGCGCCCGCCAGCACCGGCAGCGACAGCAGCAGCAGGAAGACGGTCACCAGCACCGACCAGACGAACAGCGGCATCCGGTGCAGGGTCATGCCCGGGGCGCGCATGTTGAAGATGGTGGTGATGAAGTTGATGGCGCCCAGGATCGAGGAGACGCCGGCGATGTGGATGGACAGGATGACGAAGTCCATCGCCGGGCCCGGAGAGCCGGATGTCGCAAGCGGCGGGTAGATGTACCAGCCATTGCCGGCGCCGGTGCCCGGCCCGGGGGCGCCGGGCATGAACATCGAAATGACCAGCATCGCGAACGAGAACGGCAGCAGCCAGAACGAGATGTTGTTCATGCGCGGGAAGGCCATGTCCGGCGCGCCGATCATCAGCGGCACGAACCAGTTGCCGAAGCCGCCGATCATGGCCGGCATGACCATGAAGAAGATCATGATCAGGCCGTGCGCGGTGGAGAACACCAGGTAGAGGTTCTTGCCGGCATCGAGCGCCGCATCGCCATTGAGGCCGTAGAGCATCGAGGCGAGGCCGGGGAAGATCTGGATGCCCGGCTCCTGCAACTCGAGGCGCATCATGCCCGAGAGCAGCGTACCGATGACGCCGGCGATGAGCGCGAACACGAGGTACATCGTACCGATGTCCTTGTGGTTCGTCGAATAGAGGTAGCGGCGCCAGCCGGTGATGTGTCCGTGATCTTCGTGCGCCGTGCCGGCGGGAATGTCATGGGCCTCGAGTGCGTGCGTATCGGCCATCTTGCGATCCCTTAATCTTATTCGTGACGGCGCTTACGCGGCCGGCTGGACGTCGGACGCCTGGAGCGGCGGCAGCGTCTTGTTCGCATCATCGACCGTCCCCGCCTTCAGGGCGGCGATCCATTTGTCGAAAGCATCCTTGGAGACCACCCGCACCGCGATGGGCATGAAGGCATGGTCCTTGCCGCACAACTGCGAGCACTGGCCGTAATAGACGCCCTCCTTGCGGGCGTTGAACCAGGTCTCGTTGAGGCGGCCGGGAACCGCATCCATCTTGATGCCGAAGGCAGGCACGGCCCAGGAGTGGATGACGTCCGTGCCGGTGATGTCGACGCGCACCGTGGCGTTGACCGGCACGACGAGCATGTTGTCGACGGCGAGCAGCCGCGGCTGCTGCGGCGTCTGCGCGGTGCGGGCCGGCTCGCTCAGGATGTTCGAATCGAACTGCTTGTTGCCGTCGTCGGGATAGGCATAGGTCCAGTACCACTGCGAGCCGGTGGCCTTGACGGTGAGCGAGGGCGCCGGGACGTCGACGCTGCCGAACGAGAAGATGCTGCCGCCCAGGAACTTGCGGGCGCCGTCCGGGACGGTGAGCTGGTCGGTCAGCACCGCGAAGGACGGGATGGCGATGATCACCAGGATCACCACCGGCAGCGCCGTCCAGACGATCTCGAGCAGGGTGTTGTGGGTGAAGCGCGAGGGAACCGGGTTCGCTTTCGAATTGAAGCGGACGATGATCACCGCGAGGAGCACGAAGACCAGCAGCGTGATGCCGGTGATGATCCACATCAACAGGCCGTCATGCAGCGTGTGGATCGAATCCATGATCGGGGTGACCGAGCCCTGCAGCGTCATCTCGCCTGGACGCGGCTGGCCGGTGTCGGCGAGCGCGAGGCCCGGCAGAAGGGCCCCCGCAGCGCTCAGCGCGGTCCCGAAAATGCGGAGAAACTTGCCGGCCAACGATAACCCCCTTGCGATCCCGATCATGCGGCTCTTTGGGCTCAAAAGGGTTGAGGGAAACCAATGCGGCATGGCAACGCCGCTCCGACTCAACCCCGGAGCGCTCTAGCGGTTTCGACCTAAATCACATCGGGTTAGGCAACGCAATTCCGCGGCCCCGCCGGATCGTGCGTCAAAATGCGCGACGCCGGGCGCGGTTCGGCCATGGCGGTGCCTTGTTTCTCGCCGCTTTGTGGCGCGGCGCGGTTGCCAGCGGCAATTGGCGCGGGTTAGATCACAGCCGCCCCTTCAGATGCGGCGGCGAAGGCAAGGAGCAAGCGTCAGGTGAAGTTCGGGATCGTAGGCCGGGCGCTGGCCCTGTCGGCCTGTGCGGCGCTCAGCGCCCTTCCCTCGATGGCGACCGCCCAGGGGGTGGTGAAGGCGCAGTATGGCGACTGGCAGATGAGCTGCGACACGCCGCCGGGCGCGAGCTTCGAGCAATGCGCCATCATCCAGAACGTCACCGCCGAGGACCAGCCCAATGTCGGGCTGAGCGTCATCGTGCTGAAGACGGCCGACCAGAAGGCGCGGCTGCTGCGGGTGCTGGCGCCGCTCGGGGTGCTTTTGCCCAACGGCCTCGGGCTCAACATCGATGGCACCGACATGGGGCGCGTGGCGTTCGTGCGCTGCCTGCCGAACGGGTGCGTTGCCGAAGTGGTGATGGACGACGCGCTGCTCAACCAGCTCAGCAACGGCAAAACCGCGATTTTCGTGGTCTTCAAGACGCCCGAGGAAGGCATCGGCATCCCGGTGTCGCTCAAGGGCTTTGCCGACGGCTTCAAGCAACTGCCGTAAGAGGCTGGCCACCCGGTTGCTCTTTGGCGCTCTGGCGAGGGCGATCCCCAAACGGGCCCGCTCGGCCAACCGCAGGGCATAATAAAAAGAGCCGGGTCCGAAGACCCGGCAGTCGTCAGGAAACAGGCCGCCTGGCAGCGGCCGATCCGGGCTCCCGGGAGCGGAGATGGGACTCTTCTCCCGGAAACACGAAACTCGTGAAGGCTCAGCGGCTGGTCCGGCCGCTGCGGCGCAGCTCCAGCAGGCGCGTCGGACGCTGCGCCGCCATGGCGTCGAACAGGTCGTGACGGTTGATGCCGAGATCGTCGAGGCGGTGCTGGTCGAGCTCCAGCAGGCTTTTGAGGGCGATGCGTTGCACGCGCTCGGCGCGCAGTTTTGCGAAGACAGCCACCACCCAGCGGGCCGGATTGAAGGACGGGGCGGCGGCAGCCGGCCGCTCGCCCGAAAGCACGAGCGCCATGGTCTTCTCCATCATTTTGCGTGGTCCCGGCGGGAGGCACGGGAGGGACGCAGCACCGTCAGGTGCCGATGACGGGCATATGGGGGACTGGACACCTATTCGTCCAACAAATAGATTTCATCCCTATCATCAATTCGCGTGATGGAGGGCGGCGTGTCCGTTCCACTCGATCTCGACCAGCTCCAGAGCTTTTGCGCCATCGCCGATTGCGGCAGCTTCACCGAAGCCGCACGGCGGGTGAACAAGACGCAGTCGGCGGTGTCGATGCAGATCAAGCGGCTCGAGGAGCGGCTGGGGCATGCCCTGCTCTTGCGCGACGGCCGCTCGGTCGCCCTGACCCAGCACGGCGAGGCGCTCTACTCGCGGGCGCGCAAGATGCTGAAGATCAACGCCGAGATCATGGACGAATTCTCAGACGAGGATCTTTCGGGCGCGATCCGCTTCGGCCTGCCGGATGACTATGCGGTGCGGCTGCTGCCGGTGATCCTGTCGAGCTTCCAGCGTTCGCATCCCAAGATCATGATCGACGTCACCTGCGCCTCGTCGCAGACGCTGCTCGACGGGATGAAGCGCGGCAAGTACGATCTCATCGTCTTTACGCAGGGCACCAACCACGAATACGGCGAGCTGTTCCGCACCGAGCCAATGTACTGGGTGGCGGCGCAGGGTAGCCAGGCGCTCAACATGGACCCGCTGCCGATCGCCGGCGGCCAGCCCTGCTGCTGGAAGGACAATGCGGTGGAAGCGCTCGACCGCATCGGCCGCGACTACCGCGTCGCCTATACCTCATGCAACGCGCTGGGCATTGCGAGCGCCGTTCTGACCGACCTCGCGGTCGGCTTCCTGCCCGAGAGCGCGCTGCAGCCGGGCATGCTGGCCATCACCGAAGACCGCGGGCTGCCGCGGCTGCGCGATGCCGAGATCGCGCTGATGCGGGCCAGCCACGCCTATGGCGGAATCTTCGACGCCCTCGCCCGTCATATCGTCGGCAGCATGGGCAATCTCGAGGCACACGAGCCGCTCAAGGTGGCGGCGGAATAGAGGGCAGTTCTATTCCGCCGGAACGCCGTGGCGGCACCCACCCCACCACCGTGGGTGTGACGAAGCAGGCAGTGGGTTACGGGATACCGAGGTTCGCTTGCTGCGCCCTCACACTTCCCCATCCGCATCGGGCAGGATCTTGTCGAGTTCGGCTTCGAGCCTCGGCGCGAGCGCGTCCACGGCGCGGCGAAACTGGCGCGCGTGTTCGATCTGGGCGGCGCCGCTGAGGCCGGGGCGGGTATTTTCGCGCAGGCCGGCGGCGAGCTCCTGGTTGACGCGGGTGCCCATGCGCAGGAAGGCGAGAATGCCTTCGAGCTGTTCCTCGGTGAAGTGGCGGACCATCAACGGCCCGATGAGGTCGTAGACACCGAAGATGATCTCGACCAGCACCCGGGTGTGCTCGGTCGGCTCGACCCAGATCTTGCGGCGGTCGAGCGCGTCGCGGAGGCGGGCGACGTAGCCGGCCTTCTCCAGCCGGTCGATCACGGCCGTCACGGCGCCGGTGGTGAGGCCGCTCTGGTTGGCGAGCTGGCCGGCCGACAGCCGCCCCAGCCGCATGACGATGTCGAGACAACGACCATCGGTGCCGTTGATGCCGAGGAACTCGCCGATGCGTTCGTCGAAAAGATTGGTCGCCCCCTGGTTCACGCGGCTGACGTCGCCGATCTGGGAAAGAAGGCGCAGGCGTCGATTTTGTCTTGACGCGCTAATATCTTTGTTCATAAGATAATTATAGATTGAGATTTCGTCGGGAGCAAGGGCGGTCAAGCCGCGCTCCTCATCTTACGGGTATGGAGCGACCCATGAACTCCTACGCGCCGGCCAATGCCTTCAAACCGATCCGCAGCATGCGGCACAGCCTCGGAGACGACCCCATGTCGACCATGATCGAGGCCACGGGCCTCAAGCGCACCTACAAGGCGCGCGGCAAGGACATCGAGGCCGTGCGCGGCATCGACCTGAGCGTCGCGGCCGGCGAAATCGTCGGCTTTCTCGGCCCGAACGGCGCGGGCAAGACCACTACCCTCAAGATGCTGTGCACGCTGCTCGCCCCGACGGACGGCAGCGCGACGGTCGCGGGAAGCGACCTGCGCCGCGACCCGGTCGGGGTGCGCCGCAAGATCGGCTATGTCAGCCAGGCGGGGTCCACCTCGTCGGAAGCCATCGTCGGCGATGAGATCATCAGCCACGCGCAGCTCTATGGAATCGACCGCAGGACGGCGACGGCGCGGGGCAAGGACCTGCTCGCCGCGCTCGATCTCAGCGATGTGTGGTCGCGCAAATGCGGCTCGCTCTCGGGCGGGCAGCGGCGGCGGCTCGATATCGTCATGGGGCTGATCCACCAGCCGGCGCTGGTGTTCCTCGACGAGCCCTCGACCGGGCTCGACCCGCAGAGCCGGGCGAACCTGTGGACCCACATCCGCTCGCTGCGCGACACGCTGGGAACAACGGTGTTCCTGACCACGCACTACATGGACGAGGCCGACTCGCTTTCGGACCGCATCCTCATCATCGACCACGGCACGATCGTCGCCGAAGGTACGCCGGCCGAGCTCAAGAAACGGGTGTCGGGCGACGCCATCACGCTGACGCTCAGACACGAAGCGGATGCTCGACGCGCCGCCGAGATCGCCGGCGCGCTGAGCGGCGCGGACACGCCGCAGGTCGAGGCACATGTGGTACGCCTGCATGTGCCCGACGGCGGCCGCGCCCTGCCCGTGCTGCTCGCCGACCTTACCAAGGCCGGGATCGACGCCATCGGCGTCGACGTGAACCGGCCGACGCTCGACGACGTGTTTCTGACGCTGACGGGAAGGAGCTTGCGGGATTGAGACGTCACCGGAGCTCACCCCCGGTTTCCCTCCCCCCGGTGGGGAGGGTAGCGAAGCTTAGCCGCAGGCTTAGCGGAGCCGGGTGGGAGGAGTCCGCCGCTCGCCTCGAGTCCCCCCACCCCGTGGCCGCAACGGACATTATCGGAGAACAGGTGAAATGACGTTCTTTCGCGATACGTGGATCATATTCACCCGCGCCATGCGGCTCAGCCTCAGGCAGCCGATGTGGGTGCTGATCGGGCTGTTGCAGCCGATCCTCTATCTGACGTTGTTCGGGCCGATGCTGCAGAGGATCGCCGCGACCTCGGGCTTTCAGGGCGACGCATGGCAGGTGTTCGTGCCGGGCCTCCTGGTGCAACTCGGAATC
Source organism: Devosia sp. (assembly GCA_051953275.1). GTDB lineage: Bacteria > Pseudomonadota > Alphaproteobacteria > Rhizobiales > Devosiaceae > Devosia_A. The sequence goes on along the minus strand of JBQCIY010000069.1, from coordinate 371 downwards.
TTCGGCGGGCTGTTCGTGGGCTTCGGCATCATCGCCGAATGGCGCTCGGGCGTAATCGACCGGCAGCTGGTGACGCCGGCGGCGCGCGGCGCCATCATCTCAGGCCGGACGCTGCGCGACGTGGTGGTGATCACGGTGCAGGCGATCGTGCTGTGCGGCTGCGCCTACTTCATGGGCCTGAGGGTGCCGCCGGGCGCGTTCCTTATCGGGCTCGTGCTGGTGGCGCTGCTCGGCGCGGCGTTCTCGTTCATCTCGAACGCCATCGGCATCGCCACCAAGAGCGAGGACGCGCTGGCGCCGATGGTGAACACGCTGGCGCTGCCGATCCTGCTGCTCTCGGGCATCCTGCTGCCGATGAACATCGCGCCGCA
>JBQCIY010000068.1:0-7175 GCA_051953275.1 Devosia sp. | reverse complement strand
TCTGCGTGAGGTCCACCTCGGCGCTGCCCGCCGGCAGGTTGACCAGGCCGCCGGAGCCTGAATCGACGTTCCAGCCGCCGTTGTCCGGATCGAAGGTTGACGCGGTGCCCGCGGTCTCGCCCAGATAGTAGTTGTAGATATAGTTGTTGGCCGCGAGCGCCAGGTTGTTGGCGCTGACCTCGGCATAGTTACCTAGGTGTGCATCCACGGTGGCGTTCACCGTGTGCTCGGTCGTCGCACCGCTGGCGCCGACGAGCGAGGCCTGCGTGCTGTCGACGCTGCCGCCGAAAGTGTCGGTGTGCGTGGCCCAGACCGTGACAGTGCCGGTATCGGGCGAGGTCGCGCCGATGGTCGAAATCAGGTACTGCGCGCCTGAAGCGCTGGTGTCGGCCGCGGCGCGAGTGACGCTGCTGCTGGTCGTGCTGGCGTCGGCCGCCGAGCCAGCCACGAGTCCGCCGCTGCCCGACACCGAGGTTGCAACGTTGGTGTCGTTGCCGATCGCCGAGAGCGTCACGTCGCCGCCCGCCACGCTCACCATGTTGGAGAGGAGCGCCGTGGTGGTCACGCCCGAGTTGGCCTCGGCGGTGTTCGACCCGGCCGCGAGGAGCCCGCCGGCATTGCCGTCGGCGGAGGCGTCTTGCGAGGTCGCGCTGTTGGCTTCGACCTTCACGAGGTGCGTCGCAGTGAGCGTGCTGCCCTCTGCCAGCGTGTTCGCGCCCGAGGTGTTGGCCGCCTTGGCCTCGGTGGCGGTGAGGCCGACCATGGCGCCGGACGAGCCATCGGCGCTCGCAGAGACCACCGGGTTGGCCGTGTTCGGATCGATGGCCGCGGCGAGGTCGATGCTGCCAGCATCGATCAGGCTGTAGTCGAAGATGTGTGTGTTGACCTGATCGTTGACGGTGGCGTGCGCGATCGAGCCGCCCGCTGCCACGATCCCGGCAAGAGCGTAGCCGGTGGTGCTCGCCGAGGCCGTTCCGGCCGCCCCACCCGACACGTCCACCGCGCCGGATGCATAGATGGCCGCGGCGTCGGCCAGAGCCGAGACCTGCGTCGCGGTCGTGGCTTCTGAATCTGCGCCCGTCAGCGCAAGGCCGATGCCGGCGGCAGCGGCGAAGGTCGTCGCCTCTGCGGAGTTGGCGCTGGTGGCCGAAACCGTGACGCTCGCCACCCTGTGCGTGTTGTCGCCGATGCTCGTCCCGGTCGAGCCGTCCTTGCCCAGCGAAGCTTCGACGCTGCCACCGAGGTTGACGATGGCGCCCGAAAGGCCGACGGCGCCGCCCAGCCCGACAGAGGCACCATCGCCTTCGGCCGAGGCGGTCCGGTGGTCGTTCGCCGTGATGCCAACCGCGCCCGATGTAGCGATGGTTGCGCCGTCGATCCTAGCGGCGGTCGCGGCGTTGTCCTCGACCACGGTGATCGCGGCTTCGGCGGTCTGCACGCCAAATGCGCCGGCCAGCCCCTTTGCCTTGAGGTTATGCGTCGAGGTCGCATCGACCGAGAGAGAACCGGCGCTCAGCGTCGAGGTGCCATCGACCTGCGCGGTGTCGGTCGTGTCGACCAGCACGATGCCCACTCCGGCGCCGAGGCCGGTCAGCCCGACGGCCACGGAGCCGGCCGTCGTATCCGTGCCCAGCTTGTCGAGCGCCGCTACGCTGACCGCGCCCCCTGCAGTCACGCTGCCGTCGCCGATCGAGGCGAGTGTGCCCGTCGGGTTGGCGCTGCCGCTGTCGATCGAGCCCGCAACCTGCACGCCCGACTGGGACGTCCCCACGTTCGTACCGATGGTCTTGACGTTGCTGTCGCTCGAGGACGCCAGCAGGTCGGTGACCGAGTTGCCGCCGATCTGGCCCTGGACATAGCTGCCCATGTCGCCGGCCGAATTGACCTCGTCGCTGGCCTTGCTGTCCGGGTCGATGCCGTCGCCGATCGAATAGACCGAGATTCCAGCAGCGATGCCGAGGATGCCTCCAGCCGCGCCGACCACTGTCGACTGCACATCGGTGTTCTGCAGGCCCGCGACTTCGACGCGATCGGCGGCATCGACCGTCGCGCCATCGGCAATGGTCGCCTGCGTGGTGTTGCGGAGGATGCCGACGTCCACCGCGCCCGAGGCGCCGATCGCGCCGATCGCCACCGCGCCGTCGATGGCCGCGATGCTGCTCGAGTCGCGCGCCACGACCACGACGTCCTGTGCCGAATTGGCGCCGCTGCCGTCGTTGATCGTCGCATCGCCGACCGAGGCGAGCGTCGTTACGTCGAGGAGCTGCAACGAGACCGATCCCGCAAGCCCGGCAAAGCCACCGGCGCCGGTCATGCCGAGCGTGAACACGCTCTCATTGGAGTTGGCGTTGACGATGACGCCGTTTGCTACCGCCGCCGTAGTGAAATCGGCCCCCGTATAGGCGTCGATCCCGGTGCCGTTGCCCAGCGCGGTCACATCCGCATCGGCGGCGATGCTCGCTTCGGTGTCCTTGGTGATGTCGGTGACACCGATACTGACGCCGACGCCGACGCCGGTCGCGCCGACCGCAAGGGAGCCCACCACCATGCTGGTGCGCGTCACGTCGTCGGCATTGACGAGGACATTCCCACCGGCCGTCACGGAAGCGCCGTCGTCGATCGTCGCCTCGGTGGTGCTGTCGAGCGCGAACACGGTCACGCCGCCGGCGATGCCGACGGTGACGCCGACGCCCGCCGCAGCAGCCGCGCCGATCAGGTCTTCATGGCCGGTCGCCGAAGCGATCACGTCCTGCTTTGCCCCGACGGAGGCATGGGCGCCGATGATCGCCTTGGTGGTCGGACTGACGATCGCCGTTTCGATGCCGCCGCCGATGCCGACCGTGCCGCCGCCGACCGAGCCGGCAAGGCCGGTCCGATACGTGTCGCTCGCCGCCGCGACGATCACGGACTGATCGGTGTCGGCGCCGGTGTCGTTGTCCTTATTGATCCTGGCGTGCTGGCCGATCGCGGCTTCCGTATCGGTGGTGATCACCGGCACGTTGGCCGAAATGGTGATGCCGGCGGTACCGCTGACGCCGGCGCCCACCGCCAGCGAGCGCACCGACGTGTCGCCTGTCGCATTGACGATGACGCCCTGCCCTGTCGCGGTCTGCGCTGCATCGGTGCGGGTCAGCCCCAGCAGGCGCAGGCCCTGGCGCTGCGCTTCGTCGGCGGTCAGCACCTCGCCGTCGGTGTTGTTCGTCGTGTCGGCGGTGTAGTTGCCGTCGGTCGGCGCCTTGTATTTCGTTGACGCACTGCCAAGCGAGGGGTCGTAGCCGGTGACGTAGGTGACGTCGCCGCCCTTGCCGAGCGCCGTGACGCTTGCGAAATCGGCGATGGTGGCGTGGGTGATGTTGTCGATCAACGCCACCGACGCCGCGGCGCCAACGGCGGCCGTGCCGCTGAAGCCGGCGGCGCCGGAGATGAAATCGATCGCGACATTATCGCCGGCGAGCACGGCGGCGTTGCCCTGCGAGACGACCGTCGCATCGCCGATCTCGGCCGTGGTGTGATCGGTGACGGAATAGACCGAGATCGCGCCGGCGAGACCGGCGGTCCCGCCGATGCCGACGCCGACCGCGGTGGTGAGCGCCGTTTCACTGCCCTGCGCCTGGACCTTGAGGTCGCCGACCTGCACGTTGGCGCCGTCGCCGATCTGCGCTGTAACCGTCTTGGTCACCACGCCGACGGCGGCCCCTGCGCCGACACCCGCGGTACCGCCGCCGGCTGCCGCACCGGCGACGGTCGTGAGATCGGTCGTGTCGCTCGCCGACAGCGTCAGCGAGTCCGGCTGGTCCGTATGGCCGATGACCGCATACTTGCCGACCAGCGCCTCGGTGGTCGTGCCGAGCACGTAAACTGCAGCGCCCGCGCCCGCGGCCACCTGGCCGGAAGCAGCGCCCGCCGCGGTCAGCGTGATGCCGGCCTCCTCGGCGGTTGCGCCGATCTTGAACGTTCCTCCGGCATCCACGCTCACGGCGTCGCTGCTGCTCGCCCCATCGGCGAGCGCAGCTTCGGTCAGATTGTTGACGGTGACCACCGACGCGGCGGCGCCGATGCCGGCGTCGCCACCGGCCGCCGCGCCACCGGCAAGGACGAAGCTGGTGAATGTGTTCCCGGCAGTCAGCGTGACGTCACCGCTCGTGTTGACGCTGCTATCGAGACCGAGCAGCGCCTGCACGCTGTTGGACGAGGAGATGACCGAGGCCACGCCGGCGACGCCTGCGTCATCGCCGGCCGCGGCGCTGACGCCGATGACCTTGATATCCTGGCTCGCCTCTGCCGTATCGCTGAAGCTCGTCGCATTGAGCACCTCGGCGTTCGGCTCGAGCTCGGCCAGCACCGTGCCGCTGCTGACGATCACCGCCGACGCAACGCCGACGCCGACATTGTTGCCGGCCGCTACGCCACCGGCGAGCGCGGTCGAGGCGAGATCGCTCTGCGCGTTGATGGTCACCGCGCCGCTGCTGTCGAGGGTCGTTGCGTTGGTCGGTCCGGTCGGTCCGGTCGGCGACAGGCTCTGCCCCACGGTCGCCTTGGTGGTGTCGAGGAAGTCCATCACAGCGAACGAGCCGCTGATCGCGGCCTCGCCCGCGGTCGCGCCGCCGATCGCTTCGGCGTAGTAGTTGTCCTGACCCAGCAGAGCGTCGTTCTGGGCTGCGGCCTTGACGTCCGAAAGTTTCAGGTTCGTGTCGAAGGTGAGAGACGGGGCGCTCGTGGTAAACTTCTTGTCCCGCGCCGCGACCGAGATATCGCCGCCGCTGATGGTGTCGTTCGCGCCGATCGAGGCGACGAGACTGTGATCGGCGTAGATGGTCGCCACCGAGGCGCCGATGCCGACCTGGCCCGTACCGGTCGACGCAGCGAACGACTTGGCGGAAAGCTTGCTCTCGTTCTGGGCGCTGACGTTTACTGCCCCGGTGCCACTATCGACGATGACGTTGTCGCCGATCGAGGCCGTCGAGCTCGAGGTCGAGATGCCGACCGCCAGCGCGCCGGCGACGCTGACCTTGCTGGCGGACGCGCCGGCGATCGCGAGCGCCGTCAGCTTGTCGGCATAGGCAGCGTCGGTGTTCTCCGCCGTGGCGGTGCTGACGGTGACGCTGCCCGCGTGCTGAACGTTGCTGCCATCGGCGATGGTCGCCGTCGTGGTATTGTTGATGATGCCGAGCGCCACGCCGATGCCGACGCCGACCTTCGAGGTCTCGTCATTGGCTTCGCCGTCGCCGCTGGTGGCCATGTTGGTGGTGTTGGAGGCCTTGACCTTGAGGTCGCCGGTGACACTGACCGATACGCCATCGAGCGTCGCACTCACCACGTCCTGCGCTACCGCCACGCCGACGGCGGCGGCCACGTTGACCTTGCTGCCGCCCTTCGAGGTATCGACGCCCTTCTGCGAGTCCTTGGTCTCGTCCAGCGTCTGGCTGCTGGTCGCCTCCCCGCTCGCGTCCTTGGTGGCCGTATCTTCCTTGCCGCCGCCGGCCGTCGCCTTGGCGTCGGCGTCGTAGCTGCGCTCGGCGGTCGCCGAGATCTCCAGCGAGTCCGCGGCCGTGATGTCGCGGGCGAGCGTCGCCGACGTCACCGAAGTATTGGTGAGCGCGCCGGTCTTGCTGCCGTTACCGATGATGACCGCGGCCGCCGCGCCGATGCCGACCTTGCCGGCCTTCACCTCGCCGTCGGCGGACGCCGTGTTCTCGCCGCCGCTCTCCGCCGAAATGACGATCGCGCCTGTCGGCATGTCGAGCGCGGTGCCGGCACCAATGCGCGCTGTTGTCTCCTGGTCGAGCATCGCCAGCGCGACGACAGCGTCCACCGCCACGCCGCCGGCGGCGCCCGCTTCGGCATCGGTGTCGGTATTGAGTACGCTGTTGGCACTGACGGTGAGGCCATCGCCGTTGCTGAGCGTGATGCCATCGGGCAGCTCGGCGTCGGTGGTCTCGGTGATGAGGTTGAGCGCGACGGAGGCGCCGATGCCCACTTTGCCGCCGCTGGCGCCGTTGCCTGTCGGCAGAGCGCTGGCGTTGGCGGTGGTGATCTGCTGGTCGGCCGAGATGGTCGATGCGCCGCCGCCGGCATCGACATCGCCGTAGGTCTTGGCCGTCATCGTCGCGTCGACGAGGTTCAGCGCCAGCGAGCCGGCGATGCCGATCTTGGAGCCGCCGGCCCCGGAGGTGGCGGTGGTCTCATAGTCATCGCCGACCGGCTGCTTGGCGCCGTCGAGATATTGCGACGCCTCGATATCGACGCCGTTGGCATGGTGCGTGGAGCCGCCGTGGCCCAGCGATGCGGTCGTGGTCTTGGTGATGACGTTGAGGGCGACCGCGGCGGCGATGCCAACCTGCGACTTGGCGCCCGCCTCGCCCACCGCCGAGCCGTCGGCGGTGGTCTTGGCGCCGGTGGTGTTGCCGCTCGCGATGGTCAGTTTGTCGCCGGCGTCGATCACCACGCCGTCGGGCACCACCGCGGTGACGCTCGAGTTCTGCACGTTGACCGAAATGGCGGCCGCGACCGACACCTTGCCTTCGCTGCTCTTGGCGGAGCGCTTGTCGCCGCCATTGTCGACCTCATTGCTCGCGGCCGACTTCTGCGAACTGTCGCCGATATTGGACGCGTTCTGCTTGCTCTCGCCGGTCTTGAGCTGATCATCGACCTTGGTGTCGACGTCCTTGTTTTCGGTTTGCGAGCTGCTGCTCGTGCCCGATGCGTCACCATTGTCATCGGCGGCCTTGGCGCCGCTGGCGCTGGCCGAGGTCGCGAGGTTGCCCTCGGACTCGCCCATCGCGGTGAAGCTGACGTCGCCGGTGGTCGTGATCGAGCGGTTGGTGGTCGCCACCACGTCGTCGTTGACCAGGGCCACGGCGATCGCAGCGCCGACGGCCGCCTTGCCGCCTGCGGCGCTCGCCGAAGCATTCGTTGTCGTCGTCGCCGTCTGCGTCGCGCTGATGTCGAGGCTGCCGGCGCTCAGCGTGCTGCCGCTGCCCAGCTGCGCCGTCGTGGTGTCGCTGACGAGGTTGAGGCCCAGCGCCGGGGTCAGCGCGATGCCGGTGTCGGAGTCGGCACCAGCGGTGCCATCGGCCGTCGTCTCGAACGCACCGGACGCAGCAAGCGACACCAAACCCGCGCCGCCAACTTCCGCGCTATCCTCGAACTCGGCGATCGAGCGGTTGGCGATGATG
>JBQCIY010000067.1:0-56672 GCA_051953275.1 Devosia sp. | reverse complement strand
ATCGTTGACCGCCTTGAAGTTGTCGGCGTCGATGATGAGCAGTGCTCCGCCGGCTCTGCCGGCGCTGGCATGCACGTCCTTGAGATAGGCATCGACCAGTGTCGAGAACGCGGCACGGTTCATGACCTGCGTCAGGCCGTCAGTCGAGGCGTAGATGGTCAAATGCCGGTGGGCGATGGCGAGCTCGCGCAGCTTGCCGGTGAAGAACAGGAACATCGGCACGGCGAGGACGATCGGCAGCACCACGTCGGTGAGGAGTGCCCGAACGCGGCCAGCGTCGTCCATGTTGGCGAAGTTGAAGGAGTCCACATACACCGCAGCGGCCACGCAGATGGAGGTGCCGAGCACGGTGGAGAGGATTACGCGCCCCCAACTCTCGGGCGACAGATCGAGCTTCATCGTGGCTGATTGGTCCCAGCAAGAATGACGCTTGCCAGAACGATGCCGGAAAAGGGTTGAAAAGCCCTATAGGGAGATCTTGAGAGTTTTATCGATTTGGGCCGCGGCCTGCTCGTTGGCATTGGCCGGAACGGCGATCGAAGGCGGCATGCGCACCAGCTCGATGCGGTTGCGGCCAGCGGACTTGGCCGCGTAGAGCTGGGTGTCGGCGGCACGGAAGAGGTCGGCGAACCGGCTGGCGCCGGCTGCCGTGGCGCCGCCGATGCTGACCGAGATGGGGCAGGCGATGCCGCCCGGCGCGAAGTCGATGGCGCCGACGGCCTCGCGGATGCGTTCGGCTGCGGTGCGGGCGGTTTCATAGTCGGCATCGCAGAGAAAGACCGCAAACTCTTCACCGCCGAGGCGGCCAACGAGGTCGCCTTCGCGCACCGCCCCGTGCAACGCGGCCGCCAGCTTCTGCAAAGCGACGTCGCCCGCCTCATGGCCGAAGCGATCGTTGACGTTCTTGAAGTGGTCGGCGTCGATGACGAGCAGGGCACCCAAGCGTGCGTCCGGCGTGGCGAGCAGGCTCGCGGCGCCGGCGGTGAAGGCGCGCCGGTTGAGGCAGTCGGTCAGCGAGTCCGTCGAAGCCAGGATGTCGAGATTGCGATAGGCGAGCTTGAGCTGCTGGTGGCGGACCTGCATGTAGAACATGATCGGGGTGCCCAGGATGAGGGGCATGACGATCGAGGTGACCAGCCCGGGACCATTGATGCCATCGCTGATGACGCCGAGCAGGACAACCGAGATCGCGACCGAAACGACGGTCGAGGCGGCGATGGTGATCGCGGTCCACAGCATGGCCTGGTGCCAGGCCGAGCGCGGCAGCTCCCTGAGGCGACTGGTCATGGTGATCCCCGTTGATTCCGGCCAGAACGGTAGCGGCCTCCCATGAGGGAGAGGTTTCCGCAGATGGCTAAAATTATCTGACACGGGTGTTTCCGAATGCGCCAAGGCGGGGATTGTTGCCGGTTTGTTCACATTCCGCTTGGTACGTTCCGGCGAACGGCTTAAGCACGACGGCATGGCGCATATGGTGCGAATCATCGGCATCGACCCGGGGCTCAGGCGCTGTGGCTGGGGCATCATCGAGAGCGAGGGGAACCGGCTGCGCTTCGTCGCCTGCGGCACCCTTACGCCGGCGGTGAACAACAGCCTCGCGGAGCGACTGGCGGAGCTGCACCGGGGGCTCAGGGCACTGATCGAGCAGCATCGGCCGGACGAGGCCGCGGTGGAAGAGACCTTCGTCAATGCCGGGGCGCGCTCGGCGCTGCAACTCGGGCAGGCGCGCGGCGTGGCGCTGATGACGCCGGCGACGATGGGGCTCGCGGTCGGCGAGTACGCGGCCAACCTCGTCAAGAAGTCGATCGTCGGCACCGGCCATGCCGAAAAGGAGCAGGTGCAACTGATGGTGAAGACGCTGCTGCCGGCCGCGGACTTCAAGGGGGCCGACGCCGCCGACGCGCTCGCCATCGCGATCTGTCACGCGCACCATCGCGGCATCGCAGCGCTCAGGGCCAGCGCATGATCGGCAAGCTCAAGGGGCTGATCGACGGGTTCGGCGACGACCACGTCCACATCGACGTGGGCGGCGTGGTGTACGAGGCCTTCTGTTCGAGCAAGACGCTGGCGGCGCTGCCACAGGTGGGGCATGCGGCGGTGCTGCATGTCGAGATGATCGTGCGCGAGGACCTGATCCGGCTCTACGGCTTTGCGACGCCCGACGAGAAGGCCTGGTTCACGACGCTGATGACGGTGCAGGGGGTAGGCGCGCGGGTGGCGCTGTCGGTGCTCTCGGCGCTGTCGACGGGCGAGCTCGCAAGCGCCATCGCGCTCGGTGACAAGACCATGGTGGGCCGTGCCAATGGCGTGGGCCCCAAGCTCGCGATGCGGCTCGTCACCGAGCTCAAGGGCAAGGTGCCGACGGGCATCGGCATCGATGCGGGCACGCTCGGGCTGCAGACGGCGCTGGGCGAGGGCCGGGCGCGCTCCAATGTCGCCGATGCGGTCTCGGCGCTCAGCAATCTAGGCTATTCGAGCGCGCAGGCGAGCGCGGCCGTCGCCAAGGTGGTCGGCCGCGAGGGCGACGAGGCGGAGACGGCGACGCTGATCCGGCTGGGGTTGAGGGAGCTCAGCAGCCCATGAGCACGCTCACCTCTGCCGAAGCCGGGCGCGACGAGCCGCTCGACGTGTCGCTCAGGCCGACCGGCTTTGCCGAGTTCGTCGGGCAGGCGCAGGCGCGGGCCAATCTCGAGGTGTTCATTGCCGCGGCGAAGGCGCGCAAGGCGGCGCTCGACCATGTGCTGTTCGTCGGGCCGCCGGGCCTGGGCAAGACGACGCTGGCACAGATCGTGGCGCGCGAGCTCGGCGTCGGCTTCCGTGCGACCTCGGGGCCGGTGATCTCCAAGGCCGGCGACCTCGCGGCGCTGCTCACCAATCTGGAAGAGCGCGACGTGCTGTTCATCGACGAAATCCACCGGCTCAATCCGGCGGTGGAGGAGATCCTCTATCCGGCAATGGAGGACTACCAGCTCGACCTGATCATCGGGGAGGGGCCGGCGGCGCGCTCGGTGCGGATCGACCTGGCGAAATTCACGCTGATCGGGGCGACGACGCGCGCGGGCCTGCTGACGACGCCGCTGCGCGACCGCTTCGGCATTCCAGTGCGGCTCAATTTCTATACGCCGGAGGAGCTGGTGCAGATCGTCGAGCGTGGGGCGCGGCTGCTCGGCATCGGCATGGCGCCGGACGGGGCGATGGAGATCGCGCGGCGCTCGCGCGGCACGCCGCGTATCGCCGGGCGGCTGCTGCGGCGCGTCACCGATTTCGCGCTGGTCGACGGCGTCAAGTCCGTCACGCGCGCCATTGCGGACAAGGCGCTGCTGCGGCTCGACGTCGATGCGCGCGGGCTCGACCAGCTCGACCGGCGGTACCTCACGATCATAGCGTCGTTCTACGGCGGCGGACCGGTCGGGATCGAGACCATCGCGGCGGCGCTCAGCGAGCCGCGCGACGCACTCGAGGAGATCGTCGAGCCGTATCTCATCCAGCAGGGGTTCATCCAGCGCACGCCGCGCGGCCGTATGCTCACGGCGCTCGCCTTCCAGCATCTCAATCTGGCCGTGCCGCAGGGCTTTGTCGGGATGCAGGCGAGCCTGTTCGAGGAGCCTGAGGAAGAGTGAGGCCGCGCATTCCCTGGCTGACGCTGGCGATGTTCGTGCTGACCAGCGGCGTGACTGCGTTGATGCTGCTCCGGCCGGACCTGCACCTGGCTGAAGCCCTCGAGCGCGACCCCAGGATGCTGCAGGGCGAAGGGTGGCGGTTCGGCACCACGTGGTTCGTGCTCACCGACGGCTGGATGCAGATCTTGGTCAACAGCCTCGGCCTCCTGATCTACGGCGGGCTGGTCGAGCGGATCGCCGGGCCGCTGTGGTGGCTCATCGCCTATGTCGGTGCCGGGCTCGTGGGCGAGGCCGCCGGGATCTTCTGGCAACCGGTGGGCGGCGGCAATTCAGTGGCGATCTGCGGGCTCATCGGGTTGTTCTCGGTGTGGCAGGGGTTTTCGCAGAAGATGGCCGGACCGCCGCGGGTGCTCGGTATCGTGGTGTGGGGCGGTCTCGGGCTCTGGCTCGTGACACAGTCCGACATTCATGGCGCAGCCTTGGTTGCGGGCTTCGTCATTGGCGGGCTGTATTGGCTGATCAGCGGCCAGAGGAAGGACGCGCCGGCATGAGCACGTCGCATCGGCACGAGGTGCGGGTCTATTACGAGGACACCGATTTCTCCGGAGCGGTGTATCACGCGGCGTATCTGCATTTCTTCGAGCGGGGGCGGACGGAGTTCCTCAGGGCGGAAGGCGTCCATCACTCCGAGTTGGCCAAGGAGGGGGTCGCGTTTGCGGTCCGCTCGATGGAGATCGAGTTCTTGCGGGCGGCGGGGATCGACGATCTGCTGGTGGTCGATACCGCGGTCAGCGGCCTGACCGGCGTCCGCCTGACGCTCGACCAGTCGATCGAGCGGGGCGATGAGCTGATCGCGCGGGCCAAGGTGGTGGTCGTCGCGGTCAAGGCTGGCCGGGCCGTGCGGTTGCCCAGGGCAGTGATCGCGGCGTTGGGTCGCTGAGGGCCGCTGGGGCCCCGCGGAATCGAAGTGTTAACCATTGGTTGACCATAACTGAGGCGGGGCGGCGCGTGCCCCGCAAAGCGCCGGAATTCCGGGCTTTCTCTTAAATTTGACAAATTCTGACCGCATCCGGACCGCGTGTCGACATATGGCCTGTGGGCCACGAAATGTCGGGGGCCGGTCCGGCGGGGACCGAGACGAAGGGACCATTCATGACATCTCAGAACACCCCCTCGGACCGGGCGATGCAGCGCGGTGCCCTGCTCATGGTGGCGGCGGCCTTCGCGGCCGTGACGATCAGCTTCTGCGCCCCGGCGCTGGCCCAGCAGGCCCTGCCCAGCGTCAGCGCGGCGGCGAGCGTGATCCCGGACGTGACGACCACTGCGCCGGCCGCGGCACCGGTCGATTTCTCGCTGCTGGCGCTGTTCCTGCATGCCGACTGGCTGGTGAAGATCGTGATGCTTGGGCTGCTGGCGGCCTCGGTGTGGTGCTGGGCCATCATCATCGACAAGTCGATGCTGTACGGCCGGGCCAACCGGCAGATGAACGCGTTCGAGCGGGTCTTCTGGTCGGGGCAGTCGCTGGAGGACCTCTACCAGCAGATGCAGGAGCGACCGACAGTCGGGCTGGGCGCTATCTTCGTTGCCGCGATGAAGGAGTGGAAGCGCAGCCACGAGCAGAACGCGGCATCGTTCCTGGGCATCCAGGCGCGCCTCGAAAAGGTGCTCGACGTCGCGATCTCACGCGAGAGCGACGGGCTTGAAAAGCGCCTGCAGTTCCTCGCCACGGTCGCCTCGGCGTCGCCCTTCATTGGCCTCTTTGGCACGGTATGGGGCATCATGAACTCGTTCACCTCGATCGCCGCCAGCAAGTCGACCAACCTCGCGGTGGTGGCGCCCGGCATCGCCGAAGCCCTGTTCGCCACTGCGCTCGGGCTGCTCGCGGCCATCCCGGCGACCATCGCCTACAACAAGCTCAGCGCGGATTCGAACAAGCTGATCGGGCGGCTCGAATCGTTCGCCGACGAGTTCGCGACCATCCTGTCGCGTCAGCTCGAAGCCAGGGGCCGCTGACCATGGCGATGGCACTGGCACAGGCGGGCGGAGGGGGGCGGCGCGGACGCCGACGCGGCAGCAAGCGCCCGCTGGCCGACATCAATGTGACGCCGATGGTCGACGTGATGCTGGTGCTGCTCATCGTGTTCATGGTGGCGGCGCCGCTGCTCACGGTCGGTGTGCCGATCGACCTGCCGCAGACCAAGGCCAAGGAGCTCAACACCGAGAGCAAGCCGATCACCGTGTCGGTGACGCCGGCGGGCGACGTCTATCTGGGCGACAAGCCGGTCGCCATCGACGGCCTCGTCGACGCGATCAACGCGCAGGCGCCGAACGGGGCCGCCACCGATCAGCGCATCTATGTGCGCGGCGACCAGAGCGCCAACTACGGCGCGGTGATGAAGGTGATGGGGACGCTCAGTGCCGGCGGTTTCTCCAAGATCGGGCTGATCACGGCGCAAACCCAGGACCAGGCGAAATAGCGCGATGAAGGCCGGTGTCACCACCTCGGTCATCGCCCACGCCGCCCTCCTGATCATTGTGATCATCGGGCTGGGTTCGGCCAAGCCGGTCGAGCCCGACGTGGAAGAATCGATCGCGGTGGACCTGGTGCCGATTTCGGACATCACCAACATCCGCGCCGGCTCCCTGCAGAGCACGGTGGTGAAAACCGATACGCCGGCGATCGTCAAGACCGATACGCCGGCGCAACTGGCGCAGAAGGCCGGCAACACGCAGGAGGACCAGCCGGCGCCGCAGGAGAGTGACAAGACGACGCCGGCGCCGGTGGTCAACACGGCACCCAAGCCGGTCGAGGCGCCGCAGCCCAAGCCCGAGCCCGATCCGGTGAAGACGCCGGTGCCCGATCCGCAGCCGGTCGCGGCGCCGACGCCGATGCCGGCACCCGATGACGCGCAGCCGCAAAAGGAAGTCGCGACCGATACGGCCAGCGACGCGCCGCAGGCGCAAACCGCGCCGCCATTGCCGATCAGCAAGCCGGTGCAGCTGCAGAAGGCGCCGCCCAAGCCGACGCCGGTCAAGACCGCCGAGGCGACACCCAAGAAGGCCGAGACGCCCAAGAAGCAGACCGATCAGGCCAAAACGCAGCCCGACGACCAGGCCAAGCCCGCCGACCAGGTGGCCGAGCTCATCAATTCCGAAAAGACGCGCGGCGCCGTGACCGGCAGCGGCGGCGACCCGACGCTGGGCAAGAATACCGGCAAATCCGCGACGCTCAGCCAGAGCGCGCTCGACGGGCTGGTGGCGCAGATCAAAGGCTGCATGAACATCCCGCCGGGGGCGGCCGAAGCGGGGCTCACGGCGCAGCTCCAGTTCAGCATCGACGCCTCCGGCAACGTCAATGCCATGCCCACGATCCTGAGCAGCGGCAACACGCCGCTGGACAATGCTTATGTGAAGGCCGCACAGCGGGCCGTGGTACGCTGCGGCCCCTACACCATGGCCACCAACCAGGACGTGATTGCCCGCTTCGACGCGCAGAGCCTCACGTAACCGCCCGCATCCAAGGAGACCCCGATGCACGCAATCACCCGGCGCCATTTGCTGAAGCTCGGCCTCGCCAGCGGTGCCCTGCTGGCCGCTGCCGCTTCCCCGGCGGAGGCACTGGTCAACATCGTGGTCAGCGGCGGCAACTTCACGCCGCTGCCGATCGCCATCCCGGACTTCGGCTCTTCCGATCCGACCTTCGGGCAGGAGATCGCGCAGATCGTGCGCGACAACCTCACGCGCTCGGGATTGTTCGCGCCGCTGCCGGTCGACCAGATGCAGGGCATCGTCGGCGACGTCAGCGCGCCTCCGGCCTTCGCCGACTGGCGCGCCAAGAACGTCGACGCGCTGGTGATGGGGACGGTGGAGCGCGGCGGCCAGATCCAGTCGAGCGTACGCGTGTGGGACACCGCGGCGGCACAGCAGGTCGTCGGCAATTCCTATAACGCCGATCCACAGAGCGAACGCCGGATCGGCCACATCGTGTCCGATGCGATCTACCAGGCGCTCGCCGGCGACAGCGGATATTTCGATTCGCAGGTGGTGTTCATCGCGGAGAGCGGGCCCAAGGCCAACCGCAAGAAGCAGCTCGCAATCATGGACCAGGACGGCTTCAACGTGCAGATGCTGAGCTCGGGGGCCGCGCTGACCATCGGGCCGAACCTCAGCAACGACCGTTCGATGGTCGCCTATACGAGCTACGAGGACGACAATCCGCAGGTGTTCGTGGCGCAGCTCGGCGGCAAATCGCGCAAGTTGCTCAACGGCGCGCCGATGTCGTTTGCGCCGCACTTTTCGCCCGATGGCGGCACGGTGGCGTTCTCGGTCAGCAATGGCGGCGTGACCAACATCTATTCGATCGGCCTCAACGGCGGCAAGCCCGTGCAGCTCACCAGCGGCTCGGAGATCGACACGGCGCCATCGTATTCTCCGGACGGCTCAAGAATCGTGTTCGAGTCGGACCGTGGCGGGCAGCCGCAGCTCTATGTGATGGATGCGAGCGGCGGCGGAGCGCAGCGCATTTCCTACGGCCAAGGCATCTACTCGACGCCGGTCTGGTCGCCCAAGGGTGACCTCATCGCCTATACGCGGCAAGCCAACGGCAACTTCCAGATCGGGACGATGAAGCCGGACGGGACGGGCGAACGCATCCTGGTCGACAGCTTCCATGCCGAGGGACCGACCTTCTGCCCGAACGGCCGCGTGATCATGTTCTGGCGCGATCCGGGCGGCGATTCCGGCCCTGGGCTGTGGACGGTGGACATCTGGGGCCGCAACGAGCAGCAGATCAAGGTGAACACCTATGCTTCGGACCCCAACTGGGGGACGCTCAGGAGCTAGAATGCCGCTCGCGGAGCGCCGGGCGGGTGTCGCCGACATTCTCTACGTGATGGCGACCGAGCTCGAATACGGGCCGGAGCTCAAGGGTCGGATCACGCCGCTGATCACCGGCGTCGGGCCGATCGAGGCTGCGATCGTGTTGACCGAGCACCTGACGAAGCTTTCGGCCGACGACCGGCTGCCGCTGCTGGTCGTGTCGCTCGGCTCGGCGGGTTCGGCCCAGCTCGAGCAATGCGGGCTCTACCAGGCGAGCGAGGTGAGCTGGCGCGACATGGATGCGAGCGCCATCGGCTTTGCGCCGGGCGTCGTGCCGTTCCTCGATCTGCCGGCGACCCTCAAGCTCGGGCCGTACGTGCCCGGTATTCCAATGGCGACGCTGTCCACCGGGGCCAACGTCGTGAGCGGCAGCGGCTATGACGATATCGTCGAGCACATGGTGGACATGGAGACCTACGCCGTCTATCGCGCCTGCCAGCGTTTCGGACTGCCGCTGATCGCGCTCCGCGGCATCTCCGACGGCGACCGGGAACTCGGCAAGCTTGCGGACTGGACCGACTATCTGGGAATCATCGACGTGAAGCTCGCCGAGGCCGTCGACCGGCTGGAGGCGGCGGTTCAGAACGGGACGCTGGACTGGAGCGCTTAAGCATTCCAACAGCTTACCCCCTATGTGTGGACTGACGGCAACACCGTGGAAAGTGGCGGATTTCCGCCACATTTGGGCCGCGTTGAGCATCGATTAACCACGCGCACCAACCCGGCCTTAAGATAACGCCGAGTAAAACGCGGCTACCCAATTGATTGCAGGAGTGCATTCCGGATGCGTTCGATGACGCCAATTACCGCTACTTTGCGCGCAGCCGCTTTCGTTGTGCTCGTGATCGCGCTCGCCGCCTGTGGTCGCAACGGCACCGGCGTGGGCAACCTCGGGCCCGGCGGCGGCGCTCCGGGCAGCCAACAGGAGTTCCTGGTAACGGTCGGCGACCGGGTGTTCTTCGACACCGACTCGTCCGACCTTTCGCCCACCGCGATCGCCACGCTGGACAAGCAGGCGGTGTGGCTCAACCATTATTCGAATTACAAGATCCTGATCGAAGGCCATGCCGACGAGCGCGGCACCCGCGAATACAACATCGCGCTGGGCGCCCGCCGCGCTTCGGTCGTGGTGAACTATCTCGAGAGCAAGGGTGTCGCGGCCTCGCGCATCACCTCGAAGTCGTACGGCAAGGAACGCCCGGTGGCGATTTGCGACGACATCTCGTGCTGGTCACAAAACCGCCGCGCTGTGACGGTCATCCAGTAGATGTGAGGGCGCTTCGCGCCATCATGGAGGCATAAGCGCCGGGCACCCGCGTATTCTGGGGCCCGGCGCTTTCTTTTTGTCGAAATTTCCCGGTAAGCAGATCTGGACTGAATCTGGCTCGTGTCGTTCGACAACACTTACGGAGATGATCGTGCGTCTTTCCCTTCCCACGGGAACGTCGCGGGGGCTTGTGACCCTCGCGTTCGTTCTTGCAGCGGGGCTCGCCCCCAACCTGGCCCGGGCCCAGAGCCAGTCTGATGCGCAGGTTACGGTGCGTATCCAGCAGCTCGAGCAGCAGGTGCGCGACCTGACCGGCCAGATCCAGGGGCTGCAGTTCACGCTGACACAGATGCAGCAGCAGCTGCAGAAGATGCAGGACGACAACGAGTTCCGCTTCGAGCAGCTCGAAGGGACCGCCGGCAAGGGCGACGGAAAGGCCCCTGCCGGAAAAAAAACTGATGCGGCAACCCAGCCCGGCGGCGCGACGCCGACCGGAGCGTTGCCGCCGGCCCAACCGGGCGCGCAAACTACCCCTCCGGCCCAGCTGAGCGGTTCGGCGAGCCTGCCGCCGGCTGCGGTCCCCAGCAACGACATGGCGGCGGCGCCCAGCGCCGAAGGCCAGCCGATGGACGACGACGGCCTCGGGCAGTCGCAGGATCCACTCGTCGGCAAGGGAGGCGGCACCGCCGAACTCGGCACGCTGCCGACCGACGGCAACGGCCAGCCGCTGAATCTGAGCCTCGATTCGAGCCAGCCGCAGCAGCTCGCCAATGGCGACGCCGATGCGCAATACAAGGCTGGATACGATGCGATCGTGCGCGGCGACTACCAGTTCGCCGAGGACCAGTTCAAACAGTTCATCCAGCTCTACCCCAAGGACCCCAAGGCGCCGGACGCGACCAACTGGCTCGGCGAAGCGTTGTTGCAGCGGCAGGCTTATGACGAGGCGGCGGACGTGCTGCTGACCGGGTTCCAGAACTACGAGAAGACGCCGCGCGCCCCCGACCTGCTGTTCAAGCTGGGGATCGCCCTGGCTGGGGCAGGCGAGCAGGACACCGCCTGCCGTACCTTTGCCGAAGTCGTCAAGCGCTATCCCAAGGAGCCGGCCGCGTTCATGCAGCGGCTGAACGCGGAAAAGCAGAAAGCGCAATGCCCGGCCTAGATGAACTCGACCTCGACACCCTGTTCGCCCCTGCGACTCACGCCAACGCGATCGGCCTTGCGGTCAGCGGTGGCCCGGACTCGCTGGCGCTGCTGCTGCTCGCCGCCCGCTGGGCGGCAGCGGGGCAGGGGCGGCCACGGCTGATCGTCTATTCGGTCGACCACGGGCTGCGCGTCGAGGCGGGCGACGAAGTCGCCATGGTGCTTGCCGAGGCGAAAAAGCTCGGGCTGCAGGCGCGCGGGTTGCGGTGGGACGGGGTCAAGCCCGAAACCGGCATGCAGGCGGCGGCGCGCAAGGCGCGCTACCGGCTGCTGGCCGAAGCGATGGCCGAAGACGGGGCGGAGCTGCTGCTGACGGCGCATCACCTCGGCGACCAGGCGGAGACGGTCTTGATGCGGCTCGCCCATGGCAGCGGCATCGAAGGCCTGCGCGGCATGGATCGGCTGGCGACGGTCGAGGGCTGCCGGGTGTTCCGGCCGCTGCTCGCAGTCGATCCCGAATATCTCAGCGACTTGGTGGCGGAGGCGGGCCTCAGGCCGGCGCGCGACCCCAGCAATATCGACCGGCACTACGAACGCGTGCGCTGGCGGCAGGCCATGCCGCTGCTCGAGGAGCTCGGGCTCGACCGCCGGCGGCTGGGCGATTTCGCGCAGCGGATGAACGATGCGGATGCCGTGATCGGCGAGCGTGCCGAGGCGGCGTTCGCGGCGCTGGTGCATCTGGGGCCCGACGGCGACGCGGAGCTGCCGCATGCCGGGCTCAGCGGGCTCAACCGCGCAGTGGCGGTACGGCTGCTCGGGCGGGTGCTGAGGATTGTCGGCGGCGACCGCAAGCCGCATGCGCTGGGCGCTGTCGAGCACCTTTATGCCAGGCTCAGCGAGCGGCTGCCGCTCAAGCCGGCAACCCTGCATGGGTGCCTGGTGTCGAGCGACGGCTTGACCATTTCGGTCCGGCGGGAAGGGGCCCGCAGCCCCACGGCCGCGCTGACGGCGAATTAACCTCAGGCTGCCACAATCTTGGACTTAATGTCCCAGAAGGCGCACCCTGCCGCACCTTGTAACGCTATAGCGCGGGGCCTACATTTGCCGGGATTTACCGGCCCTTCCGCCTCCCCTACGGCCGGTTACCCAGGACGCAATTTATGAACGTCAACTTCCGGAACTTCGCCATCTGGCTCGTCATCCTGTTCATGCTGATGGGCCTGTTCCAGGTGTTCCAGTCGACCACGCGGAACGTTTCCGTTTCCGACAAGAGCTACAGCCAGTTCGTTTCCGACGTCGATTCCGGTTCGGTGACCTCTGTCACCATCGTGGACAACGTCGTGCAGGGCGTGCTCAAGGACGGCTCGCGCTTCGAGACGGTCATTCCGCCCAACACCGACATCGTCACCCGCCTCGAAGACCGCGGCGTGAACATCACCGCCAAGGAGCCGGAGAGCTCGCCGTTCTGGTCGATCCTGCTCTCGAGCTGGCTGCCGTTCATCGTCATCATCGGTGTTTGGTTCTTCTTCATCCGCCAGATGCAGGGCGGCGGACGCGGCGGCGCGATGGGCTTCGGCAAGTCGCGCGCCAAGCTGCTCACCGAGACGCACGGCAAGGTGACGTTCGAGGACGTCGCCGGCGTCGACGAGGCCAAGCAGGACCTCGAGGAGATCGTCGAGTTCCTCAAGGACCCCGGCAAGTTCCAGCGCCTGGGCGGGCGCATTCCGCGCGGCGTGCTGCTGGTCGGCCCGCCGGGCACCGGCAAGACGCTGATCGCCCGCGCCGTGGCCGGTGAAGCCAATGTGCCGTTCTTCACCATTTCGGGCTCCGACTTCGTCGAGATGTTCGTGGGCGTCGGCGCGAGCCGCGTGCGCGACATGTTCGAGCAGGCCAAGAAGAACGCGCCGTGCATCATCTTCATCGATGAAATCGACGCGGTCGGCCGCCATCGCGGCGCCGGCCTCGGCGGTGGCAACGACGAGCGCGAGCAGACCCTCAACCAGTTGCTGGTCGAGATGGACGGCTTCGAGGCGAACGAGGGGATCATCCTCATCGCCGCGACCAACCGGCCCGACGTGCTCGACCCCGCGCTGCTGCGTCCCGGCCGCTTCGACCGCCAGGTCGTGGTGCCGAACCCGGACGTGCAGGGCCGCGAGAAGATCCTCAAGGTGCACGTGCGCAAGGTGCCGCTGGCGCCGGACGTCGACCTCAAGGTGCTGGCCCGCGGTACGCCCGGCTTCTCGGGCGCGGACCTGATGAACCTCGTCAACGAGGGCGCGCTGCTGGCGGCGCGGCGCAACAAGCGCTTCGTCACCATGGCCGAGTTCGAGGACGCCAAGGACAAGCTGATGATGGGCGCCGAACGCCGCACCCTCAGCCTCACCGAGGAAGACAAGAAGCTCACCGCCTATCACGAGGCCGGGCACGCGCTGCTGGCCATCAAGATGGACGCGTCCGATCCGATCCATAAGGCGACGATCATCCCGCGCGGCCGGGCACTCGGCATGGTGATGCGCCTGCCGGAGCGGGACCAGGTGTCGCTGACCCGCCGCAAGGCCTATGCCGACCTCGCGGTCGCGATGGGCGGCCGCGTCGCCGAGGAGGAAATCTTCGGCTACGAGAAGGTGACATCGGGCGCTTCGGCCGACATCAAGATGGCGACGGGCCTCGCCCGCGCCATGGCGACCGAGTGGGGCATGAGCGACAAGCTCGGGCCGCTGCTCTATGGCGACAACCAGGACGAGGTGTTCCTCGGCCGGCAGATGGTCGGTCGGCAGATCCACATGTCGGACGAGACGCAGCAGATCGTCGATGCCGAGGTGAAGCGCTTCGTCGAGGAGGGCTACATCACGGCGCAGACGGTGATCCGGGAGAACATCGACCAGCTGCATGCCATCGCGCAGGCGCTGATTGAGTACGAGACGCTCACCGGCGACGAAATCCGCAACCTGCTCAACGGCCAGCCTCCGGTGCGCGACGACGGTGCCGAGACCGCGCCGAAATCAACCGGCGTTCCGTCGGCCGGCAAGCCGGTGCGCAAGCGACCGGACGCCGAGCCCGGGGATGCCGCGCCGGAGCCGACCGCGTAAGCGACGGCGCAACGAGCTTGAAAGGCCGCCCGAGGGCGGCCTTTTTGTTATGGAGTTCTAGTCGCCCCATTTGGCGAAGTAGGCGTCGCGGGCCTGTTCCCAGGCCGGGGTGAATGGGTTGCCGGTGGAGCGGTGCGTCATCGAGATCGGCCAGGTGCCGAGGCGGAGTCCCTTGGCGCGCGCGGTGCGGCAGAAATCGAGATCGTAGAAGTGGAAGGCGAAGCGTGGATCGAAGCGGACGCCGCGCTCGACCAGCGCCTGCCGCCGCGCCGCGAGGAAGACGCCGTCGAGCAGCTCGCATGGTCCGACGATCGGGCCATAGAAGCCGACCTTGCCCAGCGGGGCATCGCCATGCGCGATGGCGCCGCGCAGGTGCGGCAGGTCGAGCGCCTCGGTGCCGGGGCGATGCAGCCACGAGCTCTGCCGCGGCTGACGGCGTGCATTGCCGGCGATGCCGAGAAGGTCGAATGCCTTCAGGCCTTCGAGTATCCGGTCGGTGAAATAGAAATCCTCGAGCCAGACGTCGTCGTGCATGAAGACGAGGATCTCGGCGGTCGAGCTCGCGATGCGGCCATTGTACACTTCGGGCAAGCCGCGGGTGTTTTCGAACGCGATCTGCGGGGCGAGCCGCGGGTCCTTCGCGACGCGACGCAAGGACACGCCCAGCGGCGAGTCGGCAAAAGCCGCGGCATCGAGCCGGGTGGCGCTGACAATCTCGATCATGACAGAGCCTCCCGGATGGATGAGGTTTTCCCAGATGATCGGTCGGACAGCCGCAATCTGGCCAATTTGCTCACAGACGTCATCCGGCGGGCGAACAATTAACCGCCAGACCTACGGGGATTCCGCCCGGCGGGCAAATGGCGCTATTATCGGGCAGGCTTTTCGGGGACTTTTCATGGCGCGCAAATATTTCGGCACGGACGGTATTCGTGGCCTCGCCAACGGCGACAAGCTGACGCCGGACCTGGCGCTGCGTGTGGGCATGGCCGCTGGCCTGAAATTCGTGCGCGGCGACCACCGCAACCGCGTGGTGATCGGCAAGGACACGCGCCGCTCGGGCTACCTGATCGAGAACGCGCTTGCCGCAGGCTTCACCGCGGTAGGCATGGATGTGTATTTCCTCGGCCCCATGCCGACGCCGGCGGTGGCGATGCTGACGCGCTCGCTGCGCGCCGACCTCGGGGTGATGATTTCGGCGTCGCACAATCCGTTCGAGGACAACGGCATCAAGCTGTTCCGCCCCGACGGCTACAAGCTCAGCGACGAAATCGAGGCCGAGATCGAAGACCTGGTCGAGAGCGACCTCAACAGCCGGTTGGCGCGCGGGCGCGAGATCGGCCGGGCGCACCGCGACGAGGCGGCGCAGACGCGCTACATCGAATACGCCAAGCGGACGCTGCCCAAGAATATCGACCTCACCGGCCTGCGGGTCGTCATCGACTGCGCCAATGGCGCCGCATACAAGGTGGCGCCGATCGCGCTGTGGGAATTGGGCGCCGAGGTGTTCACCATCGGCGTCGAGCCCGACGGCTTCAACATCAACGACAAGGTAGGCTCGACGGCGCCGGACGCGCTGCGCGCCAAGGTCAAGGAAGTGCGCGCCGACATCGGGATCGCGCTCGACGGCGACGCCGACCGCGTCATCATCGTCGACGAATATGGGGAAGTGGTCGACGGCGACCAGCTGATGGCGGTGATCGCCCAGTCGTGGCATGCCCGCGGCAATCTGCGTGGCGGCGGGCTGGTGGCTACCGTGATGAGCAACCTCGGACTGGAACGCTATCTTACTTCGATCGGCCTGTCGCTCGAGCGGACGGCGGTGGGCGACCGCTATGTGCTCGAAGCGATGCGGGCCAAGGGCTTCAATGTCGGCGGCGAGCAGTCGGGCCACATCATTCTCTCCGACTACACGACAACCGGTGATGGCCTGATCGCGGCGCTGCAGCTGCTGGCCGTGGTGAAGGAAGCGGGGATGCGGCTCTCCGAGGTCTGCCGCCGCTTCGAGCGCGTGCCGCAGAAGCTCACCAGCGTGCGCTACAAGCAGGGCAAGCCGCTCGACCACAAGCTGGTGGTGCAGGTGATCGCCGAGAGCCGCGACCGCCTCGGCAAGGATGGCCGCCTGGTGATCCGCGAGTCCGGCACCGAGCCGGTGATCCGCGTGATGGCCGAGAGCGACGACCCCGCGCTCGTCGATGCCGTGGTGGACCAGATCGCCGACACCATCAAGCAAGTGGCGTGAAGAACAGAGAGTAGCGAGTAACGAGTAGAAAGCAAAGCAAGGCCACGTCTGCTACGTCGTTTTACTCGCTATCGGCTATTGGCTATTTGCTATTAGAGCGCCGTTAACCTCCTGTTAGGGTTACGCGTTAGGGTTAAGCGTGCTTTAAGAAAGCTGAGCTACCTTGGTCTCCGATCGACGGGTGTCGTCGTGGCGAACTCAAGGATTAAGTGAAATGCGTATTCTTCTTGCCGCGCTGGCGATGGGCCTGATGGCCCTGTTCGGCGCTCAGGTCCAGGCAGCGGACCTTCCCCAATATCCCGAAGTGCAGGTTCCGCAGGTCGATTACGGTCTGCAGGGCAGTTTCTATCTGCGCGGTTCCGTCGGCGGCAACCTGCTGTGGACGCAGGAGCATGTGACGACGAATCCAGGCTTTGTGAACAAGGCGATTACCGCCGGTTACGGCTATTCGCTCGGCGCCGGTTTCGGTTACGAAGTGGGCAACGGGCTGCGTTTCGACGGTACGGTCGACTATCTGTCCAATGATGGCCTGACCGACGGCATCGATACGCTGTCGCTACGTGGCGCTGTGGCCCTCGCCAACGCCTACTACGACATTCCACTCGGCGGCAGCGCTGCGGCCGGCGGCGGCTGGGGTGCCTATCTCGGTGCCGGCGTCGGCGCCGCCTGGTACACCACGCACGTGACCGGCGCCGGTGCCCCGGCGGATGGTGGCGGCTGGAGCCCGGCGGTGGCAGGCATGGCGGGCGTCACCTACGACGCGGGCAGCTGGGTTGCCGACCTGGGGTACCGCCTGCTGTACCTGCCGACGATCAGCAACTACGTGAGCGGCACCTACACGTCGTTCTACCTGCACGACAACACGGTGCACGAAATCCGCGGTACGGTTCGCTACCGGTTCCAGTAACCAACGAGCCAGACCGACACCCAAAACGCAACGGCGCCCCTCGGGCGCCGTTGTCGTTTTGATGTTGTGGGCGCGTAACCTCAGTCCCCCAGCTGAAACTGCTCGAAGCGGTGCAGCTCTTCCTCGATGAGGCGCTTGTGCGAGCGGGCGCGGCCGGCTTCGAGCCAATGCCAGGCCTGGATCAGAACCCTGCCGCCGGGGCGGTCGGTCTTGAGGTCGAGCGCGGCGACCACGGTGTCGCCGAGCAGCACCGGCAGGGTGAAGTAGCCGAAGCGGCGTTTGGCCTTGGGCACATAGGCCTCGAAGACGTGGTCGTAGCCGAAAAACAGCTTCAGCCGGCGGCGCTGAATGATGAGCGGATCGAAGGGCGAGAGGATGTGGACCAGCGGTTCGCTCTCGGCCCGGGTTTCGTCGAGCGCCTGCGGCGTCGCATAGTGCAGGGCCGGCTCACCCTCGAGCAGCACCGGCACCAGTTCTTTTTTGCGGACACGCCGGTCCACCAGCGCCTGTAGCTCGGGCGTGAAGCGCAGCTTGGGATGCATCACCGATGGGCCGCTGATCAAG
Organism: Devosia sp.; assembly: GCA_051953275.1. Taxonomy (GTDB): domain Bacteria; phylum Pseudomonadota; class Alphaproteobacteria; order Rhizobiales; family Devosiaceae; genus Devosia_A. Next base: position 38,962 of record JBQCIY010000067.1, on the reverse strand, counting down.
CCCTGCGCGGTGAGCGCGCGGTCGAGCAGGTAGTGCGCGGCCTGCCGGGCGGTGGCGCCGGCGGGCGGCCGGTTCCAGCCGAAATGGCGCTCCATCAGCTCGTAGGTCTTGACCATGCCGACCCGCTCCGAGATGGCCAACCGGCCTTCGAAGAAACCGCGCTGCAGCACGCGCTTACTGGGCTTGCGGCTGGCCCACAGATGGTCCTTTTCGACCGGCTCCTCGTCGATATCGCGGATCGAGAGGGGGCCGTCGCGGCCAATCTGCCGGACGAGCTTCAGCACCGCTTTTTCGTCGGCATCGGCGTACCAGTGTGTCGGGGCGTGCCGTTCGGCCTTCATTGTGGGCCAGAAGATGCGGAAATCGCGCGTCGGAATGTAAGCCAGCGCATGCGTCCAGTACTCGAACACCGTTTTGTCGATACTCTGCGCCTGGTGCAGATGTGCGCGCCGGTAGGACGGAATGCGGGAATAGAGGATGTGGTGATGCGACCGCTCGATCACATTGATGGTGTCGATCTGCACATATCCCAGGTGCTCGATCGTCCGCCGGGTGGCCTCGGGCCCGGCGCCGAACGGCTCGCGCGTGTCGAGCCGCTGCGCGTGGAGCCAGATCCGCCGCGCCTGCGGCAGTGAAATCTCGCGCGGTTTGGCTGTCACCAGGAGGTCACCGGAGACTGCCTCTTAAACATGTTGAAAACAAAGACACTCCCCTTGACGTTAGAAAAGGTGTATTCAACGGCCGCGGCGACAAGTGAGTATTGCGTATGACCACCGCCATTTTCATCGTCATTTATGCCCGCGCCAAGTGGTGGATCGACCTCAATGGCAAAGCCAAGGGGCCGTTCCTGAGCCGCGAGAGCGCCGAGCTCGAAGCCATCAATCTCGCCAGCAACTTCGCCCGGGAAGGCCGCCGGGCCGAGGTGCAGGTCGCCGAGCCGGGGCAGAAGAACCACATCGTCTGGCAGAGCGCCGAGCAGGGAATGCTCGGCCGTGCCGCCGCGCTGGTGAACCACTAGGCTCACTTCGCCCACATGGTGCGCATCTGTGCCCGAAGGTCGATATTGGCCCTGGGCATGATGCGCTCGGCATCGAGCGGCTTCAGCTTCGGCCATAGAACGTCGTCATAGAGCGGCAGCATGGCGCGCGTGATGAAGCGCGTGCGCTGCGCGTAGAGGTGGCGGTCGCCGTGCTTTTGCTGCTGGGTGACGAAAAAGCGTTGCGGCATCACCAGGTGCAGCGCGTCGCGGGCGCGGGTCATGGCGACATACAGCAGCCGGCGCTCCTCCTCGAGCTCGTGGGTCGAGCCGGTGCCCAGATCGGACGGGATGCAGCCGTCGACGACATTGAGCACATGCACGCTCTTCCATTCCTGGCCCTTGGCGGAGTGAATGGTCGAGAGGATGAGATAGTCCTCGTCCTTGAGGCCGGGGCCCGACAGATCCGACGTGGCGTCGGGCGGATCCAGGGTCAGCTCGGTGAGGAAGCGCTCACGGGTCGGATAGCCGGACGCGATCTGCTCGAGCTGTAGCACGTCCTGCAGCCGAACCGCCGAGTCTTCGTGCGCTTCCTCCAGTACCGGCTCATACCAGGCGCGGGCGCGGCTGAACGCGGCCGGCCAGTCGCGCGCGCCGGCCAGGTCGGCGATGGCGGTGACGAATGCGTCCCAGCCTTCCGCGCGGGCCGGCGCCGGCATGCCGGCCAGCATCGGGAAGGGGCGCGCCGTCTCGTCCATCGCGTCGAGCACCTTGCCGGCGGTGCCCGGCCCGATGCCCGGGAGGAGCTGCAGCACGCGGAAACCGGCGACGCGGTCGCGCGGGTTTTCGGCCCAGCGCAGCAGCGCCAGCATGTCTTTCACATGCGCGGCGTCGAGGAATTTGAGGCCGCCATACTTCACGAACGGGATGTTGCGGCGGGTGAGCTCGATCTCGAGTGGACCGGAGTGCGACGAGGTGCGGAACAACACCGCCTGCTGCTTGAGCGGCACGCCGCGCTCACGTGTCGCGAGCACATCCTCGACGATATAGAGGGCCTGGCTCGGTTCGTCGCGAACGGTGACGAGCTGCGGCTTCATCGCCGAAGCGCGGTCGGTCCACAGGTTCTTGGTGAAGCGCTCCGCGGCTTCGGCAATCACCGCGTTGGCCGCATCGAGGATCGGCGCGGTCGAGCGTAACGATCTGGGCGGCGGGCGAGAAGCTCGCCGGGAAGTCGAGGATGTTGCGCACGGTCGCGGCGCGGAACGAGTAGATCGACTGCGCGTCGTCGCCGACGACGGTCAGGCCGCGGCCGTCGGGGCGGAGCGCCAACAGGATCGCAGCCTGCAGCCGGTTGGTGTCCTGGTACTCGTCGACCAGCACGTGGTCGAAGCGGCCGGCGAGGTCCTGCGCGATCGCCGGCTCGCGCATCATCATGGCCCAGTAGAGCAGCAGGTCGTCGTAATCGAGCACGTTCTGGCTCTGCTTGACCTCGACGTAGCGGGCAAAGAGCTGCCGCAGCTCCGCCTCCCACATGGCGGCCCACGGGAACGCCTCCATCAGCACATCGGCCAGTTCGCCCTGGGCGTTCACGGTGCGCGAGTAGATGGCGAGACAGGTGCCCTTGGCCGGAAAGCGCGACTTCGATTCATGCAAGCCGAGGTCGTGGCGAACGATGTTGAGCAGGTCGGCCGAGTCCTCGCGGTCGTGGATGGTGAACTGCGGGTCGAGCCCCAGATGCGGCGCGTATTCGCGCAGCAGCCGCGCGCCGATGCCGTGGAAGGTGCCGGCCCAGGCCAGCGCGTCGGTCACGGCGCCCGAGCTCGTGCCCATCACCTGGCCGGCGATGTGTTCGACGCGGCGGCTCATCTCGCCGGCGGCGCGGCGCGAGAAGGTCATCAAGAGGATGCGGCGCGGGTCGGCGCCATTGACGATGAGGTGCGCGACGCGGTGCGCCAGCGTGTTGGTCTTGCCCGAGCCGGCGCCGGCGATCACCAGCAGCGGGCCGCCGATCGCGCCGGTGCCGACGCCGTGCTCGACGGCGCGGCGTTGCTCGGGATTGAGGCGGTGCAGGTAATCGATCTCGGCGAGCACGGCGAATCAGGGTGGTTGGCGCGAAGCACCAGTCAGCATAATTCTCGTTTTGTTCGCAATCGGTGAAGACTGGCGTCCGGCAGCCGGGCCTGAGATTGTGGCGGCCAAACAGACTCAGCGGAGGCCGAATTGACCCGATCCATCCCCCTCGACGAGGCGGCTCGCATTGACGCCGGGCAGGCGACGATCACGGCGATCCGGGCGATGCGGCTCGACGACGGATTCTGCCTCGTCCGGGTGGACACCGATGCCGGCATTTCGGGCTATGGCGAATGCGGCAATCTCGATGGCGATTTCGTGCGGGCGGCGATCCACACGCATGCCGGCGGGGGCGGGCGCCTGCCGCATCTCGGGCTGATCGGCAAGGATGCGCTGGCGATCCGCGTGCACCACCACAACATGTTCAATATCTTTCCGCAGCGCGGGCGGCAGATGCGGGTCTGCTCGGGGATCGACATGGCGCTGTGGGACCTGGCCGGCAAGCTCCTGGGCCAGCCGGTGCACGTGCTGCTCGGCGGCAAGTTCCGCGATGAAATCCCGCTCTACTCGCATTGTCCGCAGGGGGACTTCACCGACGCCATCGCGTGGCGCGACCGGGCAGCGGAGCTCAAGGCCGACCCGCACGGCTTTACCGCGTTCAAGGTCGACATCCACTCCTGCCTCGGGCTGCACATGCAGCAATACGTGCCGAGCCTGTCGCCTGCCGATATCCGCAAGGTGCGGCGCTCGTACGAGCTGGCCCGCGAGCATCTGGGCGAGGAGATCGACATCATCGTCCACTGCCACAACGAGCTCGACACGCCCAGCGCGATCGCGGTGGCGGAGGCCGTCGAGGCGATCAGGCCGCTCTACTACGAGGATCCGTTGCAACCCGGCTTTGCCGAGAACTGGACGGCGCTCAGGCGCACGACACGGCTGCCGATCATGACCGGCGAGAACATCGAGCTGGTGGACGATGCGCTGCCCTTCCTCGAGGCCCAGGCGGTTGACTGCCTGCAGCCGGACATCGTGGACTCCGGCGGCATCACCGGGGTGCGCGGCATTGCCGATCAGGCGGCGATCTACCGCACGGCGGTGACGCTGCACAACGTCAGCGGGCTGCTGCTCAACCTCGCGAGCCAGCAGCTCGGTGCCGCCATCTTCAACTGCCCGCGCATCGAGTGCACAAGGAGGGCCACGGCCAACCGCTGGGCCGCGGAAAATCCGCTCAGGATCAAGAACGGCCGAATGCAGGTGTCAGACGAACCGGGCCTCGGCGTGACGCTCGACGAAGACTGGCTCAAGGGTCATCGCTTCGCCGATGAGCCGTATTGGGTGTGACCGGGACGCGCCTTTAGGGCGACGTCGCGCCCGCTCCGGTCGCGCCGGTGCCGGTGGTTGCGCCCCCGGCGGCCGGATTGGTGGTGGTCGCACCGGGCACGGTGCCGGGCGGCGTTGCGATGTTCTTCTGGTTCTGCGCGCTGGCGTTGTTGAGGTCGTTGGTGACCGCCCCGATGCCCGAATTGGTCGTGCTGTTGGTGCCGGCGGTGCCGGTGCCACTGCCGGTCGTCGTGCCCGCGCCGCCGGTCGTCACGGTCGAGCCGCTGGCGTTCACCGGGAGGTCCCCCGAGCCGTTGCTCACCACCGCGCCGCTGGTCGGGCCGCTGACGATACCGCCCGGCGTGCCGCCGCTGCCGGTGGCGCCGCCGTGGTTGACGATGATGTCGGTGAGGAGCGCGGCGGGGGAGGCCTTGCACGCAGTGACGATATCCTGAGCCTGCAGGGTCAGGCCGGCGACCACGTCGCCGCTGCCCGGGGCTGGTGCGGCCGGGTTGGAGGATGCGCTCGATGTGGAGCCGGCGGACGAGCTGGGCGCGGAGGCCACTGCGGCGCCCGAGGGCTGCGCCGAGCTCGCGGCGACGGTGCCGCCGACGGCGAGGCCATAATCGACCCCTTGCCGATAGCCGGCGGCGTAGTAGATCAGCGCCGCCTGATAGGCCGGGCTCACATCGGCGATCTCACTGCAGGTGACGGTGGCGATCGGCAGCGGCTGCGGCAGGCCGGATTGCGCCATCGCGGGCGTGGCGGCCGCAACGAGCGCGGCCGGAAGGACGATCTCAAGCAGTCGCATGGCGTACCTCGGGGCTGGGACAATCGTGGTCCCAACCCTGCAGGCGTCAGTGCGTTCCGTCGATCGTCAGAAGGTGCAGTAGTGAGGTACGCCGTCGCGATCGACGTAGGTGTCGTTGACGAGATTATAGCTGCTGTAGCGGGCCTGGCACTTGATCCAATGGGCGCTCAGCGAATCGCCGGTGCGGGCAATGGTCGATGCCAGCGTCGGGCTCGAGGTGGCGTAGTCGACCCGCACGTGATGGGCCCAGGGCACCGCCGCCAGTGCGTTCTGGGCGGCGCCGGCCGGATCGAAGGGCAGCAGGAAGCCTGGCGGCTGCACCGCGTAGTAATCATAGCTTTGCGAAGGCGGCAGCGGCGGCTCGTAGTAGCCGCCGGGAACGGTGATATGAACGGGCTGGGCGAAGGCAGCGCCCGGCAGGGCCGTGGCGGCCACGAGCAGCAGGCCGGCGAGAGCGGACGGACGAGACATTGGACGGTTCCTTTCGATGTCAGCGCCTGGGGCAGGAACGCGCCGCTCGAAGCGCACGTTCCAGGGCTGCGGAACCCCGCGTCGGTTGACCGGCAGCCTGCGCCAGCCTAAATCCCTGCGGCCGGCGCCGCAAAGGGCTGCCGAACCGATTCAAGCGTAATTCTACGAGACGTCGCCCGCACCGACGCCACCAGCGGGCCAGACGCGCATTATCGATTTACGGACAGAGCAATGAATAAGGCCGTACCGACGACGGAACTGAGCGACCGCGACCGTTCCATCACCATGATCGGCATCCTGACGGCGATGCTGCTTGCCGCCCTCGACCAATCGATCGTCACTCCCGCGATGCCGACCATCGGCGGGCAGCTGGGCGATCCGCAATACCTGCCGTGGATCGTTACGGCCTATCTGCTCACGGCGACCGCGGTGGCGCCGCTCTATGGCAAGATTTCCGACATCTACGGCCGGCGGCGGACGCTTTATGCGGCCTTGATCCTGTTCCTTGCCGGTTCGGTGATCTCGGCGCTCTCGCCCAATATCTTCGTCCTGATCGGCGGCCGGGCGATCCAGGGCATCGGCGGGGGCGGGCTGTTCGCGCTGTCGCAGATCATCATCGGCGACATGCTGCCGCCGCGTGAACGCGGCCGCTACTCGGCGTGGATTTCCGGCATGTGGGCGGTGGCCGGCATCGCCGGCCCGCTGCTCGGCGGCACGCTGGCGGAATGGAACTGGTCGCTGATCTTCTGGCTCAACCTGCCGCTCGGCGCGATCGCGATGATCGTCATCAACAATCCGCTGAAGAAGCTGCATGCGGTCACGCGCGCGCACAAGCTCGACTATCTCGGCTCGCTGCTGCTGGTGGTGGCAACGGCGCTGCTGCTGCTCATGCTCAACTGGGGCGGCGCGGTGTATCCGTGGACGTCACCGGTGATCGTCGGCATGGGCGTGGTGTCGCTGGCGCTGTGGATCGCCTTCGGAATCCGGCTCAGCCGCGCGGCGGAACCGCTGGTCTCGCTCGAGGTGCTGTCGAGTCCGATCGTGCTCGCGGGATGCTTTGCGATGTTCATGATCGCCGGGGCGAATGTGGGCCTCGCCGTCTATCTGCCGGTCTATGGGCAGGCATGGTTCGGCTTGTCGCCCGCCACCTCGGGCTATGCGCTGCTCGGGTTCCTGCTGGGCACGACGGTCGGCGCGACGTTCAGCGGCCGGCTGACGATGCGGGTGGTCCGGGTCAAGATCATTTCGATCATCGGCGCCACGGTCAGCGGCCTCGCGCTGATTGCGCTGGGCCTATTGGCTTCGCAGACGTCGCTGATCGTCTACGAGGCGCTGCTGGTGGTCATCGGCTTTGGCCTGGGCACCACGTTCCCGGTGACGACCGTCTCGGTGCAGAACGGCGTCGACCAGCAGCATCTGGGCGTGGCGACCGGCATGCTGACGTTCCTGCGCTCGCTTGGCGCCGCGCTCGGCGTGGCGGTGCTCGGCGCCATCGCGCTCGGCTACGGCATTCCGCTCGGGGCCGAAGCGGGGGGCAGCCTGCCGCACGTCACCGACACGTTCCCGTTCGCCGTGCTGTTCTATGCCAATGCGGGCATGATGTTCGCCGGCGCCATCATCACTGCACTGATGCCGCACAAGCAGCTGCGCGGCCGCAACGAAGGCCAGGCTCCGGCGCCGGCCGTGGCGGAATAGAACAGCCGCGGCCCGAGCTTCAGCGATCCCACCCTCAGTTGCCGTCGCCGGACTGCGAGCCGGCGTTCTTGTCGTCCGCGAACAGGCTCTTGACCCCCAGGTTGTACTCGTCGTCCGCCAGCTCGTAGCAGTAGGTGATCGAGTGGTCCTCCTCGGCGTAGTAGGCGTTGGCCTCGTCGCACTGCTTGGCAACCATGGTGATGGGGCGCGGCAGGGCATAGGTGCTGCTGAGAATGCTGGCGAGGTTTTCGAGGATGCCGCGCTTCTTCAGCTCGTCGGCGTACTTCTGGTACTTGCCGGCGGCCTCGTAGGTGATCGAAATCTTCGGGCCGGGGGCCTTGGCGAGGTAGGGCCGCAGCTCCTTGTCCCACGAGTCCAAGGTCTGCTTGTAGGTGTCGGCGCAGCCGTCCCTGGTGTCCTGGTCGAACTCGAACTGGTCGGCCGTGTCGTTGAACGTATCCGGATCGGCGCCAACCATCATGCAGACGATGGCATTGGCCCGTTGAATGTCGAGGCTGTGATCGTCGTAGCTCGCAACGTCCTCGCTGACTTCGTCGTCCGATGCGTTCTGCCAGCTGTAGTACCAGCCGTCGGCGACATCGTTCATGGTGGCGGCCAACTCATCGGCGTCCTTGGTGGTCTTGAAGATCTGGATGACGCCGAGGGCGTCCGCGGCGTCCTCCTCGTGGCCGAGGACGGGCAGGCCGAGCTCGTGGATCAACAGGTGCCCGCTCTCGTGAAACAGCGTGAACGTGGCGTCGTGCATGACGAAGTCCATCGCCTCGGCCTTCTGCTCGTCGGTCAACGAGGCGGCGACGGCTGCAAAAGGCGGCATGGCGAGCAGCGCCAGCCCTGTGGCCAGCGCGAATTTGCGCAGTGAAAACATCGATTTGTCCCCTCAGTCCCCCGGCATTTCCTAGCATGGCGGCGACGGGGCGGGAAGATTCTCCGGGCGGCCGCATCCAATGGATCGCGGACAACAAGAGCCGCCGTGCCAAAGGAGAAACGAATGATCCGGACCATCGTGATCGCCGCGCTGCTGGCGATGGGGCTGAGTGGGGCCGCCATTGCCGCCGATGCGCCGACCGACCCGCAGATCGCCCATATCGCCTATACTGCCGGGCAGATCGATATCGCCGCCGCCGAGCAGGCGATCCAAAAGAGCAAGAATGCCGACATCGTCGCGTTCGCCAAGCAGATGGAAGAGGACCACAAGGCGGTGAACGACCAGGCGCTGGCGCTGGTCAAGAAGCTCAACGTCACCCCCGAGGACAATCCGACCAGCCAGGCGCTGAACAAGGCGGCAGCCGACAAGCTCGCCGAGCTTGCCAAACTCGACGGCGCGGCGTTCGACAAGGCGTACATCGACAACGAGGTCGCCTTCCACAAGACGGTCAACGAGGCGCTGAGCACGACGCTCATTCCGGCGGCGCAGAATGCCGATCTCAAGGCGCTGCTGCAGCAGGGCTTGACGCTCTTCACCGAGCACCAAAAGCACGCCGAGATGGTTGCGGCGGCGTTCAAGTGAGCATGCCGATGCGCATCCTCAGGGTTGCGGTTCTGGCGGCGGCTCTCGTGGCCGCCGGCAGCATCGGCGCCACCGCCGCGCAATACACGATCGTCCTCCAGCAGATGAAGTTCGGACCGGTTCCGGCGACACTGCATCCGGGCGACACCATCGTCTGGCAGAACGACGACATCCTGCGGCATTCGGCAACGGCGCGCGACAAGAGCTTCGACATCGACCTGCCAGCCAAGAGCTCGGCAACGATGACAGTCGGGGCTGCAGGTACGGTGGCGTTCTACTGCAAGTTCCATCCGGGCATGACCGGCACGCTGGTCATCACGCCGCCCTGATGCAATCGAGGCGAGATCGCGGAGCATTCGGCTTCGCGATCCGTTATACTGAGCAAGGCGAACACTGCAGGGACTTGAGATGAGTGGAGCAAGGGCAGCGACCGCGCCAGATCTGACCGAAATCGCGGAAGCGGAGCTGGTCTCGAGGGCGCAGCAGCGGGACGAGGCGGCAGTGCGGGAAATCATCCGGCGCTACAACCAGCGGCTGTTCCGTACGGCGCGGGCGATCGTCCGCAGCGATGCCGACGCCGAGGACGTGGTGCAGGCCGGCTATGTGCAGGCCTTCACGCATCTGGGCTCCTTCCGCGGCGACGCACAGCTCAGCACCTGGCTCACCCGCATCGTGCTCAACGAGGCGTTCGGCAGGATGCGCAAGACGCGTCCGACCACCGGGCTCGAGCAGGTCGAGCTCGAACAATCCAGCAGCGCCCAGATCATCCAGTTCCCCCTGTTGCAAACCACGCCAGATCCGGAGACCGCCATGTCCCGCCAGGAAATCCGCGAGCTGCTCGAACAGGCGGTCGATGCGCTGCCGGACGGCTTCCGCGCCGTGTTCGTGTTGCGCGACGTCGAGGGCCTGAGCGGCGAGGAAACGGCGGCCCAGCTCGGGATCAAGCTCGAGACCGTCAACACCCGCCTGTTCCGCGCCCGCCGGATGCTGCGGACCGCGCTCGAGAACCGGCTGAGCCTCGCCTTCAGCGCGCTCTTCCCGTTCGACGGCGAGCGCTGCGTGCACATGGCCGACCGCGTGGTCACCGAGCTCAGGCGCACCGGCCAGCTGTGAGCTTCACGCGGCTGTGATCGGGCGGCCGGAATTTTCCGGCGGCCGCCTCGGTCTCCTCGACGTGCGCCCCATGGCGCTCGAGGAGACCAACAAATGACCGACAACAGCGAGGCGGAGCCGCGCAAGCTCAGCCGCCGCCACGCGCTCGAATGCATGGTGTGGGCCGGCACCGGGGTGATCTGGACCCTGTCGGGGGGCATCCCAAAGTCGCTCAACCTGCTAGATGAGGCACAAGCGGCGGAAGCCGCCAGCAGCAACTTCACGTTCCTGCAGATCTCGGACAGCCACATCGGCTTCGACAAGGAAGCCAACATCACGGCGGTCGATACGCTCAACGAAGCGATCGGGCGGATCAACGGCCTGGCGGTGAAGCCCGACTTCATGATCCACACCGGCGACATCACGCACCTGAGCAAGCCGGACGAGTTCGACGACGCCGACCAGATCATCGGCTCGACCCGGATCGTCACACACTACGTACCCGGTGAGCACGACATGGTCGATGCCGGGCAGGGCAAGGCCTATATGGACCGCTACGGCAAGGACACGTGGGGGCAGGGCTGGTACTCGTTCGACCAGAACGGCGTTCACTTCATCGGCCTGGTCAACGTCGTCAATCTCAAGGCGGGCGGGCTCGGCAACCTCGGGCCGGAACAGCTCGACTGGCTGCAGAAAGACCTGGCCAACCGGCCGAGCTCGCAGCCGATCGTGGTATTCGCGCATATTCCGCTGTGGACGATCTATCCGCAGTGGGGCTGGGGCACCGAGGACAGCGCACAGGCGCTGGCGCTGCTGCAGCGCTTCGGCTCGGTGACAGTGCTCAACGGCCATATCCACCAGATCATCCAGAAGGTCGAAGGCAACATGACCTTCCACACGGCGCGCTCGACCGCCTTCCCGCAGCCGTCGCCGGGAAGCGCGCCCGCACCCGGACCGATGATCGTGCCGGCGGAGCAGCTCAAGGGCCTGCTCGGGCTCACCTCCGTCAACTACGTGGTCGGCCAGCGCGACCTCGCCATCACCGACAGCACCCTCTGAGGCTCCCATGCCTCAGCTTCCTTCCAACCCAGGACATGACCATGCCTTTGCGCCTCCCCCGTACCGCCCGCAGCCTCGCCATGGCGGCCGGCCTTGCGACACTTGCGTTCTCTATGCCGGCGTTCGCCAAGGACGTGACGGTGACGATCACCAACTTCGCCTTCGCGCCGAAGACCACGACGATCGCCGTTGGGGACACGGTGACCTTCATCAACGGTGACGACACGATCCATTCGGTCATCGCCGATGACGGCAGCTTTCATTCCGATGGGCTCGACACCAACGACAAGGTGACGTTCAGCTTCGCGAAAGCCGGAAAGATCAGCTATCATTGCGGCCTGCACCCGTTCATGAAGGGCGAGATCGTCGTCCAGTGACGGGCACCCCGCACATGGTGCGCGCGCCTTCGGGTGGGCGCACCGATCGGCCTCAGATCAGGCAGGCAGTGGACCAGGACCGCGCGGCAGAGCTGTTTCATCAGATCGTCGTGCCGCATCTGGCCGACGGGCTGGCGCTTGCGCGCTGGCTGGCCGGCAATGCCAGCGATGCCGAGGACATCGTGCAGGACGCCTGCATGCGCGCGCTGCGTGGCCTCGACGGCTATCGCGGCGGCAGCGCCCGCGCCTGGATGCTGACCATCGTGCGCAACACCGCGTTCAGCTGGCTGGCGCGGCAGCGCTCGAGCGCACTGGTGATGGTGGGCGATCTCGCCGACATCGACGAGGCGACGTCGGCCAACGCACCGGGCGGCGCCGAACTGCAGCCGACGCCGGAATCCGAGCTCATCCGCCAGGCCGACCAGCGGACGGTGACGGCAGCAATCGCAGCGCTTAGTCTGCCGACGCGTGAAGTGCTGGTGCTGCGCGACATCAACGGCTGCAGCTACAAGGAAATCGCCGAGGTGCTCAATCTGCCGATCGGAACGGTGATGTCACGGCTGGCCCGCGGCCGCCAGCAACTGGCAGCCGCGGTGAAGAGGGCAGAGCAATGACCCGGATCATCAGCGACGACGAACGCACGGCGCTCAATGCCTTTGTCGACGGGGAGCTCGAGGCGCGCGAGATGGCGGTTTGGGCCAGCCGGATCGCCGGCGATCGGGCGCTGGCCGCGGCGCGCGACGAGATCGAAGCGACGCGTGAGGTGGTCGCGGCGCTGGAGCGTCCGGCGGTCTCGCCCGATTTCCTTGCCCGGATCGAAGCGATGGCGGCGCCTGCGTCCGCGACTGCCGCCAAGCCGGCGCGCCGCTGGACTGAGGGCTGGCAGAACATCGCCGCGGCGGTGGTGATCACCGCGCTGGTCGTGAGCAGCGCCACCTATTACCTGAGCTCGCCACGCGGCACCTCGTTCGAGGCGCTGGTGGCCGACGCGCATCGCCGGAGCCTGCTCGCGGCCAGCTCCGTCGACGTGCTCTCTTCGGACCGGCATACGGTCAAGCCCTATCTCGATGCGCATCTGGGCCTCTCGCCGCCGGCACCGGACCTTGCGACGCAAGGCTATCCGCTGGTCGGCGGCCGGGTCGAGGTGATCGGCCAGCAGCCGGTGCCGACGCTGGTCTATCGCCACAACGAGCACACGATCTCGGTGGTGGCGCGGCCGGGAACGACCGCGGCGGCGGCGCCGAAGCCGCTGGCGTCGGGCGGCTACAACATGGTGGAATGGAGCGGCGACGGCTTTGCGTTTACCGCCGTTTCGGACCTCGAGCCGGACGAGCTCAGGAGTTTCGTCGCGGATTATGTGATGGCGACGCGCAGTCCCTGAGCCGCGGCATTTACGTGCGTTACCGGTGCTGGCATGGTCCTCCGGTTCGATTCCTGCAGGTATCGCCGAGGTCACGCATGACGCTCACCCCCTTGCTCGAGGCGCCCACGATCATCGTCGTGCACGCGGTGTCCGCAGTGATGGCGCTGCTGCTGGGCGCGGTGCAGCTCTTTCGCAAGAAGGGCGACCCGGTGCATCGGTTCATCGGCGCGAGCTGGGTGGCGCTGATGCTGATGGTGTCGCTGTCGTCGTTCCTGATCTGGACGATCCGCGTGTGGTGGCTGTTCAGCCCGATCCACCTGATTTCGATCTTCACGCTGGTCATGCTGTGGCGGGGGATCGGCTTCGCGCGGCGGGGCAACATCAAGGCACACAGCCGGACCATGGAGTATCTCTATTTCCTGGCACTGGTGGTGACCGGGCTGCTGACCTTCATTCCCGGCCGCATCATGTATCGTGTGGCGTTCGGTCAGGACGGGCCGACACTACAGAAACTGCTGGTGTTCGCTGGTGTCATCGCCGCCGCCGCGGTGCTGAGCGGGCTCGCTGCGATGTGGCGCAAGACGCGCGCCGGCATCGAGTTCGTCGAAGCGCACTGAGGCTCAGGCGGCCGCAGTCCTCGTGGCGGCTCCGCGCCGGAGGCGGAGCATGTCCAGCAGGTTGGCCCAGATCGTTGCGCCGATGACGATGGCGGCCGCGATGACCAGCGGTTCCCACCAGGGCGAGCCGAGGCGATACCCGAAGCGCCAGCGCAAGGTGAAGATCGCAAGATTGGAGACGAGCAGCGCCGCCAGCACGTGCCGGCCGGTGCCAAGCAGCCAGCCGGGCGGCTTCAGCCGGCCGATGCCCAGCGCGAGCGTGATGTAGACCAGTAGCGGGACCGCCGGGCCGACGATCCACAGCACCGTGGGCGGGAAGCGGCCGGGCAGGTCGTGATCCTGCCAAAGGGAGTAGGCGAACGCGGCGGTGCCGAGCAGAGCGGCGATCCATTCGAGCAGTGGTGGCAGCCGCACGCGGCGCGCCATGGCGATGCCGACGAGAAACCACGGCAGGTAGGGCAGCAGCGGGAAGCTGGCGAAATCGGTGGTGCCGACGATCGTGGGGACGAGCGGCAACCCGGTGTCCAGGACGATCCAGGTCGAGGCGAGGCAGGCGACGATCGCGATGACCAGCAGCGGCCAGCGCGTGGCGACGGCGACGAGCAGGGGCCTCGCCACGGCAATCACCAGGTAGAGCACGGTGAAGCTCGCGAGGAACTCGCTCCAGCCGTAGAGCCGGCGGAGCGTCAGCAGCGGGAGGAGAAGCTCGGGGCCGATCGCCTGCCTGTCGACCAGCACGGCAAAGGCGAACTCCGAGGTCCAGGTGGCAAGGAGCAGGAGCAGCACGGGCCACAGGCGCTGGCCCCAGCTTTTGTCGCGTCGCGACAGGCCGATGCCGATGCCGAAGGCCAGCATGAAGCCCGAGAAGGTGATGATGTTGATGAAGTTGCTGACCACCGACTCGGCTGGCGTCGGGCGTACCATCAGCAACTGGATGCAGTGGGCACAGATCATGCCCACCACGAGCAATACCTTGAGCACGTCGAGCCAGTCGGCGCGGCCGCCGGCGAAGGGGGCTGCGGGCCGGCCGGTTGGCGGCACGCTTCAGACCACCTGGCCGAAGCTGATGCGCAGTGCCTTCTGTCGCGCCACGTCGAGCGACTCGCTGGGCACCGCGTTGCTCGGGCGCATGATGATATCGCGCAGCTTTTCGACCGGCAGCTTGGGGTTCCGATTCTCGTCGAGCAGGCCGTTGGTCTCCTGCAAAGTGTCGGTGATCTGCGTATAGCAATAGCCGGCGAGATCGGTGCTGTCGTAGATCGCGTCGAACAGCGACTTGATCATGGCGAGATACTCGTCGTCGCTCTCGGCGGTGGCGTAGCCGAACCAGGCCTGGCCGGTCTTGGGATGCATCGACAGGCCGCCGAACTCGGTGAGCATCACCGGCTGGCCGCGGCGGTCCTCGGGCCTGAGCAGCAGGCGCTTGCGGGTCGGCCGCATCTCGGTGAGCGTGCGCTCGATCGCCTCTTTGGTGCCGTAGCGCTCGGCGATATGCGCCTTGAACTGGGTGTAGTCGTGCAGGCCCCAGATGTCGGAGATGGTGTGCTCCCAGCCTTCGTTGGAGACCACCGGCCGGGTCTGGTCGATGGCCTTGGTGAGGTAGTAGAGCGACGTCGCAAAATCCTGCTGGTCGCGGCGGATGGCGATGTCGGAGACGCCCCAGCTCTCGTTGATCGGCACCCAGGTGACGATGCATGGGTGGCTGCGGTCGCGCTTGACGGCGCTCAGCCATTCCCGGGTCAGGCGGTCGACGGCCTGGGCATTGTACTCGTAGGCGTTGGCGATCTCGCCCCAGACCATCAGGCCGAGATGGTCGGCCCAGTAGAGGAAACGCGGATCCTCGATCTTCTGGTGGATACGCACCGAGTTGAAGCCGAGTGACTTGATCAGCTCGACCTCGCGCTTGAGCGCCTCGGCGCTCGGTGCGGTGAGGTGCGACTTCGGCCAATACCCCTGTTCGAGCACCGAGCGCATGAACACCGGCCGGTCGTTGAGGAGGAAGCGGCCATTGGCGATCCCGACGCTGCGCAGGCCGAAATAGCTCTGGATGCTGTCGACGGACTTGGCGTCGGCGCCGAGCAGCGTGGCGCTGACGTCGATGAGGTTCGGGTTGTCGGGCGTCCAGTAGAGGTCGTTGCGATGCACGCCGTTGGTCGCGGCCGGGATTTGCAGGCGGGTCTCGATACGGTCGCCGTCGAGCCGCACGCTCTGTTCGGCCAGAACGACGCCCTGGGCGGTGAGCCGGACATGCAGGAAGCCGGAGAACGCCGTGTTCAGCGTGGCCTCGACCTTGACGCTGCCGTCGGTCAGGTCCGGGGTGAGCTGGAAGTCGGCGATATAGGTGTGCGGCACCGGCTCGAGCCACACCGTCTGCCAGATGCCCGAGGTGCGGTTGTACCAGATGGCGTGCGGTTTTTCCTGCCAATCCTGCTTGCCGCGCGGCTGCGTGACGTCATGCGGCTGGTCTTCGGCGCGCACCACCACGACCTGCTCGGCGCCGGGCCGGAGGCTCGCGGTGATGTCGGCGGTGAACGGCGTGTGGCCGCCCTCGTGGGTGGCGACGAGATCCCCGTTGACCCAGACGCCGGCGCGGTAATCGACGGCGCCGAAGTGCAGCAGGACGCGGCCCGCGCCTGCCGGGGCCGCAAAGGTGCGGCGATACCACAGCACGGGGTGGAAGCCCGTTTCACCGATGCCGGACATCTCCGATTCGGGCGCGAAAGGGACGACGATCTGGCGGTCGAACTTGCCCGGATTCTCCTGCCAGCGCTCGGCGATTCCGACATCGGCATCGTCGTAGGCGAACTGCCAGGTGCCGTTGAGGTCCACCCAGTCGGGTCGCGTCACGCGCGGGCGTGGATGCAGCACTGAGGTCTGGTCGGTCATGTCGCGTCTCTCGCAAATCCGGGAAAAAGCGGATCGGGTGGCGCGCGGGAGGCGGCGGCCATCCGATCCGTCTTAGGTCCGGCCGTGGGGCCGGTTCCTCCGGGTGGTGAGGCCCGGAAGCTCGAAATGTCGTCAGCCGACCTGCAGGCGGATCATCTGGTACGAGTAGGGCGGCAGCTTGCCGGTGAGGTTGCTGCCATCCACTTTGAGACCGGATCCAGCCTTGGGGACGACGTCGTTCTGGGTCCTGAGGCCGTTCACCGCGCGCAGGTCCTTGTGGGTCATGACCTGGTGGTCGATGACGCGCGCAGTGCCGAAGCCCTGCAGGTTGATCGCGAGCTCGGCATCGTCGGTCGCATGGCGGTTGACCGCGAACAGCGTGACGGTGTTGCCCTGCTTGTCGTGCACGCCCGCGACATCGACATAGGCCACGTTGTCGGCAATGTCGGCATCGTAGCCGGGGCTGTCGACGCTGAGGTTGAGCGCGGTGCCGCGGCCGAAGATCGAGGCGAAGTAGTAGGGATAGTAGATGGTCTGCTTCCAGGCCGGCCCGCCGGGCTCGGTCATGATCGGCGCGATGACGTTGACGAGCTGCGCGATGCAGGCGATGCGCACCACGTCGGAGCGGCGGATGAAGGTGTTGAGGATGCAGCCGACCTGCAGCACATCCTCGAAATTGTAGGCGTCCTCGAGCAGCCGCGGAGCGTGCGGCCAGCCGCTGTTGCCATCGAGCACCGCGCGGTCGGCGGCGTTTGAATGATACCAGACGTTCCATTCGTCGAACGAAATGGTGACGTTCTTCTTGCTCCGCTTCTTGGCCTTAACGAAGTCGATCGTCGAGGCAACGGTGCCGATATAGGTGTCGAGCTTGTGGTTCAGCGCCAGGTAGTTCGCCGTGTTGTTCTCGCGGTTGGCGAAATACATGTGCAGCGATACGTGGTCGATCGACTCGTAGGTGTGCTCGAGCACGACCCGCTCCCACTCGGGATAGGTCGGCATGTTCGAATGCGACGAGCCGCAGACCACCAGCTCGAGCGACTTGTCGAAGGCGCGCAGAGCCTTGGCCGTCTCGTTGGCGAGGCGGCCGTATTCGTCGGCGGTCTTGTGGCCGACCTGCCAGGGGCCGTCCATCTCGTTGCCCAGGCACCAGAGCTTGACGTTGAACGGATCGGCGTGGCCGTTGCTCTTGCGCAGGTCGCCCCAGTACGAGCCGGTCGGGCCGTTGACGTATTCGACGAAGTTGCGGGCCTGGTCGAGGCCGCGCGAGCCCAGGTTGATGGCCAGCATCGGCGCGGTGCCGACGGCCTCGCACCAGTCGATGAATTCGTGCACGCCGACGGCGTTGCTGTCAGAGGTGTGCCAGGCAAGGTCGAGGCGGGTCGGCCGCTTCTCGCGCGGACCGATGCCGTCTTCCCAGTTGTAGGCCGAAACGAAATTGCCGCCCGGATAGCGGACATAGGGAATCTTGAGATCGCGCACGAGCTTGGCGACGTCGCCACGCATGCCGTTCTTGTCGGCGGTCGGGTGCCCCGGCTCGTAGATGCCGGTGTAGATCGCCCGGCCGAGATGCTCGAGGAAGGCGCTGTAGAGCCGGTCGTCGATGTCGGAAATCGTGTAGTCGCGATGCGCGGTGACGGTGACCCGCATGGAAGCCCTCCTGAAAACCCGACTTATTGATGCACATCGGGTAGTTGGGCGTATTGGAGCCGATCGGCCCGGGGCTCGTCAAGCCGGATTCCGGGGTTGGCCTCATGGGTTGGTCAGTAACATTGTCGCATTCGGACCGAGGGCGTCCGGATGCGGCTGCACGTGTCTCGTCGTCGAAAAAAACCCCGGAGGAATAGGGCAGAGGGAGCGTATTCCTGGCGATCGAGCCAACAGATGGAGAACGATGCACACTGCAAACCGGATTTTAATATCGTGAGGTCTGAAAGACTCACGGAGTCCACCAAAGATCAGGAACGACAAATCCGGTATTGATCGGTAGTTTGGATGTGCATATGGTCCATATTAGCGGTTATGGGCGCGAGGGATGTCCGCCGCCACGTTCCGGCCGATCACCCAAAAGGGGGAGGCCGCGTGTTCAACAATGGGAGGATTGCAGTGATCCGAAATATCGTCAGGGCAGCTCTATTGAGCTCGGCCTTGCTGACCGTGGGCGTCGGCGGCGCACTCGCCGAAGACACCATCGTATGGTGGGACTTCCTCGGTGGCGGCGACGGTGTCCGCATGAAGGCGCTGATCGACCAGTTCAACACCGAGCACAAGGGCCAGGTGCAGATCCAGGCGACGACGCTCGACTGGGGCACCCCGTTCTACACCAAGGTCCAGACCTCGACCGCCGTCGGCCAGGGTCCGGACGTCATGACCTACCATGAATCACGCATTCCGCTCGGCATCACCACGGGCGCGCTCAGCGTGATCACCCCCGAGGAACAGGCCGCCTCTGGCATCAAGTCGTCGGACTTCGAACCGGCGAACTGGAAGCAGGCGCAGGGGCCGGACGGCAAGCAGTATGCCATCCCGCTCGATATCCACTCGATCATCCTCTACTACAACAAGGATGAGCTGAAGAAGGCGGGCCTGCTCGGCGACGACGGCAAGCCCAAGGGGCTCGATGGCGCTGCCAATTTCGACGCCGCGCTCGCCGCGCTGGCCAAGACCGGCGTGACGCCGCTGTCGATCCCGACCGCCGACGGCGCTACAATGTGGCGTATCTTCTACACCCTGTTCAACCAGCAGAACGGCGCGCAATTCCTCAGCGCCGACAACAAGTTCCTCGATGGTGACGCCAACATCGCCGACGCGACCAAGGCGCTCACCGAGATGAACAGCTGGGTGAAGAACGGCTACACCCCGGCCAAGACCGAATATCCGGCCTCGATCGCGCTGTTCACCTCGGGCAAGGCGGCCATGCACATCAATGGTGTGTGGGAAGTGCCGACCATGGTGGACCTGCAGAAGAAGGGCCAGCTCTTCGATTGGGGCGCCATCCAGATCCCGGTGTTCTACGATCATGCCGCGACCTGGGCCGACTCGCACTCCTTTGCCATTCCGGACCGCAAGGGCAACGAAGTCCCTGCCGCCAAGCGCAAGGAAGTGCTCGACATGATCCACTGGTTCAACGAGCACTCACTGTCGTGGGCCGGTGGCGGCCACCTGCCGGCCTTCGCGCCGGTCCGCAGCAGCGACGACTTCAAGAACCTGAAGCCGAATTCGGATTATTCGAGCCTCGCGGCGACCGCCGTGTTCGATCCGGTTTCGACCCTCGCCGGCGTGGCTTCGCCGGTCTATGACGCCGCCGGCAACTACCTGATGCCGGGCATGAACGGCGAAATGGATCCGGCCGACGCCATCAGCCAGATGCAGAGCGACCTGCAGGGTCAGGTTCAGTAAGACGATCTGGGGTTATCGGGCCGGCAGTGTATGCTGCCGGCCCAGCCCGACCTCAGAGGACGTGCCATGACGACCATTACCGAGACGACCTCGCAGCAACCGCTGGTCGAACGCCGCCCGCGACGGGAGGACCGATCAGAATGGTGGGCGGCCCTGGTCTTCACGCTGCCCTTCGTCATCATCTACGCCGTGCTTTTCATCTATCCGACGCTGCAGATGATCTGGCTCAGCCTGCAGAACGCCCCCCTGATCGGGCCGGGCACCTTCAACGGCATCAGCAACTACGTCCGGCTGTTCCACGACCGCCTGTTCTCGGTGGCGTTCTGGAACACCGCCTATTTCGTGCTGCTGTCGGTCATCCCATCGACATTGCTCGGTTTGTTCATCGCGCTCGGCGTCAATCGCCTCAAGGGCTTTACGCAGTCGATCGTGCTCGCCTGCTTCTTCCTGCCCTATATCCTGCCGGTGTCGGTGGTCTATCGCATCTGGCTGTTCATGCTCGACCAGCAATTCGGCGTGCTGCAGCCGATCATCGCGATCTTTGCCGGCACGCATATGAATGTGTTCCGCACGTTGTCGCTGTTCATGCCGGCCGTGGCCTTTGTCACCGTGTGGTGGCTGACGGGCTTCAACGTGCTGCTGTTCATCGCGGGCCTGCGCAACATTTCGCCGGATATCTACGAATCGGCGGCGCTGGACGGCGCCTCGCGCTGGCAGCAGTTCACGCGCATCACCTGGCCGCTGATCTGGCCGGTGACGGTGCTGGTGCTCACGATCCAGCTGATCCTGCAGTTCAAGATTTTCGACCAGGTCTACCTGTTCGGCGATGGCGGGCGCAGCGACGCCACCATGGGCATGGTGCAGCTGATCTATAGAAACGCGTTCCAGAAAAACATGGGTGGTTACGCAGCCTCGGCGGCGGTGGTGCTGTTTGCGATCATCGTGGTCTTCTCGGTGCTGCAATACCAGCTTCTCAAGGTGAGGGGCGAAAAATGACCGCAGCGACCGATACCGCTCCCATCGCCGCGACAATGTCGCCGCGGCAGTACCGTACGATCAAGGCGCTCGACATCGGCGGCCTGATTGCCACCATCGTCACGGTGCTCGGCGGAATCTGCTGGGCGTTCCCGTTGTACTGGGGTGTCATCACCACCCTCAAGCCAGAGGAAGACGTGGTGAAGCCGGGCTTCCAGCCCTGGCCTGAGCACTTCACGCTCGACGCCTACACGCATGTGATCTTCGGCACCAGGATCGGCCAGTGGTACGTCAACTCGCTGGTCACCGCGATCTCGGTCACCATCATCGTGGTGATCATCAGCGCGCTCGCGGGATACTCCATCAGCCAGCTCAAGTTCCCCGGGCGGCGGTTGCTGTGGTGGATGATCCTGGCAAGCTTCATGATCCCGGTGCCGGCGCTGATCGTCAATCACTTCGTGCTGATGAGCCAGTTCCATCTCATCAACACCTGGCTCGGCGTGATCTTGCCGCAGCTGGTCTACGGGCCGGTCACGGTGATCATCTACAAGCAGTTCTTCGACTCGGTGCCCAAGGAATTCCGCGAGGCAGCAAAGATCGACGGCGCCAACGAGTTCCAGCTGTTCTTCCGGCTCTACCTGCCGATGAACTGGGGCATCACCACGGCGCTGGCGATCATCACCTTCATCGGCGCCTGGAACCAGTTCCTGTGGCCGTTCCTGGTGGCGACCGAGGAGCCGATGTTCAACGTCACCGTGGGCATCACGCAGGTGACCGACGCGTTCGGCGTCAAATATGCGCGCGACCTCGGCAGCGCGATGCTTGCAGGCCTGCCGGTCGCTATCGTCTATCTCATCTTCCAGCGCCGCGTGACGCAGGCCATCATGCTCACCGCGGGCATCAAGGGCTAAGCCGGGCACAACGAGAAACGGGGCAGAATGGGCAACGTCCAACTTTCACACGTCAGCAAGCGCTACGGCAACGTGCAGGTGATCACCGATCTCTCGCTCGAGGTCGAGGACGGGTCGTTCACCGCGCTGCTCGGTCCCTCCGGGTGCGGCAAGTCCACGCTGTTGCGCATGATCGCCGGCCTCGAGGAGATCACCGCGGGGCAGTGCTTCATCGATGGTGCGGAAGTCACCGACACAGCGCCGGCCAAGCGCGGCGTTGCGATGGTGTTCCAGTCCTACGCGCTCTATCCGCACCTGACGGTGCGCCAGAACATTGCTTTTTCGCTGTCGATCGCCGGCGCCAAGAAGGAGCTGCAGAACGCCCGCGTCGCCGAAGTGTCGCGTATGCTGCAGCTCGACCAGCTGCTCGACCGCCGGCCGGCGCAACTCTCGGGCGGCCAGCGGCAGCGCGTTGCGATCGGCCGCGCGCTGGTGCGTGATCCGCAGGTGTTCCTGTTCGACGAGCCGCTCAGCAACCTCGACGCCATGCTGCGCGTGCAGATGCGCCTCGAGCTCGCCAAGCTGCACCAGGACGTGCGGACGACAATGATCTACGTCACCCATGACCAGGTCGAGGCGATGACCCTCGCCGACAAGATCGTGGTGCTCGACAAGGGCCGGATCAGCCAGCAGGGCACGCCGCTCGAGCTTTACAACAGGCCGGCCAACAAGTTCGTCGCCGCCTTCATCGGTTCGCCGGCGATGAACTTCCTCAAGGCGCATGTCGCCAGCAAGCAGGGCAACGACGTCTCGCTCACCTTGCCGGGCGATCGGACCGCGACCATTGCGTCGCGCGGTGGCAATCTGAGCGAGAGCGAGATCGAGATCGGGGTGCGCCCCGAGCATCTGCGGCTCGGCCAGCCGGGCAACGGCGCCGCCTTCGATGGCGAGGTGCGGATCGTCGAGCAACTCGGCAACTCCACCCTGGTTTATGTCGATACGCCCGCCGGCCAGCTCATCGTCGAAGGCGAGGGCAACCTGCAGGTCGAGCCGGACGAGAAGGTCGGCGTTGTGCTCGATGCACAGCATGCGCATCTGTTTGGGTCGGACGCGCAGGTGATTTGACCCGCGAGCGGCCTCAGCGGGCCGTGTGGATGCGTAGAACGATATCCTGGTCGTAATTGCCGAAGCCCCGGCCGAAGATGTTGACGCCGCCCGGATGTCGGGCGTTGTCCTTGACGCCGATGCGCAGCCGGATCGAGTGGTGATTGGCGACGTCGAGGTCCTTGAGCGACACCGGCGAGATCTTCACGCCATCGACGAAGCTGCCTTCGCGCGTGATGCGCCAGGTCTTGAGCATGCCATACTGGCTGCCGCGCAGCGTCCACCAGTCGGGGGTATAGACGCCGCGCTGATCGCCGAAGTCGCCGGGGCTGGTCCAGGTGCCCACGTCCTGGTGATTGATGGTCACCGTGATGTCGGACGGCCAGTCGGTGGCGGTGCCCGGCACCTCGGACGAGAGCTCGATCGAGAACTCCAGCGCCTCGATCTCGGTCTTGCTGAGCCGGGCGTTGTTGGGGAACTGATATTCGACGAAACCGCGCGTGAACCACATCAGACCGGCGCCCATGCGGCCCGGGTCGAGGAAGGTGTCGGGCACGTCGAGCAGCCCGATGATGCCCTGGGTCGAGCAGAGGCCGCACGGGGCCGAAACCTCGCAACTGGTATAGAGGCCGACCGGCATCGACACCTCGATGATGTCGGTGCGCACGGCGACGTCTTCCTTGAACATCACCAGCACCTCGTCATAGACGGCGCGGCAGATCTTCTGGATGCCCTTCTTGGCCTTCTGCGTTTCGGTGCGGATCAGCCCGGCGTCTTCGAGCACCGACAGGTTCGACGAGATCGTCGACTGCGGCAGGTCGAGCTTGCTGGCGATGTCGTTGACGTTGAGGCCGCCGGTCACGTGCAACTCACGGAGGATTTTCACCCGCACGGGCGAGGCGAGACCGTGCAGGACGTCGGCGCGTTCTTCCGGGTCGATCAACAGAAAATTGCGGCTCATCGCAGGCCAGAGTTATGGATTGAAAAGTCTAATCTATATCCGGAATCGTGGATTTATCCAGCGCAAACAAGCAGAAAACGCAAGTTTCTCAGTGGATTAGCCTTTTGGAAACGATGCCGGTCCGTACCCGGCTTGACGGTCACGCAGGCCGAGGAGTATCAGCCCGTCCCAGGACATCTCACCCTACCGTGAGACTTTCGACCTGGGAGGGTCGCCATGGCAGATATGCCCCTGACCGCGCCGGCGGTGAAACCGGCCAATCCAAACTTTTCGTCGGGTCCGTGCGCCAAGCGTCCAGGTTGGACGGTTGACGTGCTGAAGACCGCACTGGTCGGGCGCTCGCATCGCGCCAAGCCCGCCAAGGCGCGGATCGAGAAGGCCATTGCGCTGACGCGTGAGCTGCTCGAAGTGCCGGCGGACTACCGCATCGGCATCGTGCCGGCGTCCGATACGGGCGCGGTCGAGATGTTCCTGTGGTCGGCACTCGGCGCCCGCGGCGTCGATATGCTCGCCTGGGAGTCGTTCGGCGAGGGCTGGGTCACCGATGTGCAGAAGCAGCTCAAGCTCGCCGACGCGCGCATCATCAAGGCGCCCTATGGCCAGCTGCCCGATCTCAAGCAGGTGAATTTCGACCACGACGTGGTGTTCACCTGGAACGGCACCACCTCGGGTGTACGGGTGCCGAACGCCGACTGGATCCCGGCCGACCGCAAGGGCCTGACGATCTGCGACGCCACCTCGGGCGCCTTCGCGCAGAACCTCGATTTCTCCAAGCTCGACGTGGTGACCTTCTCCTGGCAGAAGGCGCTCGGCGGCGAGGCCGCGCACGGCATCCTGATCCTGTCGCCGCGCGCCGTCGAACGGCTCGAAACCTACAAGCCGGACCGGCCGCTGCCCAAGATCTTCCGCCTGACCAAGGGCGGCAAGCTGATGGAAGACATCTTCGAGGGCGCCACCATCAACACCGTCTCCATGCTGTGCATCGAGGACGCGGTCGATGCCATGGAGTGGGGCAAGTCGATCGGCGGCCTCAAGGCGATGCAGGCCCGCGCCGACGCCAACTTCAAGGTGCTCAGCGACTGGGTTGCAAAGACCGACTGGGTCGATTTCCTGGCGCAAATTCCGGAAACTCGTTCCAATACGTCGGTCTGCCTCGTCATCGCCGACACGGCGGTGAAGCTGCTCGACGACGATGCGCAGGCGGCGTTTGCCAAGGCCATCGTGTCGCGGCTCGACAAGGCCGGCGCGGCCTACGACATCGGCGCCTATCGCGACGCCCCGACCGGCCTGCGCATCTGGGCCGGCTCGACGGTCGAAGCGTCCGACCTCAAGGCCTTGACGGAGTGGCTCGACTGGGCCTTCGCGGCCGAGAAGGCCGCGCTCAAGGCGGCTGCCTGACCTTCCTTTGCGGCGCGATCAATCGCGCCGCTCTTCCCCCATTCAGCATTTCGAGGAGGGCGCCATGCCCAAGGTTCTCGTTTCGGACAAGCTCAGCAAGACCGCCGTGCAGATCTTCAAGGACAACGGCGTCGAGGTCGATTACCTGCCGGACCTCGGCAAGGACAAGGACAAGCTGTTCGAGGTCATCGGCCAGTATGACGGCCTCGCCATCCGCTCGGCCACCAAGGTCACCGAGAAGATCATTTCGGCCGCCAAGAATCTCAAGGTCATCGGCCGCGCCGGCATCGGCGTCGACAATGTCGACATCCCGGCCGCGACCAAGAAGGGCATCATCGTGATGAACACGCCCTTCGGCAATTCCATCACCACTGCCGAGCACGCCATCGCCATGATGTTCGCGCTCGCGCGCCAGCTGCCCGAGGCCGATGCCTCGACCAAGGCCAGCAAGTGGGAAAAGAACCGCTTCATGGGCGTCGAGGTCACCAACAAGGTGCTCGGCATCATCGGGGCGGGCAATATCGGCTCGATCGTCGCCGACCGGGCGCAGGGCCTCAAGATGAAGGTCATCGCCTTCGATCCGTTCCTGACGGCCGAGCGCGCCCAGGCGATCGGCGTCGAGAAGGTCGAGCTCGACGACCTGTTCAAGCGCGCCGATTTCATCACGCTGCACACGCCGCTGATCGATGCGACCCGCAATATCATCAATGCCGAGGCCATCGCCAAGATGAAGCCGGGGGTACGGATCATCAACTGCGCCCGCGGTGGCCTGGTCGATGAGGCGGCGCTGTACGAGGCGCTGAAGTCGGGCAAGGTGGCCGGTGCGGCCTTCGACGTGTTCGTCGAGGAGCCGGCGCAGAACAATCCATTGTTCGAGCTGGCCAACTTCATCGCCACGCCGCACCTGGGTGCCTCGACCACCGAAGCGCAGGAGAATGTCGCCCTGCAGGTGGCCGAGCAGATTTCGGCGTACCTGATGACCGGCGAGATCACCAACGCGCTCAACTTCCCCTCGATCTCGGCCGAGGAGGCGCCGCGGCTCACCCCGTGGGTCAAGCTCGCGGAGGCGCTTGGCTCGTTTGCCGGGCAGCTGACCCAGGACGCGATCAAGGGCATTCGCATCGAGTACGAGGGCAATGTCGCCGCGCTCAATACCAAGCCGATGACCGCCGCTGCGCTCAACGGCGTCCTGAAGCCGCAGATGCAGGAGGTCAACATGGTGTCGGCGCCGCAGATCGCCAAGGATCGCGGCATCAATGTCGAGATCGTGACGCGCGACCAGCAGGGGGCGTATGAGGGCTATATCCGCTTGACCGTTATTACCGACAAGCAGGACCGTGCGGTGGCTGGAACGATATTCGGCAACGGCAAGCCGCGCATCATCCAGGTCAAGAACATCAACATGGAGGCGGAGCTGACGCCCTCCATGCTCTACGTGACTAACGAGGACCGGCCTGGCCATATCGGCCGGCTGGGCACGCTGCTGGGCAACCTCGGCATCAACATCGCCAACTTCAACCTCGGCCGCGCCGATATCGGTGGGGACGCGATCGCGCTGCTGTCGATCGACGGCAACGTCGACGACAAGCAGCTCAAGGAGATCGCCCGGTTGCCGGGCGTGACGCACGCCAACGTGCTGTCCTTCGCCTGAGCGCTCGCCGAGATGCACCTGCAATGGGGCCGCTGGCGCGGCCCCATTTTCGTCGGTCAGTCCGGACTGAGGGGACCGCCGAGCAGCGTCATGTCGTGACGCGTGAAGACGTCGGCGATCGCCTTGCGGTCGGGATTGGCGGCTCGCGAGACGGGGCCGAGTTCCTCATAGAATTTGTGGCCGCCGCCCGGAACGTAAACCACCACGATTTCCGCCGGATCGTCGGTCAGGTTCAGGAACGCGTGCGGCATCTTGGCGGGCAGGTAGGCAAAGCCGCCTTCCTCGAGCACGAAGCTGCGGTCGCCGCAGCGCACCTTGAACCGGCCTTTGAGGACGTGAATCGTCTCTTCCTGGATGTGGTGGACGTGGAGCGGCGGGCCGCCACGCGGCGCGACCTCGACGATGAAATAATCGAACAGCCCACCCGTCTGTTCGCCTGTGACCTTGAAGATCAGGTCGCGTCCGGGGCCGGACTGCAGGCGGAGTCCGCCGCCGGGCGGCAGGAATACCGGCTGGAGCGCCTGGCCGTCACTTCTCACGTCATGCATTTTACTCTCCCGATCGACGGTTGAACTGCGCAATTCATCGGCCCGGGTGTGGTATTGTGGTAGAGCAAGGGTCGGCGACCGGGTTTCCAGTTTCGAAAAGCCGATGGAATGGGATGATCTGAAGCACTTCCTGGCCGTGGCGCGGACGGGAAGCCTGACCGAGGCCGCGCGGCTGCTCAAGGCAGGGGCCGCGACGGTGGGCCGTCATATCGAATCGCTCGAGCAGCGGCTGGGAGCACGGCTGTTCGAACACCGTTCCACCGGATACGTGCTGACCGAAGCGGGGCGGAGCATTCTGGCGCGGGCGGAGGCCGTCGAAGCGGCCGTGCATGCGGTCGAGCGCGAAGCCGCGTCGGCGGAGCCGGGCTTGTCGGGCAAGGTCCGCGTGGCGACGACCGAAGACATGGCGAGCATGGTCATTGTGCCGGGGTTGCCGCCCTTCGTGCAGCGCCATCCGGCCATTGCGGTCGAGCTCCTGACCGGAGCGTCGGCGGTCAATCTCACCCGCCGCGATGCCGACATCGCGCTCCGTTCGCTGCGGCCCGACAGCGGCGACCTGCTGATGCGCAAGATCGGGGCCGTGGACATCGCGGTCTATGCGTCGCGTGCCTATGCCGAAGCGCGCGGGCTGCAGCCCGGCGCGATCGATTTCGCCAGGGTCGAGACCATCACCTGGATCGAGGAGATGGCTGGTCTGCGCGGCGGCCCGTGGCTTGCCGAGCATGCGCGCGCATCGCGGGTTGCCCTGCACGTAAACTCGACCCGGCTGCTGCATGCCGCCTGTGTCGCCGGACTCGGGCTCGCGATCCTGCCCTGCTTTGGGGGTGACAACGATCCGTCGCTCGTGTGCGTGGTGCCGCCCGAAGAGGTGCAGACGCTCGACCTCTGGCTGGTGGTGCATCGCGACCTCGCGACCGTGCCGCGGGTGCGTGCGGTGATGGATTTCCTGGTGGAGCTCGGGCCGCGCTTTTCGCGGCAGGCTGCCGGCGCCGACAGCGACTGGAGCTAGGCGGCCCGTCGACCCCGCCTGCCGCCGACGCGCATGCGACGGGTTGTCCGCCTTGATCCCGCGACCGATCTTGCCTAGCTCTACGGTCTTCAAGCGGGATGATCGGGGGAGCGGTGAGAGTCTACATCCTCATCATGGGCGGCATCTGGGCGCTGTGGCTGGTCTCATGGCTGGTCGCCGCGATATGGGCCAGCAAGGCCGCACAGCGGCCGCCGCTGCGCGACGAGTTGCCCTATCGCGCCCTGCATGTCGTCGGCGCGCTCCTGCTCATTGCCAACTTCCAGCTGCCGCGGTTCTCGTTCGGCTGGGGTGAACCCGACTGGGTCTCGATCCTGCTGCTCTGCCTGCAGGCGGCCGGATTCGCCTTTGCCTGGTGGGCGCGCATCCACCTCGGAACACTGTGGTCGGGGCAGGTGACGCGCAAGGCCGACCACCGGGTCGTCGAGACCGGTCCTTACGGGATCGTGCGACATCCGATCTATACCGGCATTCTGCTGTCGTTCTTCGCCAGCCTGCTGCTCAGGCCCGGCTGGCTGGGCCTTGCCGCCGCGGTGGTGATGACCGCCTCGTTCGTGGTGAAGCTCAGGCTCGAGGAGCGGTTCCTCAGCGCCGAGCTGGGCGCCGAGGCCTATGCAGCCTATCGCAGACGCGTGCCGATGCTCGTGCCGTTCTGGCCGGTGCGCTGAGGCTCAGCGGCGGCGCAGCACCGTGACTTCGGTGCCGTGCGTGGCGATCACGCCATCGGGCCGGTAGTCCTTCAGCAGCGCGGCCACCGCCGGATCGTGCCTTGCCCAGGCGAGCCAGTCGAACCCCTCGGTCTCGGCCAGCACGGTGTCCGGGGCCGATGACAGGTCGTGTGCGAGGAGAGCGTAGTCCTGCTGCATGTAGCCGTCGAGCATCGATGCGTCGGCGGCCCGGGCCGTGTGTTGGAGCGCGAGGGCGCCGGTGGCACGCCACAGCATGGGGCTGGAATTGACGATCGTGTCGCCGAGTTGCCGCGATACGGGATTGCCGAGCCCGATGTCGCTGGTGATGAACAGCAGCGTCTGGCCGCGGCCGTAGCGGGCGAGCGCCAGCAGCGGTTCGGGCCGGGCCAGGGCGCCGAACACCAGCAGCGTCGGCGGCACGGCGAGCACCACGAGGAAACCGGCGGGGACTGCGATATGCCAGCGCGGCGCCGGGGCCCGCAGCGCCAGTTCGAGGAAGGCGAGGGCGGCGAGGGCGGTGCCGGGCAGCAGATGGTATGACCAGCCCTTGCCCTGGACTACGTAGACCACGAAGCAGGCGGCAATCGCGACCAGCACCACCGGCAGGCCGCCGCCGATCTGCCGGCGATAGAGCACCGAGGCCAGCAGCACGAAATAGATCAGCAGGGCATGTGGCTCGAGGAGCAGCAGGTCGGGGGCCATCCGCAGCGGCACGTAGAGCAGGCTCGCCGCCGGCAGGATGCTGTCGATAAAGGCGGGATGGGCGATGACGATGACGAGGCCATAGAGGACGAGCAGACCGCCGGCGATCCAATGCTCCAGCGCGAACAGCAGCCGCCAGTCGCGCCGATGGCTGCAGACCAGCAGCGCCACCGCGAGGACGACGAGGGCAAAATGTGGCTTGATGGCCAGCGCCAGCGCGAGGCCCGCGGCCGCGACGACCGGCGCCCAGCGCTGGAAGGGCTGGCTGTCGTAGCGGCGCCAGGCGAGGGCCAGCCAGGGCAGCAGGCCGAACAGCACGAAGTGCTCGCGCTGGGCGAAGCTATCGACGGGCAGCAGCAGGAGTACACCGGCGGCCACCGCAACCGGCAGGCGAAGCGTTTCGGTCCCGACGATGCACGCCCCGAGCCAAAGGGCGAGCAGGGCTCCGGCGATGGTCTCGAGGATGGTCCAGCTCTCGGCCGCAATACCCGTCAGCCGCTCAAGCGCTGCCGGGAGCGCATAGAGCCAGACGGCCATCGGCGGATTGGTTTCAAGGATCTCGGCATAGAGATGCCGGCCATCCAGCAGCCGCGAGTTGACGGAGATGAGCCAGGAGACGTCGCTCGGCAGCGGGATGGCAAGGTGCAGCAGCACGGTCGCGACGACGATCGCGGCGAGCCCGAGGGCAGCGGTGTCGGACAGTTTTGGCATGCGGGCCGGTCTGCCTCCTCGGCCGTGAAGATGCCGTTCCAGTGGCGGCTTCACGCGAGTGTGCATGTTTCGCGCGGCGGGCGGGAGTAGATTGAGGGGAGTTCACACAGGGAGGTTCGCATGGCGAGGACCGTGTCGTGGCCGGCGATGCTGCTCGCCGTTATCGTCCTCGCGCTTGGCGTCGCGCCGGCCCTTGCCGAAACGATCGATATTTCCGACGACCATGGCGGCTCGGTCGCGGAATACGCCGCCCGCTGGAGCGCGCTCGAAGCAAAAGGGGTCAGCGTCCGCATCGTCGGGCCGTGCCAGTCGGCCTGTACGGTGCTGCTGGGGCATATCCCGCGCGCCAGGATCTGCGTCACGCCGGCGGCGAGTTTCGGTTTCCACCTGGCGCATCTGCAGAGTGCCACCGATACGCTCTGGGCCGCCTACCAGTCGGATATCCGGGCCTGGATCAGCGCGCATGGCGGCCTGCATCCCGATCTGATGTGGATGCGCGCGCCCGACACCTACAGATACTTCCGACGGTGCTGACGCCGTCGCGCTAGCGCCGGGCGCTCCATTCGGCGACGAGGATGCCGATGACGATCAGTCCGCCGGCGACGAAATGGAAGGGCTCCAGCCGTTCGCCGAGCAGCACCACCGAGCCGATCGCGCCGAACAGCGGGATCAGGTTGATGAAGAGGCTCGCACGGTTGGCACCGATGAGCTCGACGCCGCGCACGTAGAGCATCTGGCTCACCAGCGATGGCAGCAGCACGGTATAAACGACGATCAGCCAGCCGAGCGGCGTGACCTCGGGCACCACCTTGACCAGGTGCGGGACGCCACCGCCGAGCGTGAGCTGGAACACGATCGAGGCGAGGACGGCGCCGAAGAAGCTTGCGGCGAGAAAGCTCATCCAGTTGGTCTTCGGCCGCCAGCGCAGGCTGATCGAATAGAGGGCGTAAGCGAGGCTCGCGATGAGGACGAGTAGGTCGCCGAAATTGATGTCGAGCGAAAGGATGCGCCTCAGGTCGCCATGCGTCGCGGTCAGCATGACGCCGACGATGGTCACCGCAACGCCCACCAGCTGCAACGGCTTCACCGCGGTGCGGAACAGCAGGAAGCTCAGCAGCATGACGAAGACGTTGATCGCGGTCTGGTCGATGGCGTTGTTGACGCCCGAGGTGAAATAGGCGGCGACGTAGATCAGCACATTGAACAGGGCATATCCCACCGCACCGTAGAACAGATACAGCCACCAGCGCGCCTGGATGGTCGCCCAGTCGCGGCGGATCGGCGCCAGGGCGAAGGGCAGCAGCACCAGGAACGCCCCGGTCCAGCGCAAGAGGATCAGGGCGTAGGGGTCGATGTTGCCGACGGCGGCCTTGCCGGCCACCGAATTGCCGCCCCAGAACATCGTGGTCAGCACCAAAAGCACGTACGGCCGATGCATCAGCCGGTCGGCGAGGCGCTCCAGGGAAAGCTGAGACATCGTGGGACTTGCGGGCTCCGGCCAAGGGCCTTATCAGCATTCGCCCAATGGTCAAACCCGGCCGCGGGGCGGGGAGACCGGATTTTCGAACATGGCAAATGTGATCGTCGTCGGCAGCCAGTGGGGTGACGAGGGCAAGGGCAAGATCGTCGACTGGCTGAGCGAACGCGCCGACGTGGTGGTGCGCTACCAGGGCGGGCACAATGCCGGCCATACGCTGGTGGTCGACGGGGTGAGCTACAAGATCGCGCTGGTGCCGTCGGGCGTGGTCCGCGGCAAGTTCAGCGTGATCGGCAACGGCGTGGTGTTCGATCCGCATTTCTTCCTCAGCGAAATCGAAAAGCTGGCCGGGCAGGGCGTTCGGGTGACGCCGGAGATTTTGCGCGTCGCCGACAACGCGCCGCTGATCCTCAGCCTCCACCGGGAGCTCGATGCGATCCGCGAGAATTCCAATTCCGGCCTCAAGATCGGCACGACCAAACGCGGCATCGGTCCGGCCTATGAAGACAAGGTCGGCCGCCGTGCCATCCGGGTCTGCGATCTGGCCGAGCCCGAGACGCTGCCCGAAAAGATCGAGCGGCTCCTCGTCCACCACAATGCGCTGCGCCGCGGCATGGGGCTGGCGGAGATTTCCGCCGAGGCCATCCGCACCGAGCTCACCGAGGTTGCCGACCAGATCCTGCCCTATGTCGGCCAGGTCTGGCGGGTGCTCGACGAGAAGCGTCGCGCCGGCGCGCGGATCCTGTTCGAGGGCGCGCAGGGGGCGCTCCTCGACAACGACCACGGCACCTACCCTTTCGTCACCTCGTCCAACACCGTGGCCGGGCAGGCGGCCGCCGGCTCCGGGCTGGGGCCGACGGCTATCGGCTACGTGCTGGGCATCGCCAAGGCCTACACCACAAGGGTGGGCGAGGGGCCGTTCCCGTGCGAGCTCGACGACGCGATCGGCCGGCACCTGGCGACCGTCGGCCGCGAGGTGGGCGTCAACACCGGCCGGCCGCGCCGCTGCGGCTGGTTCGACTCCGTCCTGGTACGCCAGACGGTCCGGACCTCCGGCATCACCGGCATCGCGCTCACCAAGCTCGACGTGCTCGATGGTCTCAAGGAGATCAAAGTTTGTGTCGGCTATGAGCTCGACGGACAAAAAATTGACTATTTGCCAGCGTCTATGAACGCCCAGGCGGCAGTGAAGCCGATTTACGAATCTCTCGAGGGGTGGTCGGAAACCACAGCAGGGGCGCGGAGCTGGGCAGAGTTGCCGGCTCAGGCCGTCAAGTACGTACGGTACATCGAAGAGCTCATCGGGGCGCCGGTGGCAATGCTCAGCACCAGCCCGGAGCGGCTGGATACCATTCTCGTGCAAGACCCGTTCCAAGACTGAGGTTTTTTGGCTACAACTCACGCGCAAGTTGAGCGAATGTAGCGAATGGCGGATTACAAAGAGCTTTTGCGCAAGGCCGTAGAGGCCTTGCCCGAAAACAATGGGGCTGCACGACGCGCCGTGTATGAAAAGGCGCGTGCGGCCCTGGTCGGGCAGCTCCGCGCCATCAACCCGCCCTTGCCGGCGCGCGACATAACGACTCACCGGCTGCAGCTCGAAGATTGCATCCGCCAGGTCGAGCAGGAGGCCAGCGAGGCCAATATCGCCGGGCTTGGCGCCGAGCCGGCCGTGCCGCCGACCTTGCCGCCGGTTTTTGCCGCCGAGGCCAAGCCGAAGGCCAAGCCGGCGCCTGAAGCTGCACCCAAGGCGAAGGCGGCCGAGCCGGTCGCCAAGGCCAAGCCCGAGGCGCCCAAGCCGGCTGCCAAGGCGCCGGCCAAGACCACGGCGCCGATCCCGGCCAGCGAATCAATCGAAGACATCATCGCCGCGGCCGAGCGCGACGGCGCCGCGCCGCATGCTCCGGCAACGGCCCGCGGCCCCGAGCTCAAGGCGCGGCCGCCGAAATCGCAGCCGGTGCTGGTGGCCAAGTCCGAGCCGCCGGCCAAGGACCAGCTCAAGCCCGAAACGCGCCGTCCGGCCGCCGGCGGCGGGGCCGCGGCCAAGGGCGGCGGTGATCGGCCGCTCCCGTCGATCGTCGCGCGCGCCGAGGCCGCCAAGGGCCGCCCGGCCGCCAATTTCAACGTGGCTGCCGATGGCCGGCGTGTGCCGGTCGTCGATCCGCGGTCCGGCCGCGCTGCGGTGGCGGCGCGTCAGGTCGATCCGCTGCACTTCGATGTTCCCGAGGATGTCGAGGCGATGGCCGCGGTCCGAGAGGTCGAGGTCGAGCCGCATCAGCCAGGCGATCCGCAAGGCGCGATCGACCGCGCCATCGCGACGCTCGATCGCGAGGCGCGCGGCGACGCGCGGGCCCAGTATGCCGACAGCGAGGTCGAGCTCGACGACGAGCCGATGACCGCGCCACCGCCCAAGAAGAACGGCTTCTTCAACGGCCGCAGCGCCGACATGCCGGCACTGCGCGGCGAGCAGCGCGAATTCAAGGCGCCGCGGCCGGCCAAGGAATTTGCGACGCCGCGCCGCCAGAGCAGCAACCGCGCCTTCCCCGACGGCATGCCGCGGTCGCAGCGCGAGGGCCGCGGCCTCGGTGCAGTGACGATCTTCCTCATCATCTTCGTGGCGCTGCTGGTCGGTGCCGGCGGCGCCGGCTTCTGGGCTTACCAGGAAGGCTTCATCAATCTCGATGCGATGTTCGGCAAGGGCACGCCGGTGGTGACGACCGCCGCGACCAATGCCCCCGCCGCCGCGACCAAGGCGACCGGTGCCGGCAACACCGAAACGCCGGTGGCCACGGCCGATCCGTCGCAGCAGCTCAAGAGCGACGACCGCTTGCCGGCCGCGCCGACGCCGGCCGTCGACACCAGCTCGGTCGCGCCGCTGGCGTTGCAGTCGCCGGCTGCCGCCAATGGCAATGACCGGCTCAGCGCCGACAATCCTGCATCGCAGAGCCCGCAGGACGCCACCGTCGCCGCCATCGATCCGGCGAGCGTCGCCGGCAGCCAGTCGCTGCTGCTCGAGGCATCCGACAACGGCACCACCGGCGCCGTGCCATTCTCGGGCACGGTGGAGTGGAAGAAGGGCACCGACGAGAACGGCCAGCCGACGCTGATCGGCAAGGCAACGATTCCGGCGCGCAACCTCTCGGTCGACGTGCTGATCCGCAAGAACACCGATCCAAGCCTGCCGGCCAGCCACCTGATGGAGATCAACTTCACCGTCTCCGACAGCTTCATCGGCGGCTCGATCGCCGGCCTGCCGGGCGTCCTGCTCAAGGACGAGGAGCTGGTGCAGGGCACGCCGCTGGTCGGCGCCTCGGCCCGGGTCGTCGGCAACTCGTTCCTGTTCGCGCTCAGCGCCACGCCGGAAGATTCGGCCGCCAACATCAACCTGCTCACTTCGCGCAAGTGGATGGACCTCGCCCTGATCTACGCCTCGGGCAAGCGCGCCATCATCACCCTCGAGAAGGACGACAAGGCGCAGAAGCTGTTCAGCGACGTGTTCGCCGCCTGGGGCAACAGCAAGGCCACCAGCGCCGGCTGAGACCCACCTTTTCGTCCCGCACACGGATTGGTCATGGCCACTCCGTGATCGCGGCGACGGCAGCCGGCTCAGCTGAGCTTTTGTAGGACGCCACTCTTCAGCTGATATACCCTGTCCCCGATGGCTGCGATGTCGTCGGCGTGATGGGTCACGAGCACGGTAGCCCATTGATGTTTGCGGGTGAGCGCCTGCACCAGCGCGCGAGTGGTGGCGCGGGTCTCGTCGTCCAGCGCCGAGAAGGGTTCGTCGAGCAGCAGCACCGGCTTGGCGCGGAGCAGCGTGCGGGCGAGCGCGACGCGCTGCTTCTGGCCACCAGACAGGGTGGCCGCGCGCTGCCGGCCGATGTCCGGCAAGCCGACTTCCGCCAGGGCCGCGGCGACGCGGGCAGGGTCCGGCCGGGGCAGGCCCAGCGCCACGTTGCGCTCGGCACTCAGATGCTCGAACAGCGTCTCGGACTGGAACAGGATCGAGACCGGCCGCCGCTCCGGCGGCAAAGCGGTGATGTCGGCCGCATCGACGCGGATCTGTCCCGCCGTCGGCGCGAGGAACCCGGCGATGAGGTCGAGCAGCGTGGATTTTCCGGCGCCGCTCTGGCCACGCACC
This sequence comes from Devosia sp., assembly GCA_051953275.1. Taxonomy (GTDB): domain Bacteria; phylum Pseudomonadota; class Alphaproteobacteria; order Rhizobiales; family Devosiaceae; genus Devosia_A. The sequence continues at coordinate 3,030 of JBQCIY010000067.1, read as the reverse complement.
GCGGTGACGTCGCCGGCCTCGGCCGTCATGCTGAAGCGGTAGGGGGGAGCGCCCTCATAAGCGAAGCGCACATCGTCGAGCTCAAGCACGGGCAAGCCTCTCGAACAGCTTGGGCAGCGCCACGAAGGCGGCGACGGTCAGCACCAGCATCAGCGCCGCGATGGCCGCGGCCTCGTGGCTGCGATAGGCGCCGAGCGCGCGCACCATCAGCAGCGGCAGCGTTGCGAAGTTCTGGGTGCCGAAGAGCGCAATGACGCCGAGGTCGCCGAGCGAAAAACAGAAGCCGAGCGCCACCACCAGCCCGGCGTCGCGCGCGATCAGCGGCCACTCGATTTCGGCGAACTGCCGCATGCCGCTCAGGTCGAGCGAGCGGATCAGCCGGCCGCGCGAGAGGGCAATGGCCTCGAGCGGCGGTGCCAGCGTCGCGACGGCGAAGGGCAAGGCGAGCAGGGCGTTGGCAATCACCACGACCAGCGGCGCGACCGCTTCCGGCGCGAGCCCGAGATTGCGGACCAGCAGGAATGCGCCGAGCGACAGCGTCACGGCCGGCACCGCGAGGTAGGCGTAAGCCGGGGCGGCGATCAACGTCCGGCCGGTGCGGGAGCCCACCGCGGTTCGGGCCATGGCAGCGACCAGTCCGAGCCCGAGGGTGAGGGCGGACGACAGCGCTGCGATCCACAAGCTTGTCCAAACGCCGTTCCAGAAGCTGGTCTCGGTGAGGACATCGGCAATGCCGTCTGCGCCGTCGGCAAGGGTGGCGAGCAGCGGCGCGGCGAAGCCGAGCAGCGCGATCGCGAGCACCAGTCCCTGCAGGGCGCGGGCGCCGGGGCCGTCGCGCCAGCGCGGCTCCGTAGTCCGGTCGAGGCTGGTCGAGACGGGCGCCAATGCGGCGCTGACGACGATGATTGCGGCGCACAGGCCGATCTGCAGCAGCGCCAGCGTCACGGCGGCCTTGAGGTCGAAATCGAGCCGCACGGCCGAATAGATCGCGACCTCGAAGGTCTGGACGCCGGGGCCGCCGCCGAGCAGCAGCACGATGGGGAAGCTGGTGAAGGCGAGGAGGAAGATGATGGCGCCCAGCCCGGGCAGGCTGCCGCGCATCGCCGGCCAGTCGATCACCGCAAAGCGCGTCCAGGCGGAGAGGGCAAGGCTCTGGCCGGTCTTCAGCCGGGTTTCGGGCAGGGCGTCGAGCCGCGCCAGAAGGATGCGCGCGGCGAACGGCGCGTCGAGGATCAGGTGGGCCGCGACCACGCCGCCGAGGCCGAAGATCGGCAGGTTCAGCCCGCCGAGCCAACCCGAGCGGCCCCACACGTCGATCAGCCCGAAGGCGACGACGATCCCGGGCGTGACGATGGCGGCGGCAAACAGTCCGATCACCAGGCCGCGGCCGGGAAAGCGCAGGCGGTTCAGCGCCCAGGCAAGGGCGATCCCGGCGGCCAGCGACAGCGCGGTGGACAGGCTCGCCTGCAGCACGGTGATCCACAGCAGCCAGCCGAGATCGACATGGCCCACCCCGCCGCTACCGTCGGCTCGCGCCGCGGCAACAATCGAAAGCAACAGCGTTCCAATAAGCGCCGAAACGCCCAGGGCGACGGCCACTCCGCCGAGAAGGCGGAGCGGCCGTGGCGGCAGCACCAGGTCAGCGGATCGCGGCAAGGGCTTCGTCGATCCAGGCTTGCTTGTGGGCAGTGATGGTCGCTTCGTCGAGCGACAGCACCTTGGCGGGCCGGGGCGGAAACTGCGGCGGCAGGGCACTGCCGATGTCGGCCACCGGGTACATCCAGTTGGTGGTCGGGATCACGGCCTGCGCCTGCGGCGTCACCAGCCAGGCCAGAAATTTCTTTGCCAACTCGAGGTGCGGCGACGACTTCAGCGCGCCGGCGATCTCGATCTGCGGATAGAAGCCTTCGGTGAATTGCGCATAGGCATATTGCGGCTTCTTTTCCTCGATGGCGTGGTAGGCCGGGGAGGTGGTGTAGCTCAGCGCCATGTCGGCATTGCCCTTGAGGAACAGGCCATACGCTTCGTCCCAGCTCTGCGCCATGGTGACGATATGCGGCTTGAGGCCGGCCCAGATCGCCGGGGCCTTGTCGCCGTAAGCCGCCTTGATCCACAGCACGAGCCCGAGGCCGGGGGTGTCGGAGCGCGGGTCTTCGAGCGCGATCTTGAAGCTGGGCGGCTCGGCGGCGAGCGCCTCGAACGAGGTCGGCGGCGTCTTCACCCTGGTCGAGTCGTAGACGAAGGCGAAATAGCCGAAGTCCACCGGCACGAAGTCCGGATCGGTCCAGGCGGCGGGCAGCGACAGCTTGTCGAGGGTCAGGCCGTGCGGTGCGAACAGGTCGGTGTCGCGGGCCTCGCCGCTGAGCGAGGTGTCGAGCCCGAGGACGATATCGGCCTTGGTGGTCGTGCCCTCGAGCTGGACGCGGCGCAGGGCGCCGATCGAGCTGTCGGTGGCCACGAAGTTCACGGTGCAGCCGCAGGTTTTTTCGAAGCCGGCCTTCAGCCCCGGGCCGGGACCGTAATCGGCGGCGAAGGCGTCGTAGGTGTAGATGGTGAGCGTGGGCTTGTCCTCGGCGGCGGCCGGAGCCGCCAGAGCGAGGAGAGCCGCAAGCGCGAAGAAGGTCGTGCGGAACATGTCCGTGCCTTTCGGTTGCGGCCATGCGATTGGGGGTTAACGTAAATGGTGAGGGGTCGCTTGCACGCCCTTGCCATCTCGAACTTCCTCCGCCAGCATGACCTGGTTCAGGTTCAATGGGTGTTTCTCAGCTCCGTCTCCGGAGCACCCCAGCGAGACACCGAACATCTAGAACGAGTTCACCACCCGTGCAAGAGCGCGCCTCTCCTTTGCCGGTCCTCAGCTTTGAGGGCCTCCTGGTCATCGTCGGTGGGGGGACGGTGGACTACCAGCTGCTGCGCGACCTCGACGCAAGCGGCGGGCATCTGGGGGCCGCCGACGGCGGCGCCGACCACATCGCGACCGCGGGGCTGACGCCCGAGGCGATCATCGGCGATTTCGATTCCCTCAGCCAG